>RFSV01000036.1 GCA_009923785.1 Acidimicrobiia bacterium | reverse complement strand
GTCTCCGGCGCAACCTCGTCTTCGGGGTTGGTGGTCGTGGGTGTGGCTTCCCGGCTGCTCTCGAGCAACTCCAACAATTCATCGACCTGCTCGTCGGTCAGTTCGTTCAGCAGGTCAGGGTTCTCACCGAGTGCGCCAGCCACGAGCGCGGCGCCGGGGTCCTGATTCGTGCCCTGGGCAGCCGCCAGGAGCAGAGCGAGCAGTTCATCACGGTCGGAGTCGGATCCGTCATCGCCTCCGCAGGCGACGACGCCCACGAAGAGGCCGACTGTGAGCAATCCGGCCGCCATACGGCGACGGGTTGACATACGAGACATGGTGATCCCTTCCAAGAATCTGGTCGGAGCCCCATGGTCCGCCAACCGACATCTCACCAAACTTTCGAACCCAATTCAATGATTGGAATTCGCGCACTCTGTTGCACAGATGCCCACTGGCGGCATTTGCGCAACAGGGTGCGCGAAAAGCGTCGGAATGGTGGAGACGATGGGACTCGAACCCACGACCCCCTGCTTGCAAAGCAGGTGCTCTAGCCAACTGAGCTACGTCCCCGAAGGGCGTCCTCACACTAGCCCCCCGACCTGGTCGGAAGCCTCGCTGACGGGACGAGAAACCCGCGGACCTACTCTTTCCACATGACGACACCCAGTGGTCTTCCCGGGGGCCGACCTCCCCGGCTCCAGTTCGGCACCTTCCTTGCGCCGCACCACCCGGTTGGCGAGAACCCGATCCTGCAGTTCCAAAGCGACATCGAATTCGCCGCCCATCTCGACCACCTCGGGTTCGACGAGTTCTGGTGTGGGGAGCACCACTCCAGTGGCTGGGAGATGATCGCGTCACCCGAGATGTTCCTGGCCGCCGCGGGCCAGCGCACCTCGCACATACGCCTCGGCCCCGGCGTGATCTCGCTCCCCTACCACCACCCCTTCAACGTCGCCCAGCGCATCGTGCAACTCGACCACATGACAAAGGGACGCGCCATGTTCGGCACCGGTCCGGGTGCGCTGCCGAGCGACGCCTGGACACTCGGCATCGATCCGCTCGTCCAACGCGATCGACAAGACGAAGCGATGGGTGTCATCGTCCGGCTTCTGCGCGGCGAAGAACGTTTCACTCATGAAAGCGACTGGTTCACCCTGCGTGACGCTCAACTCCAGTTGCTGCCTGTTCAGGACGACATGCCCATTGCCACTGCGTCCACATTGTCGCCATCAGGAATGCAACTGGCCGGCAAGTACGGCTGTGGAGTGCTTTCGATCGCCTCGAACAGCACGGCCGGTCTCGCTGCCCTCCCCACCCAGTGGAGCTTCGCCGAGGAGTCAGCCGTCAAACACGGTCAGTCGGTCGATCGCAAGAACTGGCGCGTCATGATGAGCTGGCACATCGCTGAAACACGCGAGCAAGCACGCAACGAAGCCGTCGACGGACTCCAGCGTTGGCACAACGAATACAACGTGTGGACTCTCGGTCGACCCGGCGCTCAACACGTCGACGACAAATGGGAACTCCTCGAACAGATCACCTCCGGAGGTACCGCAGTGATCGGAACGCCCGATGATCTCGTTGCGGCCATCCGAAATCTTCAGGCGATCACTGGCGGCTTCGGGATCGTGCTCGGCTTCGCACACGATTGGGCGAACCGTGAGAACACCCGGCGCTCGTGGGACATGGTGGCGCGTTATGTAATCCCCGAAGTCAACCGCACCACCGAACATCAACGAGCTTCGATGAAGTTCCTCAACGACAATCAAGCCACTTTGATGGCCGGCGCCGGAGCGGCCGTGATGCAAAAAATCATGGCCGATGAGCGCGCATCGGCCGAACTGGTCACCATGATGCAGAACATGCAGCAAAGCGGCGACGATCGCGGAACCACGTTCCGACCTGGTGGAGGCGTACGCGACGACCAGTTGCCGACATCAGCGGGCGAGTAATACCCGCCGAGTCTCAGTCGTCTTTCAACGCGACCGCATTCGGAGTCACGTTCATTTTGGGCTCGTATTCGGCGACATCGACGTGTCGAGCCTCGACGCCCATCGTCGTGCGCAATTCGACACGACACGCCTCACATGGCCCGTAGAAACGTCCGTCATGCCGTGCTTTGCAGCGAGGACAGACCGAGAATTCCTCGGGAAGAAGTGGGAGTGAGCCAGACACCGCGCCGACCTTAGTTGCGACTCGTGTCCGTGGCTCGTCCATCGGCCGACGACGCACCATCTACTCTGCACTCGTGCACGTCGACGTCATGACCACCCCACTTCCGCTCACCAAAACCGCGGATCGCGCGAAGCAGGCTCAGAACGCTGGTTTCTCGGGTCTGCTGTTCACCGAAGCCGGACGAACGGCATATCTGAACGTCGGGGCCGCCGCCGTCGCCGCTCCCGGTCTCGACTTGTCCACGGGGGTTGCCGTCGCATTTCCTCGTAGCCCTTTCGTCACCGCAGCAACCGCATGGGAACTCCAAGAAGCTTCGGGGGGTCGCTTCCGCCTCGGTCTCGGCACACAAGTGAAGACCCATGTTGTGCGCCGGTACGGAGTCGACTTCGATCGTCCCGGACCCCGACTGCGCGACTACGTGCTCGCCGTCAAGGCCTGCTTTACCGCCTTCCGCACCGGCACCCTCGATCATCACGGCGACTTCTACGAGCTCACCTTCATCACACCGCAGTGGAGTCCGGGACCCATCGATGCGCCCGATCCGAAAGTGGACATCGCCGCCGTGAACCCGTGGATGTTGACCATGGCCGGTGAAGTCGCCGATGGCGTACACGTACATCCGATCGGCGAACCCGGGTATCTGCAGCGGCACGTTCTGCCTCGGGTCACCGACGGTGCATCGAAAGCGGGGCGCGATCCGGCGGAGGTGTCGATCATCGTCCCCGTGATGACGATCGTCGGAGACACCGACGAGGAGCGACACACCGAACGTGAACACCTGAGGGCCATGCTCAGCTTCTACGGCAGTACGCCCAACTACGCATTCATCTGGGACGAGGCAGGTTTCGAGGGAACCACAGCTCGGATCCGCGAGAAACAGAAGGCGGGCGACTTTGCCGGAATGGCGAACCAGATCACTGACGATCACCTGGGGGTGTTCACGACCGAGGCCACATGGGACGGATTGGCCGACGAATTGATCTCCCGGTACGGAGGTGTCGCCGACCGTCTCGTTCTCTACAACGCCGGCCGTGATCGCGAACGATTCGATCGCTACGGCAGCGTGGCCCGCGACATCGTCCGCCGTACCTCCTGAAGCCATCGGTAGCCTGCCGGCATGGCCGGCGAACTCATCTATGCATTCCGCATCATGCGCTTGCCGCTTCTCGACGCCGGCGGTGCGAGTATCGGTCGTGTCGACGACGTAGTTGTCGTCCCTGGTCGCTCGGGTTCGGCTCCCCGCGTCGTGGGTTTCACGGCGACCAGTCAGCGTCGCCGCATCTTCGTGAACGCCGGAAAGGTCGGACAGATCGCCGACGACGGCGTCCGTCTGCGTTCGTGGGACATCGATCTCAATCCCTTCAAGATCAAAAAGGGTGAACGCCTCCTCGGACGCGACGTGATCGACCGCCGAGTGAACGGCGAGACGGTTTCCGACGTCGCCCTTCGTGAACGTCTCGACTCCAAGTCGGGTGGTTGGGAAGTCGCCCAGGTGCGACTGGCCAAGCGCACGGCTCTGCGACGCCGTCCTACCCATCGTCTCGTCGAATGGGTAGAGGTCGCCTCGCTCTTCGCCGCCGTCACTGAAATGGCCGCCGAGGCCGCGCGTCTGCACGACATGCATCCAACCGACGTCGCCGCCGTCGTTCGTTCGCTTCCCCTTGCTCAGCGTCGCCAGTTGGCCGAAGCCATGGACGACGACCGGTTGGCCGACGTGCTCGAAGAACTTCCGGAATCGGAACAGGTGGGACTCATCGAAGGGCTCGACATGGATCGTCTGCTTGCGGTTCTCGACGAGATGGAGAGCGACGACTTGGCCGACCTCTTGGCTGAGATGCCTGGCGAGCAGCGAGCCCGCATCCTCGATGCCATGGACGACGAGGACGCGGAGCAAATGCGCCGACTTCTCTCGTATGAGGAAGGCACTGCTGGCGGTCTCATGACTCCTGAGATCATCATCCTTGGCCCGACCTCGACCGTCGCCGAGGCCCTGGCCGAGATACGCGATCCAGAATGGCTGGTGTCGATCGCTTCACAGGTGTTCGTGTGCCGCCCTCCGTACAAACCACCCACGGGTCGGTACCTCGGTGTGGTTCACTTTCAGAGGCTCTTGCGCGAGGCCCCCGGAATGGAACTCGGGCAGTGTCTGGAAACCGAACCCACCATCACCCCCGACATCAGCGACCGCGAGGTCGCCGAGCGGCTCGCCTCTTACAACATGCTGTCGATCGGCGTGTGTGACGAAGCGGGTCGTTTGCTCGGAGCTATCACGATCGACGATGTGCTCGACCGCACGTTGCCGACCGGATGGCGACAGCGCCGTCGTCACCAGACGACGTCGGTCGTTCCGTAAGTCCCGTTCCATCATGTGAAGTTTCCATCCACGATCACCGAGAGGAGGTGTCATGAAGGCCAGAACCCGCTTGGGAATTCCCCGTCAACGTCGCCGAATCGGTGTTCACTACGACCCTGAAGCTTTCGGGCAGTTCTCGGAGTCGATCGCCCGCACACTCGGGACAGCACGCTTCCTCGTATGGCAGTCGTTCGTCATCGTCGCATGGATCGGCTACAACCTTGTCGTCCCCAATTCGTGGACATTCGACCCGTGGGGTCGCGGTCTCGTGCTGCTCACCCTCATCTTGTCGTTGCAGGCGTCATACGCGGCCCCTCTCATTCTTCTCGCGCAGAACCGACAAGAGTCCCGGGATCGTGCCCAGTCCGACTACGACCGCAAGGTCGCCGAACGAACCCAGGCCGACACCGAGTTCCTGGCGCGTGAGATCGCGAGCGTGCGATTGTCACTCACCGACGTGGCCACGACTCAGGACGTGCGAAACCTCGTCGACATCGATGAGTTGCAGAAGAAGGTCGATCACTTGACCGAGCTGGTCGAGAAACTTTCTTCGCGTCTCGACCGCGAACACTGATCACAACGGCCCATCAAATCGAGCCGATGTCCGATGAGGGTGAATCCCCTCGCAGCCACGAGTGAACTCATTCCGTCAGAGAGCAAGTTCTCCACCTGGTCTGGAAGATCCACGTCGATCACTCGACCGCAGTCGACACACACCAAGTGGTGATGATGTCCCTTCAGATCTTCGGCCAACTCAAATGCAGCTCGCTCACCTGTTGTGAGTACCTTCACTACCACTCCAGCTTCTTCGAGAATGCTGAGATTGCGATAGACAGAACTTTGAGGGAGTTCATCGGTCGCCGACGTGATCTCTGTTGTCACGAGCGGATGTGACGCATTGGCCAGAACGTCAACCAGTCGTCGACGACCCGGTGAATACCGTTGATCGATGGCCTCCAGACGTTCGCTCGCGATGTCGTGAACGCTGCTCGCATTACGACGATCGAGATCTCCGCTCATACCGAGAATGTACAACGGCGTGTGAGATTTGATCGGTCAGTCGGACACACCGACGTACTCGAACACGCGAATATCGCGTTCGATGACGGCTGTCACCAGGCTGACGTCGTCGAGCTGGCCGTCACCGAGGGTGATCACACCTGATTGGTCTCGTTCGCGTCGCGATAGGTGATCGGCTACCGATGCCGCCACTGACGCTGCGATCACTGCTGTGCGCTCGGCGATCCCGGCTACTTCGGTGACTCGTTGTCCGTCGCGCGAGCCACGAACCTCCACGCGAAGTCCACCCAATCCACCTTCAGCATGGGGAGGGGACATCATCGGGAGTCGAGCGGTCAACCGATCACGTCGTGTCGCCGACACTCTCGCGCTGATGCGAGACACCTCAGGAAAAGCTCGCTTCAAGACGATGGGGTCGGCCAATTCGGCCCGGTAACAGTCTTTGCCGCCCACCGGTTCAGGGAACCACAACAATTCACGACCACTACCACCGGGCCGTTCGATCCATTCGTCGTCGTGCCAACCGAGAGCTTCTCCTCCGAGCGCTTGGTGATGCTGGCGCGCGCACGACGGACCTCCTGTGCCATGGAATGCCACGTGTATTTCGTCGACTGTGTCGAATCGCAGGGCGAGTTCAGCCGCGAGAAGTCCTGACATGCCTGGGCTCGCAGCCGCTCCGACGATCAATCGCGTGCCACGTTCACGAGCTCGTTGGTCGAGTGCGACCAATTCGTGGACGTCGTCGGCGTCATCCGACACCGCCACCACGTCGAGCCCTCGATCGAGGAAGGTCGTGGCCAGTGCGGCCTGGGGGGCTGGTGTACACAGAACGATTGAACAGCACGACGTATCGGAGAAGGCATCGATGGTCTCGCTGAAAGTGCACTGCTCGACGCCCCGCAAAGTGGTGAATGCTGTCGACTCGACGTCATGAGCGATCACCGAGTGTCCAGATTCGATCAGTTGTCGGGCAACCCGCGAGCCCACTGCCCCGAGTCCAACCACTCCGATCGGAAGTGGTGGCGTCGGTGTCACGACTGAGGACGCGAGAGTTCGCGCCAACCGCCACGCTGGGGAGGGACGCCACCTCGGCCACGCACGCGAAGCGCAGCGGCGATGAGTCCGGCGAGCGACATGGCAGCAATGGCTCGGCGCAAGGTTCTCATGGCAAAGACGGTACCAACGGCCCGTGACCAGGGGACTAACGTTGGCACAAATGTTGCTCGCCGGCGCCAGCGCTCCCGATGGTTCGACGTTCGACACTCGACTCGAGGGCGACCGGATCATCGCCATGGGACCTTCCCTGGCTCGGCTCGACGAGGAAGTGGTCGACCTTCGTGGCCATCTTCTTCTCGGAGCCTTCGCCGAGCCCCATGCCCACCTCGACAAGGCCTTTCTGGCTGATCGAGTCACCAATCCGTCCGGGGATTTGTTGGGTGCCATTCAGGCGATGCAACAAATGTCGTCGTCGTTCACGCCAGCCGACATCGTCGAGCGGGCCGAGCGCGCTGCCCGGCTTTTGGTCGCGAACGGAGCGTCGCTCATTCGAAGTCACGTCGACACGACCTCCGAACAAGGTCTTCGCTCGATCGAGGCGCTCCTCGATGTTCGCCAGCGCCTTCGAGGAATAGTCGACATTCAGATCGTCGCTCTGACCGGCTGGCCGGTCACGGGTCGTGCCGGAGCCAACAATCGAGCCTTGTTGGTGACAGCCCTCGATGCCGGTGCCGATCTAGTAGGTGGCTGTCCACATCTCGATGACGATCCGGCGGGAGCCAACACGGTGTTGCTGAAGATCGCCGCAGAGGCGGGGGTTGGCGTCGATCTGCACACCGACGAGACCCTGGACCCCACCATGTTGTCGCTCGAGGATCTCGCCCAACGAGTGACCGCCAACGAATACGAGTTCTCGGTGACTGCCAGCCACTGTGTGAGTCTCGGGGTCCAAGACGTCGACACTCAGCAGCGAGTAGCCGCACTAGTAGCCCACGCCGGAATCGGAGTCGTTGCCCTCCCGCAGACGAACCTCTTCCTCCAGGGTCGCGGCCACCAACAAGCCATGCCTCGCGCCGTGACGGCGGTTGCGGCTTTGCAACGTGCGGGTGTCGAAGTCGCCGCAGGAGGAGACAATCTGCAGGATCCGTTCAATCCGCTCGGTCGCGCCGATCCCCTCGAAACTGCGGGGCTGATGATCGCCACGACCCACCTATTGCCCGAAAAAGCCCTCGACACCGTGTCGACGGCGGCGCATCGAGTTCTTGGATGTGAAGGTGGCGAACCCAGAGTTGGGGCCCGCGCCGACCTGGTAGCGATACCCGCTGCAACCGTACGCGAGGCGATCGCTTTCGGGCCACCAGCGCGCTTCGTATGGCATCGCGGAGTGCTGGTGTCGGATCCGAACACAACGTTTACACAATGTCAACAAGGAGAATGAGGTGGACGTGAAAGGTCCCGACCTAGGTTGCAGGAGGACATGATGTCCTCGCCCACCCTTCCCGAGAGCTCGTCGAACAACTCTGAACCCGAGCTCGGCTCTGTTGAGCGTGTGTCGGCGCCTCGTCATCGGGACGGACTCGAATTCGATCATGTGTCGATGGTCTTTCCCGACGGTACCCATGCTGTCGACGACGTGTCGTTCAATGTCAGACGGGGTGAATTCGTCACGGTCGTCGGTCCGTCGGGATGCGGAAAATCAACGCTGTTGCGCATCGCGTCCGGGCTCACTGCCCATACCGCTGGTGAGTGCCGAGTCGATCGACAACAACTTGGTTACGTCTTTCAAGACGCCACACTCTTGCCGTGGCGAACAGTTCGTCGGAACGTCGAGCTGAACGCTGAACTCCAGGGAATGGCCAAGACCGAGCGTCGGCAGCGGGCGAATGAGGCGATCGAGCTCGTCGGTCTCACCGGCCACGAATCGAAGTATCCCAAGCAACTGTCCGGCGGTATGAAGATGCGTTGCTCAGTCGCTCGCGCCCTTGTTCTGTCTCCGTCAGTCTTCATGTTCGACGAGCCCTTCGGCGCTCTCGATGAGATCACTCGGGAACGCCTCAACGACGAGCTTCTCCGCTTGTTCGTCCATGAAGGATTCGCTGGACTCTTCATCACTCATTCGATTGCCGAAGCTGTGTTTCTCTCCACGCGAGTTCTGTGCATGTCGGCGCGACCAGGTCGGATCATCGCCGACATCCCGATCGAATTCCCGTACCCACGTCAACACGAGTTGCGATACGAAGCTCGCTTCGGCGAACTGTGTGGCCAGGTGTCCGAGGTCTTGAAAGAAGCCCACGGATGAGCCTTCGTCACTTGGGTGCGCGCATCGTTCAATACGGTCCGGTCATCGCCGTCTTCGGTGCTTTCATCGGTATCTGGTATCTCGTCCATCACGTGATCCTCGATGATCGACGTCGATTCATCGTTCCCCCTCCGCATCGCGTCATCGAAGGTGCGTTCTTGAAGTCCAAGGCTCGATCCGAACTCCTCGAAGGCCTCGTGAACACAGGCCGCATCGCACTGATTGGTTTCGTCATCGCCTCAGTGGCAGCCCTGGTCGGAGCGGTCATCATGGCATTGAGTCGGATGGTCGAGCGAGCACTGTTTCCCTACGCCGTTGCACTGCAGACGATCCCGATTTTGGCACTCGTCCCCCTTTTCTCGGTGTGGTTCGGACCGACTCGGACGGCACGAGTCGTGACCTGTGTTCTGGTTGCTCTGTTTCCGATCCTGACAAGTTTTCTCTTTGGATTGAAGTCGGTCGATCGTGGACACGTCGATCTGTTCCGTCTCAACCAGGCTGGAGTTCGAACTCGATTGTTCAAGCTTCAACTTCCTGCGGCCCTTCCATCGATATTCACCGGCTTGCGCATTGGTGCCGGACTCTGTGTGATCGGTGCACTGGTCGCTGACTTCTTTTTCACCCGAGGCGACATGGGGCTCGGTCGCCTGCTCAACAACTACGCCAAACGACTCGAATACGAAAAGTTGTTCGGCGGTGTGATCTTGGCGTCGCTTCTCGGCGTTGCCATCTACGTCCTCATCGGCTGGCTAGGAAACCGCATGTTGCGGAACTGGCACGAGTCGGAGGCTCGAGCGGCATGACTCATGCTCGTGAACACCACCCTCATCACCTCATCCCATGCGAAGGACACACCACATGAAGCACACCAAAATGACTTCCAGCGCCATCGCCGCACTCCTCGCCCTTGCGGCGGTGGCCTGCGGAGGAGACGACGGAGACTCGGCTACTGCGCCCTCGGGCGGCGGCGAGGCGGTTTGCCCGTCGAACCTAGTTATCCAGACCGACTGGTGGCCCGAAATTGAACACGGCGGCACCTACCAGTTGATCGGCGCCGGAGGCACCTCCGACCCGTCACTCTTCACGTATTCGGGACCGGTTGAACCGGAATATGCCGTAGGAGGAATCGAGACTGTCGAGATCCGCGCTGGTGGTGACGCCATCGAGTTTCAGCCAGTTGTGTCGGTCATGCAGACCGACCGTGACATCACACTCGGATACGTGAACACCGACGACGTCATTCAGTCGTCGGCCACGGTACGCGTCACCGGTGTGGCGGCCACTCTCGAGATCAATCCGCAATACCTGCAGTGGGACCCGACGCAATTCGACATCGATCCCACCGATCCGGCTTCGCTCGGTGCCTCGGGGGCACGAATCCTCCACTTCCCGGGAACCACCTACACGGACTGGCTCATCGGAAAGGGCTACATCAACGCGTCGCAAAGCGACCCGAACTATGGCGGTGCACCCACTGACTGGATTGCTGATGGTGCCAATTTCATTCAGCAGGGCTTCGTGACCAACGAGCGCTACAAGTACCAGAACCTCATCGAATGGAAAGACGGTGCTCCGGCTCCGATCGACTACGTGTTGATCCACGATCTTGGCTGGCAGCCCTACCCGGCGATGTATTCGGTTCTGACTGAGCGCATCGACGAGTTGTCTCCGTGCCTCGAAGTTCTCGTTCCTGTGCTGCAGCAAGCCTGGGTCGATTACCTCGCCAATCCGACTCCGACGGGTGATGTGATCATCGGCGTCACCGAGGCCTACAACAACTACTGGTCTGTGACGGCTGATCTCAACGCGGCCGGATTCGAGCTCTTTGATGAAATCGGAATCGGATCAAACGGCCCTGATGGCACATACGGCAACTTCGACCTCGATCGAGTGCAGGGACTCTACGACGAGTTGCTGCCGTTGCTCGACGATCTCGGTATCGAATACGACTCGAGCATCACGGTCGACGGAGTGGTGACCAACCGCTTCATCGATTCGTCGATCGGCCGCTGACGACCAGTCGGATCGATTTCGAGAAACACCTCAAATCGGGGTGGCGGCCGCCTGGTCGCCACCCCGATTTCGTGTGCGAACTCAGACGTACGCACAGAGGTCGAAGACGTAGCCCTCTGGGTCGCGCAGATTCACGATGCTTCCATAGGGCTCGTGGCGCGGAGATCCGATCATCTCGGCTCCGAGTTCGATAATTCGTCGGCACTCTGCGTCGAACCGATCTGGTGAACAGGCAAGGTCAAAATGGACGCCACCGGGTCGGGGAGTTCCGCGTTGGAGTCCGATACGTCGAATTCCATCGGCGTCCGACAGAACGATCCATCGATCGCCGTCTTCCCGTTCGCTTTCCACAAGACCAAGGACTGCCTTCCAGAACTCGGCGGCGGCATCGGGTGCCGCCACGTCGAGAGTGACCAGGTCGAACGATGTCACGACGTGGTGTTGCGATCTCGGAATTCGAATCGGTCGATCTCACGAAGTGCCTGGGCCACGTGATCGACGCCTCGTTCGAAGAGCGCCTTGCCGAGTTCAGGGGTAGCCGCCGTCGGATCTCCGATGTGCCCGTGGGGTCCGAAGTCGTCGGACGTCCAGCCAAAGGGCACTGATCCACCAAAGCGAACTCGTTCGAACTCCTGCAACCAGTGGGGAACGTTGGCCACAGCCTGGCTCATGTCGACGAGATCGGGACGAAGGTGCAACATCACCGACGTCTCGTCGGTTCCACCGTGAACCCCGGCTCCCGCCTCACCGTCGGCTGACGCACCACCCTGATCGGCCGGAACGAAAGGATGGACGAGGAAGGTCATGAGGCCGTGAGCCAGACGCAACTCGCGATTTGCGACGGCCGCCAGGGCACTGTTTCCACCGTGCCCGTTGAGAATGACCAGTTTGCGAGTCCCGGTCCGGGCCACACACCGGCCGATGTCGTCGAGAACGGCGAGCAGTGTGGTGGCCGAGAGCCAGATCGTTCCTGACGACCAGGCGTGTTCGTTCGACTTCGTGTAGGCGAGCGGAGGCAAGAGCCAGACGTCGAGATCACTGGCCGCAGCCACGGCTGCTTCGGCGGTGGCTTCGGCGATGACGAGATCGGTCGACAGTGGAAGATGCGGACCGTGCTGTTCGACCGCTCCGAGCGGCTGCACGAGGATGCTGCGCTCACCCAGATTCGTCAGTACCTCCGGACCGGTCAGGTCAGCAAGGTGTCGTTCGGGGAGCACAGCCACGTCATCAGTCTAAGGATCGGTGCTGGTGGGGCTAACAAGAATCGAACTTGTGACCTCATCCTTGTCGGGATGCGCTCTAACCGACTGAGATACAGCCCCAGCGACAGGTCGCCTTGATCGGTCGGAACGAACGGACACACGATTTCCCCCTCGGTCGGAGCGACGAATGTACGCCGTCACCAAAGCCCGGAGAACCGAGACGTGACAATGAGTATGTCGATACCGACGACGGGGTCGTGATCAGAGAAGGTGTCGGCGGCGAGACATGGCCACGATCAACACTCCGGCGACGAACATCCAGAGCACGATGACCAAGGACTCGGTTCCGGAGTTGCCAGTCGAGGGCAGCATGCCGTTGCGGCCGAGCCACTCGAACCCGAACAGGATCGATTGGGGCTGACCGGACGGATCGACCATATCGACACGACCGGTGTAGGTGCCGGGGGGCAGATCGTTTGGAACTGACGCGATCAGTGAAATGGTTCCATCGGGACCGACGACACCGGAGACCGAGAATTGATCGGCCAACCACACGGTGACCGTCGAACCAGGCTTGAGTCCGGTGAGCACGATCGGAATGTTGCCGCCCGGCTCCACGATCAAACCTCCGTTCGGTGACGTTGCCGTCCCTGGTCGTCCGTCGGGGTTCGCGCCGCCGATCGTCACGACCGGGCCAGTACCGGTCGACACCTTGATGATTCCAGGACGGGATCCGGGCGGTGACGACGTCACGCCAGGTTGCGGACCTCCGTCACCAGACGGTGCCGGGAACACCTGCACACATCCCGAACACGGAATTCCGGGACGATTGTTCGGATCGGGATTCGGGGTCCACGGATCGGGGAATCCGTCGTCGTCATCGTCGTTGCCGGGCAAGGGCGGTGCGTCGGGTCCACCGGGACGAGGAACGCCATCACCGTTCCCGCCGTCATTGTCATCGCCGTCGTTCTCGCCGTCATCGTCATCGTCGTCATCCGAGGTGGTGCCACCGCCTCCGCCACCACCCGTGCCGGACCCTCCACCGGGAACCACATAGGTCACGACGGCGCTAGCGCCCGGACCAACCGCATTCACGGCTTTGATCGTGAACGAATAAGTCGTTCCCGGTGTCAAGCCGTTGACCGAACACGACGCCGTGCGTGCCGACGAGGCAATTGTGCTCACCGGACACGTTCCGTTCGGACTCATCACCACGGTGTACGACGTCACGGGGGACCCGCCGTGTGATTCGGGTTCGATCCACGAAAGAGTGACATCGGTTGCAGCATGGACGAAGAGCGCACCGCTGCGTGGCGCTGAGGGTACGGAGGCACCAACGGGAATCGGCGCACCACCGTTCACGTCCGGCGTGACCGCCGGACTGTCGGCGCTGGCAGCACCGGAACCCGCACTGTTCACGGCGCGGATCCAAATGACGTATTCGGTTCCGTTGGTCAATGGCGTGATCCTGAGCGGGGATGATGTCGCGCCAACCGTCGCCCAGTTCGCGCCCGCATCGATGGAGTATTCGTAGTCGGTGATCGACGCGCCACCGGTGAAACCAGGAGCGACAAAAGCGACATCGACCCAGCCGTTACCAGGCGTCACCGAAGAGATGTATGGCGCACTCGGCGTGGTGGGTTGCACCGAGAAAGTTCGCGACACCGTCGGTGCGGTCCAATACGTTGCGTCCCCGGCTTGATCGGCATCGATCGTGCACGAGCCGACGGACAGGATCAAGACCATGCCGGCACTCGTGACGAGGCACACGGACGGCGTGGTGCTCGTGAACGTGACCCCAAGGGCCGAGGAGGCCGACGCCGACATCGAATACGGAAGCGTTCCCAACAGCTTGTTCGCCGGCTGCGGGAAGTCGATCGTCTGCGTGGTCTTCAGAGCGACGACCGCCGTCGTGGTGAGCGGCGATCCGGCGAGGTCTCCGGAGATGGTCGCCGTGCCCGTGCCGCGAGAGGCCGGGGCCGTAAAAGTGGCCGTGTAGGTCCCGTCAGTGTTGTCGACGACAGCACTGACGGTTCCAGTGGTCACCGAGAGAGTCACGATTCCTTGTGACGCCGAGAGATCGTTCCCGCCGGCGTCCTTCACGCGAACGGTCACCGAAGTCGCCGAACTTCCATCGGCGGCGAGAGACATGGCACCGGTCGTGATAGTCGTCATCGCACGCGACACCGGTCCGAATCGGCCTGCCGCGAACTGGAAGGACGAACTCGTCACCGACGCAAGACCGGGCGACGTGAACGTCAGCGTGTAGGGGGTCGTCAGCAGCCCGGCGAAGTTCAGCCCAGCAAAAGTGGCGGTACCCGACACGGCGTCGACTCCTGTCGTGCCCCCCAACGTTCCACCCGACGGCGTGGCGGTCACTCTCGCCGTGGAGGTCGTCGGGTTGTCACCCGCATCCAGAATTTCCACGACCGGCTGTTGATCGAAGTCGCCACCCACCAACGTGGAAGCAGAAAGCGTCGGCTGGGAGACGATGCTGAGCTTGGCGGCGGCACCGGCTTGCGTGTTCGACACGTCACCGGACAGCACCGAGATCGCGCCGCTCGCGAACTTCAGCTTGTAATTGGTGCCGACGGTTCCCCCGAAGGTGAGATTGGTGAACGTGGCGACACCGGTCGAGGTCGACAGCGACGTCGTTCCGCCAACGTTCCCTGATGGAGTCGATGTGTTCGACGACAGGACTGCCGAAACTGTCACGGTCAGGCTGCGATCGTCGATCAGGTTGCCCTGCGCGTCTTCGAGTCGCACGACCGGTTGGGTCGACAGCGGTAGTCCGGCGGTTCCCGCAACGACGGGTGCTGTGGTCAGAACCATCGTTGCCAAGGTGCCGGGCGTCACCTGAGTAGCCGCCGACACGGTGGTGAGGGACCCGGACGTGAAGGTCAGGGTGTAGTCGATGTCAACCAACCCGGTCAGTGTGAGGTTGGAAAAGACTGCACTTCCCGCCGACGTGGTGACCGTGGTGGTGCCACTCAAGGTGGCAGTAGACGTCGCCACGATGGCCATCGGCCTGATGATGACGAGACCGTCGTCGTCGAGGACGCGGACGCCCGGCTGCGTCGCAAGAAGAGCGCCACTCGCACCTCCGATGGGTTGCTGAACGATCTGGAGACTGTGAGGAGTTCCATCGGAAATGGACAGTTGCTTGACGGATGTGGTCACCGATCCTGAATCGTTGGTCGCGGTGATCGTGTATCCGAAATGGCCAGTCAAGTTATTGGGGGTTCCACTCAACAGACCTGTGGACGCACTCAAGGTGATTCCGCCAGGAGGAGAACCATCCCAGGTGATGGAGTAGGTGATGCGCCCACCGGTCGCGTCGAATTGGTACGAGTAAGCGAAATTGTTCTCACCCAAGGTAGGTGGCGATTCGGCGACGAAGACGGGAAGTGACGTCACTTTCAGTGACGAAGCCGAGGCGACAGGGGCGCTCGTCCCCAAGGAGTTGGTCGCCGCCACCGTCAGGCGCAGGCAATTACCGGAATCGTCGGCCGTGATGGTGTAGTTGATGAGGTTGTTCGGGCTTCCCGGGGCATCGCTCCATGAGCCGCTGCACCCGGTCTGCGACTGCCACAAGTACGTATAGCCCGAAATCGCAAAGCCGCTGGGTGTGTCCCAGTTTCCGTTCGAACCCGTGAGCACCTCAGATGAGGTCGTCTTGTAGGCGGCCGTACCAGTGAACGAGGGAAGGCTGGTGTTCCAAGGAGCGCCAGCCACGAACACAGAGTTCGAGTCACTCGACAATCCACTCCACTGGTCGTTGAACGCTCTCACTTTGCACTTGTAGTTCTTGCCCGGAGACGCATTGGCGACGGTGATCGGCGACGAGTTCGCGGATCCCGTGACGGTTGTTCCACCATCAGTGCTCGTACACGTTGCTTCGTAGCTAGTCGAGACCGGGAAGGATGCAATGGGGGTCAACGGCACCGTGATGTTGCGGCTCGTATCTGCGGTAATTGTCCCGACGGTTGGTGTACTCGGCGCTGCCATCGTGACGGTCACGTACACCACGCCCTGCTGCCCGGCCGTGGCGGTATTCAAATCGTTGGAATTTCCCGAGTAGCCGTTGCCACCAGCGCCGTAGCCGCTACCACCAAGTCTTTGCTCGATGTATGAAATTGGTCCGACGGATCCCCCAGCTCCGCCATTTACACTGCCGAAAGTGGTTGTGGTGGTCCCGCCGCTGCTGCCAGCGCTGGAGTTGGTGGCAGCCCGAGCACCGCCGCTTCCAATTGAGTAAGTGAACGAAGACGCAGTTTTGTTGGAGTACACGTTGACTAATCCGGAACTTCCTGCGTAACCGGACTGGTTGACCGCGCCTCCTCCGCCACCTCCGCCACCTCCTCCAACAAGGGTGAGTGAATACCCCTTCTGGTAGACCCCGTTCGGTACTGAGAAGGACGAATTGGGGGTGAGGCTGGTCAGCGTTATCTCACACTTCGAGCCGAACGATATGTACGTCCAGCCCGAGGGGCAGTCCGACTCGTCGTAGGCCACGGCTTGATCGACATCGGCCGGAAAGGTGCCCGTCGCCACCGCCAGTCCCCCAGCGAACAGGACGAGCGAGACAACAATACGTATGGTACGGGCCATTAGAAAAGTATGGCATGGTTAAAGGGTGCTGTCATCCCCTTCGAGTCGTCGATGCCCGGCTCAGGACGGCGGGAAGAGCATGTCGATCATGACGAGCAACAGCCCGTTCCACGCCTCCGGGGTCGGACCGTCGGCGTCGAGATACGACAAGTTGTTCGAGCCGAGGGCGATGGCTGTGATCGCCGCCGCCACCGCCGACGGGTCGACATCGCGTCGCAAGATGCCCCGCTGTTGAGCCTTCAATGCGATATCAACCAAATACCGCTGATGGGCCCGTTGCAGATCGGCCATCATCTTCCGCAACTCCGGATCTCGTCGGGCAGTTGCCAACATCTCCCACCGTTGCCAGCGGGCCTCAGACTCATTGGTATCGAACGGATCGACCAGAGTGCCGGCCACCCGAAGCAAGTACTCCTCTCGGCTAGCCCCAGAATCGATGGCTTTGTCGAGGGATTCGATCTGTTCAGCCGACAATCGGCGCAACTGCTCGAACAAAGCCTCGCGTATCAATCCTTGGCGGTCCTGAAAGTGCCAGTACAGAGACCCTTTCGTCACCCCAACCCGTTCACATACAACTTCGATCCGCAACGCGTCGATCCCTTCTTTGAGGATGATCTCGAGGGCGGTATCGATCAACTGCTGTCGGGAATCCACTGAAGGCGTACGCCGAGGCGCTCTTTTGCCTGAGGAACGTGTAGCCACGACCCCATGTTAGGTGCAGGCCCGTGCGGGGGGAATCGCTTCAAATCGCTGGTGGGGCTAACAAGAATCGAACTTGTGACCTCATCCTTATCAGGGATGCGCTCTAACCGACTGAGCTATAGCCCCAGCGACGGGTCACCCTATCGGTCGGTCCGGCGACTCCTCAACCAGGCTCCGAAGCCACCCGGGGTTGGAGCCGGAACCGCCTCCATGTCGTTGGCGACATCTTCAAGCACGGTCACCCTGATCCCACCCACCACATCGGTGATGAGGTTGAAGGTGACTGCCGCCAGCACCGCCAGACCGGTCAGACCCACCACGAGGAACAACCCGAGCACCCAGGCTTGGTGGAAGATCTCACCGCCTTTGAACTCGAACGACTCCCATCCGAAGCTCTCCATGAAACGCTCGACGTTGTCGACCGTCCCTGTGGTGTTGGCAACGTTCCAGAGCAGAACCCCGGTGATGAGAAGCACCAGATACAGAACTACGTGGAAAATCCCTGCCACTCGCAACACACTCCACGGGTCGATGTAACGAACCGTGCGAGTGGTGCGCCGCACACGACGAACTCGGCGACGAACGATCGGCTCACGTTTTACTGAATCTTCGGGAGTTACCTCGGTCGTTGCGACGGTCCCCGTCGATTCCTCGTCGGGCTGCACGGCCGGCACGATGAAAAATGGATCGTCGATGTCGGCCACGTGGTCAGCGTAGAAGATTC
>RFSV01000035.1 GCA_009923785.1 Acidimicrobiia bacterium | reverse complement strand
TCAGCCACGTGATCGTCTGCGTACGTTTCGGAACGCCGTCGTCGCCATCGACGACAGCTCCCGGAACGACGGCGGCGCCGACGACCTCCCCGAGTACTTCGGCGCCGTCGACAACCGCCGGGCCGACGACAACAGCTGCTCCGGGTACGACGACCACGTCGCCGAACACCACAGCTCCGTCGACGACGACCGCTCCAACTACGACTTCGCCGAATTCAACGACTGCGGCTCCGACGACCACAGCAGCGCCAGCAACGACCACGGTCGCACCGCCGGCCATTCCAACGACCTCGGTTCCCGAGGAGACGCCGGAGATCGAGATCACCGTCCGCAAGATCCAGTCGAATCCTGAAGATCCAACCACCACAACAACTGCTCCCAGCGGACCTCGCGAACGCACGATCAGTCTGACGGTGACCAATGGCTTCAAGCAGTCGAAGTTAGAGATCGTGGTCGACCTTGACCGCTTCATCATGACCGACGGCAACGTGCCCTTACCGCAGTTGCCCAAGACTGGTGACGGCACGAACCGGCCTCTGCAGTTGGCGGTCGCAGCACTGGCCATGGGCGCGGCATTGGTGCTCGTCAGGCGTCGTCTGCGTCTGAACTAAGTCAGTCGATCAACGAATACGAGTTCAGTAGCTCGTCCTGCAGCACCTGAGCCGGTTGAGTCGATGCCCCGACCACGAGGTCGGACGTCAGCTCGATCGTCTCGAACTTCCAGCCGGCAGGTAGTTCGAGGAGTTGACCAAGATCGGTCAACTCCTCTTCTGACAGATCGGGGTCGACTTGCTGGCTCCACGACTGCATGACGAAACGTCGTCCGTCGTCGGTGAGCAATGTGTAGACCTCGTGTCCGGCGCGGAAGATGAATGTCGACTTACGGTCGACCGTCTGTGAGACGTAACGCAGTCCGATCGACGTGGGGTCGGTGATCTCGACGGTGGCGTAACGATTCATCTCGATTGCTCCGAATGTCTCAGAGACCACGTCGGCGGAATCGCGCGTCACTTCGTCCATGAGCCAAAAGCGCGGTCCGTTCAATAGTGCGAGGGCCGCGCCTTGTTCGGCGGCGATGGTTGCGGAATCGAGTTCTCGCCACTGATCGTCGGGGCAGTCGCCCATCGGGAACGAGTTGTAGACGGTGGCCGTGATGCCGGAAGGTGACGGTCCGAGGAGGAGCACCTCGCAGTACCGCTTGCTCCGCATCGATGCCACGGGTTCGGGTGTCGTGGCGGGTAATACGGACCTCGATGGCGGGATCGAGGTCGTCGTCGCCGTCACGATCGACGACGAGGTGCTCGTCGTGTCGTCGCCTCCGCAACTGACCATGAGGCTGACGAAGATGATGGTGGCGATCCGAGTCCCCATTTGTGGCAGAGTATCTGACACATGACTGGAGGGCTGCGATGAACGATCAGGGGTGGATCGAACTCGGACGACGGGCCTCGTTCGTCTCACATCGTCTGATCGGCTGGATCTATTGGGATCCTCGAGCCATCGAGATGAACGCCGCCCTCGGTATTCCGAACGGACTCGGCTACTACGTCACCAGCCGAGCGGCCCCCTTGTTGTCGGCCGGGGCCGACGTGGTGTCGGCGGTCTTCTACTCGATCAATCCGGTTGCCATCCGTTTTGCTGTCGACCTGGCTGCTGAACACACCGACTGGAGGGCGATCTACGACGCTCGAAACGCAGCAGTTGGTGCGGGACTGCGCGAGTTCGTTCCCGAGATCTGCGACGGTCTCGCCGAACTCGGCCCTCGCTTTTGGGACGCGGCCGATTCATTGCCGGAGTCAGGGCGGACTCTGTTCGCCGCTCACCGCTCGGCGCCACGTGTCGACGATCAACTCGTGTCGGCATGGCTCGGCGTGAATTGCCTGCGAGAATGGCGCGGCGACACGCATTTCGCCATCCTGCTCGCCGATGGCATCGATCGAGTACAAGCCGGCATCTTGCACGACGCGCACCTCAACTATGGCGGTTGGATTCCGCGAAGCCGTGGGGCTGACGATGAGGCGCTGAGGGTCGCGTTCAGCGGACTCGAACGTCGCGGATTGGCCGAGAACGGACTGGTGAACGATGCCGGGCTCGCACTGCGGGCACGTCTCGAAGAACGAACCGACGAAATCTGCGCGCAGATGTGGAATGCCGTTGGAGAGGATGCAACGCGGCGCTTCGTCGAACTGGTGGAACCGGTGGGTCAGCGGTTGCTCACGCGTATCGACGAAACAGCCGGACCCGACTGGATGCCCGCTGCGCGTGAACGTCGTTCGTGATCACCTGTGGCCCGGGGCCGTGATCACCTGTGGCCAGGGGCCATGTAGAACCAGAACGGGAATGGTCCGCCGGCGTCCTTGATTGCCTGGCGCGCGGCCAGACACGTCTTGCCGGCCTCGGTCGCCTCGAAGAACCAGGCCTCCGTCGCCCGACCGCCCGGTTCAGGGCCGTCAGCGAGCTCGAGACATGCCTCGTCGTAGTACGCGCGGATGTCGTGCATGACGGCGATCGTGTTCTTGCCCGGAATCTCGACTGTCTTCCAGTCGTCACCCGACGCGATGCGGTGCAAGGCGGCCAGGGCATCGGGAATCTGATCGGCGGTGAGTACGCGACCGAGGTCGGTGCGACTGCGTGACGCCACGGCCCTGTCGTACGCCTTGCGCAGTCCGCGGGCCTCGTCGACGCAGGCCGGGAGATTCGGATCGAATCGTGGCGGAAGCGAGCAGGCGAGCGGTTGCTCGTCGGATTCGATCACGTCGGGGAAGTCGGCGATCACCGGGCCGTTCGGTGCATCGAGAAGCGCAAACGCTTCGGCCAGCACTCGATGTTGGAACTCGGGATCGTTGGGTACACCGAGCGGACGTCCGAGGGGAAATTCGCAGTACAAGGCTCGAGGCGGCTTCATCTTTTCGACCACCGGTCGCATCGAGGCGAGGGTGATCGTGGCCAGACCGGCTTCTTCCATGACATGGGCGAGCACACTCACGGTGCGCGTACAAAGAGGTCAAACAGGTGTCAGGATCACGACGTCGACACCGTCACGTTTCAATTCGGCGGCTGCTCGTGGTCCGCTGTCGAGACGGATGGTGGCCACGTCGTCGGGTTGGTTGCCGGCGAACGAGAAATGGCGGGGGGCGACTCGTCCGATCACACCGTCGGCTTGCAGCTCGACGAGACGATCGATCGGAAACACCACGTCGATGTCCATGTGGAACCCGGTGTGATCGAAGTTGGGGCTCCAGTGACCCATCACCAGGTCGCGGGCCTCGGCCGGGATGGTGCGAAAGTCGGTATCAGCCGGAGAGAAGCGTTCGTCGTCGACGCAGTGGAGGGCGGCCGAGGTCACGATGGCGACGGTGGCCGTGCGCAGTGTGGGCGGAGTCGTGAACGGTGTGCGTTCGAATTCGGGAACCGGGAGGTTCTTCCCCATCTCACGCATGGCCTGGTCACCGTTCATGTGGTCACAGTAGCAAGATGTGACAGAAGGCCTGACATGATTCGAGCATTGCCGCATTGCCAAAACGCTGTGTCACGAGATCGGGGGAGTCATGAGTGTCGTCATCGACGTCGATCGCACCAACTTGTCGATCAGTCGACTGAATCGCTCAGTCGCAGTCGACCTACAGCCGGGGGAGGTACGTCTCGCTGTTCAGTCGTACGCGCTCACGAGCAACAACATCACGTACGCAGTCTTCGGCGACGGATTGAAGTACTGGGACTTCTTCCCCGTGGGTGAAGAGCCGTGGGGCCGTGTTCCGGTGTGGGGATTTGCCGACGTCGTCGAGTCGACGATCGGTGACGTCGCAGTCGGTGAACGCGTCTACGGATACCTGCCGATGGCGACCGAACTGGTGGTCACGCCGGGCCGAGTCGATGAGCGTGGGTTCACCGATATGTCTGAGCATCGAGCACCGATGGCTGCGGCCTACAACCGCTACTCGAAAGTTGTCGCCGACCCCATGTATCGGGTTGATCGCGAGTCTCATCAGATGGTGCTGTGGCCGCTCTTCATGACGTCGTTCATGATTGACGACTACCTCGGTGAGAAGGTTTTGGGAGATACCTCGGTGACGACCGTGGTGTTGTCGAGCGCATCGAGCAAGACAGCGATCGGCGCCGCTTTTCTGTTGTCACGTCGCCCGGATCTTCGAATCGTTGGCCTCACCTCATCAGCCAACGAACAATTCGTCCAGTCGCTCGGGTGCTACCACGAAACGGTTCTCTACGACGCCGTCGAGAACGGCTCAGCCGTCTGGCCAGTCGGACGTGCCGCCTATGTCGATATCGCCGGTAACCCGTCGGTGACAGCTGGAGTTCATCGCATCTACGAAGACGATCTGGTCGAGAGCACGATCGTGGGCGGAACCCATTGGGATGCACCGCGGGAATCGGTGTCGATGCCCGGACCGCAGCCGTCGTTCTTCTTTGCACCGAGTCAGATCGCGGCGCGCACCAAGGAGTGGGGGCGTGAAGGTCTCGACCAGCGAGTCGGGGAGGCGTGGCACGAGTTCGCGTCGTGGACCGACGCATGGCTCGAGTTCCGAACGACCGAAGGGGCCGAGTCGGTGGAAGGGCTCTACCACCAGATGTTGGCCGGACACGTCGACCCCCGCGTCGGACATGTCTGCCGGATGAGCTGACCTCGCACGATCGTCCGACAACGAAAAAGGCCCGGGGACGAAGCCCCGGGCCTTTTGGGAGGGTTCAGAGTGCGTCAGGCGCGCAGACCCTTGTTGATCGCGTTGAACACGGCGTCCTTCAGCGGGATCATGCCCGCAATGATGGCGCCGTTGGCGACGACGTTGATCCAGGCCGTGTCATGGCTCCAGCCCCATCCAGCGAGGATGTGTCCGAAGTCGCCCATGAGCCAGACCATGAGGATCGAGACGCCGAGAGTCAGGTTGGCCCCGACGACCGGAATCTTGTTGACGGTTCCCTCGAGTCCGGCGGTGCCGAGGATCGAGTGGAGCACTTTCATGACCGCCTCGAGGAGGATGGCCATCACGATGAAGAGTGCTACGACGTACATGAGTACCCCTTTCGGTAGTTCGCGGTCCGTGGCCGCGGGGGCACGGTATGAAGCCTCGACGCGTTATGTGGTGGATGTCACAGGAAAACGGGTCCTGAGCAGGAAGTTTCGCGCGGAGAGTGGTCGTTTTGGCCCCGAGCTACACGTGGAATAATTCGGCGTGCGTGCTGTTCGGCGTGATGAGGGTTCAGTGCTCGTCGTCGAGGCTCCCGAACCGCCCTCATCGGGATTGGTGCTGGCCGTCGAAACGGCCGGAATCTGCGGAAGTGATCTGCACATGCTCGGCCTCGGACCGTCCGAGGTCATCCTCGGGCACGAGTTCGGAGGCCGTCTCCCTGATGGTCGTCGAGTGGCGGTGCGTCCGATCGGCCGGTGTGGATCCTGCGCGTCGTGTCGTGGTTTCCGCGCCAATCTCTGCACCGAGGCCTTCGCCCGTTTTCAGGGTGGCGCCATCGACGGAGGATTCGCCGACCGAGTTGCTGTCGACGCCGACACGGTGTTCCCGATGTACGACAGCCAGACGTCGGGCGCAGCCGCACTCGTCGAGCCGATCGCCGTCGCCGTTCACGGTGTGCGGCGTGTCGACCTGCAGCCGGGGATGACGGTCGCAGTGGTCGGTGCCGGAAGCGTCGGTCTGGCCACAGTCGCCGTTCTCGCCGACTTCGGAGTCGACGTTCACGTGGAGGCTCGATACGAACATCAACAACAGGCCGTCGAAGCACTCGGTGGCCATGTCGGTCTTGATGGACGCTACGACGTCGTTTTCGACGCCGTCGGTTCGCCGTCGGCCTTCGACACCGCAATCAGTACGTGTCGCTCCGGCGGTGACCTCGTCGAGCTGGGCGTCTTCTGGGATCCGGTGAGCATGGGCGCCGATGTCGTGCTGCGCGAGATCACGATTCGTCCGGCGGTCTTCTACACCCACCAGCACGACGGATCCGATTTTCAGACGGCGATCGACATCTTGCATCGCTCGCCACACATCGAAGACGTCATGGTGACTCATCGCTTCCCGCTCGATGACGCCGTTGAGGCGTTTCGCGTCGCTACCGATCGTCGAAGTGGAGCGCTGAAGGTTCATCTGGTTGTATGAACCCATGACTCTCGTGATCATGAGGTACGACCTGCGTGTGCCGCCGTCCGACAGCCCGGCCGCCGGGGTGACCTCGTCAGGCCAGTACTCGG
Source organism: Acidimicrobiia bacterium (assembly GCA_009923785.1). Taxonomy (GTDB): domain Bacteria; phylum Actinomycetota; class Acidimicrobiia; order Acidimicrobiales; family Ilumatobacteraceae; genus Casp-actino8. Next base: position 12,081 of record RFSV01000035.1, on the reverse strand, counting down.
CCTGTCTCGAACAGGTTCGGTGGGCCGATCAAGCCGGTCTCGACATGGTCGTTCTCTCCGAACATCACGGGACCGACGACGGGTTCATGCCGGCACCGGTCACGTTGGCTGCCGCTGTAGCTGCCTCCACCGAACGGATCGGTATCAACATCTCGGCTGCTCTCGTGATCATGCACGACCCGGTGAGACTCGCCGAACAGTTGGCCACCGTCGACCTGGTGTCGAAAGGTCGAGTCAGTGTCGTGTGCGGAACCGGCTATCGCCAGGAAGAGTTCGAGATGGCCGGGCTCGAGTTCAAGGAACGCTTCGCTGCTTTGGAAGAAACCATCAGCGTGTTGCGTCAGGCTTGGACCGGCGAGTATTTCGAGCATCGCGGGCGCCGAGTACGGGTAAGACCCCTTCCGCACACACCCGGTGGTCCCATGTTGATGATGGGTGGATCAACTCCGGTTGCGGCGCGTCGCGCGGCGCGACTCGGATGCATGTTCATGGCCGCCAACGACGATGCCGCCGTGGGTCAGGCCTACGACGACGAATGCGCCAAGGTTGGGTTTCAGGGATTCGCAATGCTCCCCTCGAAATCACCCGGTTTCGTGCACGTCACGAACGATCCTGAACGAGACTGGAATCGCCTCGCGCCCTACGTTCTTCACGAAGCGCGCACGTACGCGGCTTGGCAACGTAAAGGGCAGTCGTCGGTCGTGCACGTGCATGATTCGGCAACTCTCGAGGACGTGAAGGCGAGTGGCGTCTATGCGATCGTCACTCCCGACGAATGCGTCGATCTGGCCAAGCGCTTCGGATCCCTGACCCTTCATCCGTTGATGGGTGGAATTCCTCCCGAGGTCGCCGCGGAGAGTCTGTCGCTCTTCGAATCCGAGGTTCTGCCCGTTCTGCGCCGGGCTGCCTGAATCACTCGTTCGGCGCCCTGCTCGACGTCGAACAAGCAGGCGTAGGCGACGAACGACAGCGGATACGGGAAGCTGATGGCCATCAGCGCGAGAACCACCACGTGGAAACCCCAGGCGGAGATTGCCCAGATCCATCGGGCGCGTCGCGATCTCGTGAGAGCGACGAGTGCTCCGATCTCGACGAAGGTCGTGAGAACGGCCGCTGGGGGGAAGAGCCAGGCGAAGCGAACCGTCCAACCACCGAGAGGCGAGTGAGGGCTGCCCAATAGTTCCTTGCGCAGGTTGTCGTAGGCCACCTGATTGCGCAGGACGTCGCCGACGAGCCAGTCCATGCCACCGTGTCGAACCTTGGCGATGCCGGCGAGCACGTAGGTGATGATGGTGGCGAGGATCATCGCTCGGATCGGAATGCCGTAGCGGACGTGATCCTGCGGAACCTCCCGGCGACGACGGGAGTCGAACGACCACTCGTCGGCCGATCGCGAGAACCCGATGGCGAGCAGGTGCAGTGCCACGAGATGTTCGGTGTGGATCACGTGTCCGAACGAGAGTCGGTAGGTGGACATGACGAGGAAGACAAGAGCGAAAGCGGGGCCGATCACGCGGAACCCCACTCCGGCGGTGAACAACACGCCGAGAGCGACGGTGCCGACGAATAGAAGGTGGACGAGAGTCGGCGACCACGGAATGTCGAGGAACCAGAGAACCCCGACGCCTTCGGTCTGCCAGGCCGGAAGGTCGGCAGACTGCCAAAAAGATGCTGATCGAGCGAGCATGAAGGCGACCGTGTACGTGCCGACGAGGATCCGCAAGGTCGCGAGTCGTGTGGCGGGAGCGGTTCTCCACATCCAGTCGATCACGAGCCGTCTCCGGACACTCGACAAGAGGTGTGAACCACGCGAGAGATGGGTGATTTGCGACCTTCGTACCAGTCGATGGCGTCGTACCTTTCGGTGACGATCTCGACCTCGGACCCGGTCTCGACGTCGGACAATCGCACTGCGATGTCGGCGCAGAGAACTTCACCGCCGTCTCGGCGAATCGCGTCGTACACCAACTGAGCGGCGATGATGACTTCGTCGTTGCCCGAGATCTGTGTGGGGGAGAGGCGCCGGACGGCTCCGTCGGCGGCTGTGACGACTGCTGTATGCACAGGTTCGACGGCCGTTCTTCGACTCGAGAACATCGGGTAGGTCGACAGGGGGTAGCTGTCGCGGTCGAGGGCCACCGGAACGACACCGATCACGGCGACGATCCCGAGTCCGACGAGACGCGCGACCCAGCGAGAGACTCGGCGATCGTCGACGTTTGGGGTCATCGCCTTCGAACCGTAGTCGTCGGGCTCATTGCCTAAGGTGGCCGTGTGGCGGGGGCGAAGCGTTGGTTGATCTGGCTGGTGTCGTGCACGTTCGTTTTCGGTGCGGCGCGTGCCGTCGCTCTCCCTGAGGTCTGCGCGTCCACGACGAGCGCCGACCGTCGTACGGCGATCGACGAAGGAGTCGGTTGGATCACGCGAACGCAAGATGAGACGGGGCGATTCCTGTATCGGTACGACGCGGCGGCCGACGAAGTCGTGCCCGGTTACGTGTGGATCAGGCACGCCGGAACGATGTTGGCTCTCGCTCAAGTAGTGGAGGCCGAGCTCGACACGACGGGTGAAGCGTCTCGCTCACTGTCTCGAGCGCTCGACGCGGCGATCGACAAGCTGGCGACAGCGACCGTCGACGGTGAGGTCAGATCGGGTCTGCGCGAAGGCGGTTACGTCTCGACAGGAGGCACTGCCTTGCTGCTCCTCGCCGTGACCGAGAGCGGAATCTCCGATCCGGATCTGGTCGCTCGGCTCGGGCGACACCTCGTCGCTTCGGTGGCGCCCGGCCCGCGAGAAACGACGGTGATTCTCGAGGAGGCATCGCCAGATCTTGAATTCGTATCGGGCTCGGTCAGCCGTTTCACGACAGGGGAGGTCGCGTTCGCATTGGCCCGACTCGAACGTCTGCAGCCCGGGCAGGGTTGGGGCGATGCAGTGCCGTCGGTCCTCGACTATCTCGCCTTGTACAAGGCTGACGCCGAGGGTTTCGTGCCCGACATGCCTGATCATTGGGCGGCGTACGCCATGGCCGAGATGACCCGTTGGCCGGCGACGTCATGGGTCCGGATCCTCGGACGTGGGCCAGCTGATTTCGACGACGTGCACGTCGCGTGGGCGAACAAGCAGATGGGCATGAATTCGGTCATGGTGCGCTACGAGTCGCAACGCACCAACAGCGGGTTCGACCGATGGTTGCGCGGTCGCACGTCGCTCGGATCGGCGATCGGCACCCATGGTGAGGCTCTGGGTGGATGGTGGGGTGTGGCTGAAGCCGACGATCGCTTCGCCGGTGTTCGTGCCGGACTCCATGATCGTCTGGCCTGTAACGCCGGAGTGGTCGCCGCCCGGCAGGTCGATGCCACCGAAGCTCTGTCCTACGCGGCTCCTGACCAAGTTCGCGGATCGTGGTTGTGGTTCGACATCACCCAGGTGGATGATCAACAGCACGCGGTATCGGCTCTGGTGGCCGCCGAGCGAATTCTCGATGCGGGGGGAGAGATCCCTCGGCGTGACACTTTGCCGCACTCGTGGTGGTTGCTCGTGCTGGCCGTGATTGCCGTGGTCAATCCGGCGCGGTTGACGCGAGCTGGATTCCGATTGGGGCCGTGGTCGGTGATCGTCGGAATCGTTCTCGTGGTGTTCGACCGAGTGATTCTGCGCGCGCTCGATGTCAGCGTGCCGACGGCATTGGTGGCCGCTGGCGTCGCCGCAATCCTGGGATCGCTACTCGGGTTGATTCCGCGCCTCGTTCCACCGTCGTCGTCACTCGCCTTCTGGCGTCCAGAGGTGATGGTTCTCGTCGTGGCGAGTGGAGGTCGACCATGGGCCGTAGTGGTCGGCCTGTTGCTCGCCTACGGGTTGTCCCGAACCCCACGACGAACGGAGCGGAACGTGGTGGCGATGCCGAACTGGCTCGAGGTCATGTGGGTGTTGGTCGCAGTGGCCGCCGGAATCGCCTTGCTGGTCGACGGCGTGTACGCAGTCTGACGAATCCGATCGAACGATCAGACGACGAGGTTGACCATACGTCCGGGCACGACGATGACCTTCTTCGGTGTCGCCCCGGCCAGGGCGGCGATCACTTTGTCGTCGGCCAAGGCGAGAGCCTGAACGGTGTCGCGGTCGGCTTCGGCTGGAACTTCGACGCGCGTGCGAACCTTTCCGTTGATCTGGACCGGGTATTCGATCGTGTCGTCGACGAGTAGTGCCGGATCAGCTTCGGGGAACGGCTCGTACGTCACGGTTCCGCGGTTACCTAGTCGATCCCAGAGCTCCTCGCCGAGATGCGGACACAGCGGAGAGAGCATCTGCACGAGTGGTGTCGCCACCTCGCGCGGGCACGAGCCGCTTCGACTCACTTCCTGAGTGAGGGCGTTGTTCAATTCGATCAGCTTGGCGATGGCGGTGTTGAAACGTAGGCCGGCCATGTCGGAGCGGACGCCGTCGATGGTGCGATGGAGAAGTCGCCGGAGATCTTCGGACGGAAGAGAATCGTCGACCCGAAAGTCGCCGGTGTCCTCGTCGACGAGGTTTCGCCACACTCGCTGCAGGAATCGTTGCATTCCGACGACGTCACGAGTGTTCCAGGGTCGGCTGGCTTCGAGCGGGCCCATACTCATTTCGTACAGGCGAAAGGTGTCGGCGCCGAACTCGTCGTACATCTCGTCCGGGGTGACGATGTTCTTCAGGCTCTTGCCCATCTTTCCGTATTCACGGGCGACTGTTTCCCCATCGAAGAAGTAGGAACCATCTCGTTCCTCGACCTCGGCGGCCGGGACAGGCTGGCCTCGCGGATCGCGGTAGGCGTAAGCCTGGATGTAGCCCTGGTTGAAGAGACGGTGGAAGGGCTCAGCACTCGACACGTGCCCAAGATCGAACAGGACCTTGTGCCAGAACCGCGCGTAGAGCAGGTGCAGTACGGCATGTTCCACACCGCCGACGTACAGATCGACGCCACCAGTGTGTCCGGTGCGTCCATCACCGCCGTCGGCTGGACCCATCCAATATCTCTCGACGTCGGGGTCGACGAACGCGTCCTGGTTGGTCGGGTCGAGATAGCGAAGTTCGTACCAGCACGATCCGGCCCACTGGGGCATCACGTTGATCTCGCGTCGATAGCGCTTTGGCCCGTCACCGAGGTCGAGTTCGACGTTCACCCAATCTGAGGCGCGAGCCAGAGGCGGAATCGGATCGGTGACGTCGTCGTCGGGGTCGAGAGCCTGGGGTTTGAAGTCGTCGAGTTCGGGAAGGAGCACCGGCAGCATCGACTCGGGGAGGGCGATCGGACGTCCGGTCTCGTCGTACACGACAGGGAAAGGTTCACCCCAATAGCGCTGGCGACTGAACAGCCAATCGCGCAACTTGTAATTGATCGTGGCTTCGCCGTGCCCAGCTGCGACGAGCCACTCGTTCATGGAGCGCTTACCGTCGGCCACCGATTCGATGCCGTCGAGGGTGAGGAACTCGTTGCTCGAATTGACGTAGACACCGTCGCCCACATAGGCCGCCGGCCACACGGAAGTGTCGATCGTCGAGCCGAACTGCGGCTCGAGTCCGTGCTCGGCGAACCATTCGGCCGGTGGCTGCTGGATGGCGGGGATGTCGAGTCCGAATGTGCGTGCGAACTCGAAGTCGCGTTGGTCGCCGCACGGCACGGCCATGATGGCCCCGGTTCCGTAGCCCATGAGCACGTAATCGGCGATCCAGACCGGAATTGGTGAACCGTTCACGGGATTGACGGCGAACGATCCGGTGAAGACGCCGGTCTTGTCGCGTCCCTCTGCCTGGCGTTCGAGGTCCTTGGTGGCCGCAGCAAGCGAGCGGTAAGTCTCGATCTCGGCGCGCTGTTCGTCAGTGGTGAGCTCGCCCACGAGCGGATGTTCCGGTGCCAGCACCATGAACGTGGCGCCGAACAGGGTGTCGGGTCGTGTCGTGAAGACGGTGATAGGGCCGGCCGGTGACGCAAAATCGACACGCGCCCCCTCGCTGCGGCCAATCCAGTTGCGTTGCATCAACTTGATGGGCTCGGGCCAGTCGAGTCGTTCGAGGTCTTCGAGCAGGCGATCGGCGTACGCGGTGATGCGCATCATCCACTGCCGCATGTTCTTCTTGAAGACGGGATAGTTGCCGATGTCGCTACGGCCGTCAGCGGTGACTTCTTCGTTGGCGAGGATCGTTCCGAGTCCGGGGCACCAGTTGACTGGTGCTTCCGACAGGTACGCGAGCCGGTGTGAATCGATCAATTCGTCGCGCTCAGAGCTCGTGAGGTCAGTCCAGGGGCGGCCATCGGAACTGGCGCGGGAGCCTGACTCGAGTTCAGCGACCAACTCGGAGATCGGACGGGCACGTCGTTGTTCGTCGTCGTACCATGACTCGAAGACCTGTCGGAAGATCCACTGTGTCCAGCGATAGAAGTCTTCGTCAGTCGTGCTCACACTTCGACGGGCGTCGTGGGCAAGGCCGAGGCGCCGCAACTGGCGACGCATGTTGGAAACGTTCGCTTCGGTGTTGACGCGTGGATGAACGCCAGTGGTGATGGCGTGCTGTTCGGCCGGGAGGCCAAAGCTGTCGTAGCCGAGTGCGTGGAGAACGTTGTAGCCCATCATCCTCTGGAAGCGCCCGTACACGTCGGTGCCGATGTAGCCGAGAGGATGGCCGACATGGAGTCCGGCTCCGCTCGGGTACGGGAACATGTCGAGGACGAACAGTTTCGGACGTCCGGCAACCTTGTCGGGTTCGGCGAGTGGCCCGGCGGGGTTCGGAGCTTCGAATGTCTTCTCGGCGTCCCACTGGTCCTGCCAGCGCGTCTCGATGTGGCGGGCCAATTCGGCGGTGTAGCGGTGTCGTGGTGAATCGTCGGACGAGCCGCTCGAGGGGTGGGAGGACACGTCGAAAGACATAGTCGTCAAGGGTAATCGTCGAGGATTCCTGATCGAACCGTGGTTCGGGAGTAATTTCTCGTGCGCCCCATGAACATCTCATCGTTTTCCTCGCCCGTCCGAGGTTCAGTCGTCGAACGCCTCGAGGCGTCAGCCGACGCACCCACCGGAGTTCGGTTCGTCGGCGCAAGCGTTCGTACGGCGGATGGCGAAGGGTCCGATTTCGTTTCGTGGCGCCAAGTACACGACGAGGCGCTGTCGGTGGCAGCAACTCTTCAGTCGCTCGGTGTTGCACCAGGAGACCGAGTGGCCATTCTCGGCCCGACCAGTCGGTCGCTCATGACGGCGGTGCGCGCCTGTTGGCTGGCGGGGGCAGCAAGCATGGTGCTTCCGCTTCCCATGCGGATGGCGTCGATCGAAGCCTTTGTCGAGAGCACTCGGGTACGTATTCGTCACGGCGAAGCCAAGTTGGTTCTCATCGACGATGCCCTGGCTCCGTTCTACGAAACGGTTCCCGGCGATCCGACCACACTTCCGCTCGCCGATGTGATGCCCGGCGCCGGCCGTCCGTCAGCCGAACGTTGGGAGCGTCCGGCCGACGACCCGGAACGACTCGTGATCCTGCAGTACACGAGTGGTTCGACGTCCGAGCCCAAGGGAGTGATGATTCCCGAGCGTGTTTTGTGCGCCAACATCGACGCTTCGTGCATCGCCGCCGAACTGTCGGAGGCCGAGGTGATGGTCTCGTGGCTGCCTCTCTATCACGACATGGGCCTGGTGGGTTTCTTGTCGATCCCGATGTTGAAAGGAGTGCAGCTCGTGCAGGCTGCGCCCCAAGACTTCATGGCTCATCCGGGGTCGTGGCTCCAATGGATCAGTGACTGGAAAGGAACGGCCACAGCAGGTCCGAACTTTTCATGGGTGCTGGCGACGCGTGCGCTGAAGCGCATGTCCGATATCGATCTGTCGACGCTCACTCTCGCGTTGTCGGGAGCTGAACCCGTCGATCCGGTGGCTGTCGAGGCGTTCGTGAACGAGGCCTCTCGGTTCGGATTCCGAGCCGGCGGCATCTTCCCGGCCTTCGGTATGGCCGAAGTAGCGATCGGAGGGGCGTTCCCACCTCGTCACCGCGGCCTGGTGTGCGACAGCGTCGACCGTGTCGTTCTCGAGCGAGATCGCTTCGCGAAGCAAGCGGATCCGGAAGAGACCGACGTTCACGTCCGACGCCTTCCGCTGCTCGGTCGCCCGGTTCCGGGCCTCGAGATGAAGGTCGTCGATCCCGAGACGCGTGACGAGTTGCCCGACCGTCAAGTGGGCGAGCTGTTCATCCGTGGAACGAGCGTGACCCCGGGCTATTTCAAGCGACCCGATGCCACCGAAGCCATGTTTCACGACGGTTGGCTCTGTACCGGCGACCTCGCCTACATGCTCGAGGGTGAACTCGTGATCTGCGGACGCATCAAGGATGTGATCATCGTGGGTGGGCGAAACGTCTTCCCCGAGGACATCGAACGGGCAGTCGGAACCGTCGAGGGAGTGCGTGCGGGCAACGTGATCGCGTTTGGCGTCGAGGGCTACAAGGGCAAAGAGACCGTGATCGTTGTGGCGGAAGTCAGAAGCGATGACCTCGAACGTGTTCGCCATGACATCCACCACGTTGCTCTCGAGGTGTCGGGACTGCCACCCCGAGACGTGATGCTGGTGAAACCGGGAACTCTGCCGAAGACGAGTAGCGGAAAACTTCAGCGGGCCAAGTGCCGGGAGTCCTATCTGGCCGACGAGCTCGAACTCGTCGATTCCTGATCAGGCGGCGCTGAGGTCGGCGAGGACCTTTCGCCAGCGATCGGGATCGGATTTGTACGGGGCGTAGAAAGAGATTCGCTGAATCACGTCGCCGTAACGCTTGTGAAGTTCAGGCGCGACCGTCTCAGGCTCACCCACGACGGCGAAGGTGTTCAAGATTTCGTCGTCGACGAGAGTGCCCATCTCCTCCCACTTGCCCTGCTTGGACAACGTGTTGAGTCGATCTTGCAAGTCGCCCCATCCGTGGATGTCGAGCACTGGACGGTAGGCCGGTGTGGATCCGTAGAAAGCGATCTGCTGTCGCGTTCCGGCAGCCGCTTTGGCGAGCTCGTTCTCGTCGTTTCCGGTCACGACGAAACTCGGTCCGACGATCTCGAAACCGTCCATGGACTTCCCGGCCTTGGCGCGACCGCGGGCGAGAGCGGGGATGGTGACTTCGCGCAGGTATTTCTCGGTGGTGAAACCGTGACAGATGAAGCCGTCGCACACTTCACCGGCGACTTCGGTCATGAGTTCGCCCACGCCGGCGAGAAAGATTTTAGGAGGTCCGAAGTCGCCGAGATCGGAGGCGGCCGGCGTGAAGAAAGGAGTCATGAGCGTGTGCGTGTAGAACTCGCCGCGGAAGTCGAGCTTCGAGCCGTTCTGCCAGCAGTCCCAGATGGCCCGAATCGCCAGGACCATCTCGCGCATACGCGCCGCAGGCTTGCTCCAGGGCATCGAAAACCGTTTGGTGATGTGTGGCTGAATCTGACTCCCGAGGCCGAGAACGAATCGACCTTTCGAATACGACTGGAGGTCCCAGGCGGTGTTGGCGAGAGTCATGGGGCTTCGGGCGAAGGCCACGGCGATCGAAGTTCCGAGTTCGATCTTCGACGTGTGTTCGGCGGCAAGAAGCAACGGGAGGAAAGGGTCGTGGTTGGTTTCGGCTGTCCAGGCACCCGAGAAGCCAGCCTCTTCGGCTTCACGGGCCGACTGTGCGGCCTGGTGCAGATCGATACTGATGCCACCGTCGACTTTCATGGGACTCCTTCGAAGAGCAAGGGACGAACGCAAATGTTCTACTACGGCGAGTCCGGATTGCTGTCACGCAGAAACGCTTCGAGTTCGGCGGCCAACTCGTCGGCGGTCGGAATGTCCTTCTCCGAGATCGGCTCGGGCGTCGGGCCAGGCTCGAGGGGAAGGGCTTGCTGTTGAGAGGCGTCGAATGCCGCTTCGAGCTTCGTGACCATTTCGGCGTGCTCGCTATTGCGAGACACGAGTCGATCGAGACGATCACGCTGGATGATCGATTCCTGCTCGAGAGCCCGTCGATCGAACTGCAGACCGCACACTTCGGTCAGACCGTCGAGGAGAGCGACCGACGCCGCTGGGTAGCTCATCGAGGGGAGGTATTGGGGAACCTGGGCCCAAAGAGTGATCGCCGGAATGCCCGCATCGGAAAATGCGTGCTCGAGGACCGCACCCATTCCGGCCGGAACGTCGACCGACGTACGAAGGAAGCCGAAGCGTTGCACCAATTCCATCGACGGCGTCGTGCATGACAGTCGACTCGGCCGGGAGTGAGGGGTCGGGAACGGATAGGCGCCGAGTCCAACCATCATCGACACGCCGAGGCGACGCCCGAGTTCGACGGTGGCGGCCGAGAACCGATGCCACGCCGAGTCGGGCTCACTCCCGGTGAGGAGAAGGATGTCGCGGCCGTTGGCATCGTGTCCCGAGAAGATCTCGATCGACGGCCAGTCGAGATGCGTGTTTCGACCGTCGCGGATCTCCATGGTCGGACGGCGGGCTCGAAAGTCGATGAACACGTCGGAGTTGTACGACGCCACCGGAAACGGGTCCATCTGACTTTCGATGGCCGACGTGGCCTCAGCGGCCGATTCGGCAGCGTCGATCCAGCCCTTCAAGGCCACGACGAGCACGGGGGAGACGAGCTCGGGAAGGTTGCCGTGCACCTGCAGGTCGGGGAGGTCTGTCACGACAACGCCTCGAGCCGAGCTTCGGCGGTGTTCGCGGCATCGATCACTTGCTGATTGAACGGGGCCAATTCGGCAGGATCACGTTGTCCGAGAGCTCCCCCCAAGTAGCGCGCGTACACACCTTCGAGAATGCACGCGAGCTTCCAGTAGGCGAAGGCGACATAGAAGTCGAGTTGCGACGTGTTGCGTCCGCTCACCTCGGCGTAACGCTCAGCCAGGTCGGCGCGATCGAGGAAACCCGGTGCCGTGCAGGCTTGGCCGGTCCAAGCCGACGCGGCGTCTCCGGGACCCGTCCAATAGACCATCAGAAGGCCGAGGTCGGCCATGGGGTCACCGAGGGTGCAGATTTCCCAGTCGAGGACCGCGATCACGTCACCGGACGGATCGACCATGCAGTTGTCGAGTCGATAGTCGCCGTGAACCAGAGTGGCCGGACCCTGTTCGGGAATGCGTTCGAGGAGTGCGTCATGAACTCGATCGACGGCCGGAAGGTCGCGTGTCTTTTGGGTGTTCCATTGTCCGTACCAACGCTTCAGCTGGCGAGCGATGTAGCCCTCATGTCGTCCGAGGTCGGCGAGACCGACGGAAGATGGATCGACGGCGTGGATCGCGGCCATGGTGTCGACGATCGATTCGGACGCCTGTCGACGTGCAACGGGGCTGAGGTCTCGTTCGGCCGTTTCACGATCGCGGATCACGAGGCCATCGACGAACTTCATGACGTAGAAAGGCGCACCATTGACCGAATTGTCGTCGCAGAATCCGAGGGCGGGGGCCACGGGAACGGGCGTGGTTTGCAGCGCTGCGATGATCTTGTGCTCGCGACCCATGTCGTGAGCACTGGCGAGAACGTGTCCGAGCGGAGGTCGACGAACCACGAATCGCTCACCATCGGATCCGGTCACACGGAAGGTGAGATTGGAGTGTCCTCCGGCGATCACGTCGAAGTGGAAAGGGCCACGCGCACCGGCCACATTGTCCTCGAGCCACCGGGTCATGCGGGGGAGGTCGACCCCGGGAACGTCGTTCGTCGAGCCACTCACGCCCCGTACGGTAGCCCCGGACACGGCGAGTGGAACACGGAGGTCCGAATCGGTCTCGGGCGACAAGGCAGGTATCGTCGTTTACATGTCGATCGACGTCACCGATGCCACGTTCGAGACGGAAATCATCGAGCGATCGCAGAAAACTCCCGTAGTCGTCGATTTGTGGGCCCCGTGGTGCGGGCCGTGCAAGACGCTCGGTCCGATTCTCGAAAAAGTGATCGACGCAACCGGCGGCAAGGTGATGCTGGCCAAAGTGAACGTCGACGAGAACCCTGGTCTCGCTCAAGCATTTCGCGTTCAAGGTATTCCAGCGGTGTTCGCAATTCGCGACGGTCAAGTCGTGGACGCGTTTCAAGGAGCGTTGCCCGAGCACGA
>RFSV01000034.1 GCA_009923785.1 Acidimicrobiia bacterium | reverse complement strand
CGAAGGCAACCGTGGCATGCCGCGGCTGAAGCCTCCGTACTTCCCGGCTGCCATCGGCCTGTACGGCCAGCCCACCATCGTCAACAACGTCGAGACTCTGCCGGTTCGATGCTCGGGTCGGGCGCGATCATGGTGATGGATCACACCACCGACATCCCGCGCGCGGCCCTCACCCTGACCCGTTTCTACGCGCACGAATCATGCGGCAAGTGCACTCCGTGTCGTGAAGGAGGAACTTGGCTCGAGCGCATCCTGTCGCGCATCGTCGACGGCAAGGGAACCGACGCCGACCTCGATCAGCTCTTCGAGGTGGGTGAATCCATCTGTCCAGGTGCGTTCCCGCATGCGTCGAGCTCGAAGCTCGGGCTGGCTGCCACGCCCTTCCCGTATCGCATGAACACGATCTGTTTCGTCGGCCCGTCTGCTTACGCACCGATTCATTCGGCCCTCACCCTCTTCCGCGACGAGTTCGAGTCGCGTGTGACCAAGCGTCACCGGATTCCGGTGACGTCGTCGGGGGCAACATCATGAGCACGACCGAAACCAGTCCCGAGGAAAATCTTCCGCCGGCCGATCCGAATGCGGTTCGCATCACGATCAATGGTCGTGAGGTCGAAGCTCGCAAGGGCGAATGGATCATCGCCGCCGCCGATCGCAGCGGCGATTACATCCCGCGCTTTTGTTACCACTCACGGATGGAGTCCGTGGGCATGTGTCGCCAATGTCTGGTCGAAGTCGAGGGCCCACGCGGACCAATGATGGTCGTGTCGTGCATGACCCCGGTCGCTGACGGCCAAATCGTCCGCACCGACACTCCCCAGGTGAAGCGGGCCCACGAGGGCATCCTCGAACTTCTCCTCGCCAACCATCCGCTCGACTGTCCGGTGTGCGACAAGGGTGGTGAATGTCCCCTTCAGGACCAGGCCTTCTCACATGGTCCGGGCGAGAGTCGATTCATCGAGGAAAAGAGGCATTACGAGAAGCCGATTCCGATCTCGGACATCGTTCTGCTCGATCGCGAGCGTTGCATTCTGTGCGATCGCTGCACTCGGTTCGCCGACGAGGTCGCCGGCGACGCCCTCATCCATTTCACGTCCCGCGGCAACAACACCCAAGTTCTGACCTTCCCCGACGAACCATTCAGCAGTTACTTCTCCGGCAATACGGTGCAGATCTGTCCGGTCGGAGCGCTCACGGCCAAGCCCTATCGCTTCAAGGCCCGACCCTGGGATCTCGAGAAGGTCGAGAGCACGTGCACCACGTGTTCAGTGGGCTGCCGCATCACCGTCGAGTCGAGTCGCGACCAGCTGCTTCGCTACCAGGGAGTCGACAGTGACCCGGTGAACTGGAGTTGGTTGTGCGACAAAGGTCGTTTCAACTTCGAAGCAGTCGGATCGGACGATCGTCTGGCCGAGCCATTGGTGACCTCGAACGGAACACTGGCCCCAGCTTCGTGGAGCGTCGCATTGCGACAGGCGGCATCTCTCGTCTCGGAAGCGGTCGCCGAAGGCGGGGCGTCGAGCGTCGCGATTCTCGGTGGTGCACGCGGAACCAACGAAGACGCTTTTGCCTGGGCATCGTTCGCCAGGGCGCTCGGTGTCACGCTGGTCGATTCGCAGATGGGCGACGGTTTGCCGTCGTCGGTGTTCGCTTATCCGCAGGCCACCATCGATGAGGCGGCGCACGCGAACACCGTGATTCTGCTCGGTCCCGATCTGAAAGAAGAGCTTCCCGTCCTTCATCTGCGTTTGCGAGACGCTTCCGAGAAGAAGCGGTCTCGACTCGTGGAGTTGTCGCAGAAGGAAACCGGACTCACTCGCTACGCCTGGACGTCGACGCTCTACGAGCCCGGTCTCCAGTCGGCGGCCGTTCAGTCGCTGCTCGACGACCCGAAGGTGGCCGCCCAGGTTGCGTCGGGATCGGTCGTGATCGTGGTGGGCCGAGCCAACTTGGCCGAGTCGCCCGAGTTCACGATGGACGCCCTCCGTCGACTCGTCGACCGAATTCCAGGAGCCAAGGTGTTGCCGGTGCTTCGTCGGGGCAACGTTCGTGGCGCGATGCATGCCGGCCTGTCGACGACCGACACGGTCGAAGTTCTGCGAGCCGCAATCGAGGGCCGGGTGAACTGCCTCGTCACCGTGGGCGCCGATCCGATCGCCGACGTTCCTGACGCCGACCTCGTTCGCCGCGCGATGGCGGCCATCACGCGGCACATCAGCATCGACACCTTCCTGACGGCGTCCAATCAGAACGCCGACGTCGTTCTCCCTGCCGCTGCTTTTGGCGAGAAGGATGGAACGACCACCAATGCCGAAGGACGTGTCACCCAGTTGGCTCGCAAGGTCACGGTTCACGGCACGGCCCGTCCCGACTGGATGATCGCCGTCGAGTTGGCCGATCTCCTCGGTATCGAACTTCCCATGGGGTCGGTTCACGAGGTCCACGACGCGATGGTCTCGAACGTCCCCGAATTTGCAACGGTGTCCCGTGACGCACTTCGTCGGATTCCAGACGGAATCCTGGTGGCCGGTTCCCAGGAAAGCCGTGACGATTCGGCCATCAGAACGCCCAACGATCGAGCGGGGTTCGCCTATCGGTTGGTGGTGAGCCGCAAGCTGTACGACGCCGGGCGCAACGTCGAGAAGTCGCCGTCACTCGCGCCCCTTGCCCCCGGTGCAGCACTTCATCTGCATCCGCTCGACCTCGATCGCCTCGGCGCAGCCGACGGCGCTCAGGTGAAGGTGATCGGTGACCGCACGTCGATCGTCATGAAGGTCTCGTCCGATCCGTCGGTTCGGCGAGGCACGGCCTGGGCTCCTTTCAATCAGCCCGGCACCAACATCGGTGAACTCATCGACGCCGACCAGCCGGTGAACGACGTGAGAGTGGAGACGTTGTGACAGGTGGAATGATCGCCCTCGACCCGATTGCGATCGGCGACCTCCTCTGGGCGCCGCTTCTCGTCATCTTGTTGAAGGTGGTCGGCATCTTCGCCGTCGGCCTGCTCGTCACCATGTTCATGGTCTGGTTCGAGCGCAAGGCCATCGCCGGAATGCAGAACCGCATCGGCCCGAACAAGGCCGGACCCTTCGGACTCCTTCAGACTCTCGCTGACGGCATCAAGTTGTTCTTCAAAGAAGATCTGATGCCCGATCGTGCCGATCGCTTCGTCTTCAAGTTGGCGCCGTATCTCGCTTTCGTGCCGGCGTTCCTCGTCTGGGCGGTGATCCCCCTGGGCGGCGACTGGTCCAACGGCAAGGACGGACTCGTCACGTGGTTCGGTGAGACCACGCGGGTTCAGTTGGCCGACCCGCCGGTGGGAATCCTCCTCGTGCTCGCCATGTCGTCGGTTGCCGTCTACGGCATCATGCTCGCCGGATGGGCGAGCGGCTCGAAGTACCCGCTCCTCGGCTCGGTACGCGCTTCGGCTCAGATGGTGTCGTACGAAGCGGCCCTCGGCCTCAGCCTCGGCACCGTTCTGCTTCTTGCCGGCACCCTGTCCACAAGTGGCATCGTCGCCAATCAGGATCGCTTCCTCGACTGGCACGTCGTGTCCACCGGTGTGGTGCCCTTCGTGATCTTCCTGATGGCGGCCACCGCCGAACTCAATCGCCCTCCCTTCGATCTCGTCGAGGCCGAACAAGAACTCGTCGGCGGTTTCAACACCGAATACTCGAGCATTCGCTTCGGTCTCTTCTTCCTGGCCGAATTCATGAACGCCGTCACCATGAGCGGCATCATCGTCACGCTTTTCTGGGGCGGACCGCAGGGGCTCTTCGAGATCCCGGTGATTCCCGGTGCCATCGAAGGAACGATCTGGTTCATCGCGAAGACACTCGTGTTCCTCTACATCTACGTGTGGTTCCGCGCCACATTGCCCCGTTTCCGTTACGACCAGCTGATGGATCTCGGCTGGAAGATCCTCATTCCAGGTGCTCTTGGCTGGTTCCTCCTCATGGCCGCACTCCGACTCGGACGCGACCAGGGTTGGAACGCCGTCGTGGTGGCTGTCGTATCGGCGGTAGTGCTCGTGATCTGCGCCGGTCTCATGTCGATGGCCATGCGCGTGAGTCGAGCCAATCGTGAGCGAGAAGGAGCGATGTTCTGATGGGATACCTCGGAGGATTCCTCGTCTCGATCAGCCAGGTCGGTCGTCGTAACAAGATGACCCGTCAGTACTCGGGTGGTCGAGAGTTCAAGAAGGGCAAGCCGCATCGCGACGAAAAGGCCCCCAAGCCTGAGCGGCTGCACGGTCGCCATGTTCTCAACCGCTACGAAGACGGCATGGAGAAGTGCATCGGATGCGAACTGTGCGCCGGCGTTTGCCCGGCCAAGTGCATCTACGTGCGCGGTGCCGACAACGATCCCGACAATCCCACGTCGCCAGGAGAGCGATTCGGGTTCGTGTACGAGATCAACTACTTGCGATGCATCCACTGCGATCTCTGCGTCGAAGCCTGCCCGACGGAGGCGATCACCGAGTCGAAGTTGTTCGAGTTCTCGTTCACCAACCGTCGCGACGCGATCTACACCAAGGCCGAACTCGTCGTGGGTGACGACGGTAGACCTCAGCAGCTTCCGTGGGAAGACTGGCGTGAGGGTGAAGATCTGCACACGTCAGGTTGGGTTCGCGCCACGGCGCCATCAGGTGACGCCACGTTTGAAGGTGTGACTGGTTGGAGTGGTGAACTCGGTTACGGCGTGCGTGCCGCCGAGCCTGCTCAGAGCGAGCGCGATCGGACCGGGGAACACTCCTGATGGAACTCGTCGTCTTCGTCCTGGCCGCGGCCATGATCCTCGTGGGTGCCATCGGTGTGATCGTGCGTCGCAATCCGGTGCACGCTGCGCTGAGCCTCGTACTCACCCTGTTCGGTGTCGCGGTTCTCTTCGTCGCTCAGGAGGCACACTTCCTCGCCGCCGTGCAGGTGATCGTGTACGCCGGTGCGATCGTGGTCCTTTTCCTCTTCGTGATCATGCTTCTCGGCGTCGATCGCACCGAGGACATCACCATCGAACCTTTCCGGATCCAGCGACCACTCGCCGCCATCGTGGGTTTGGGTGTGATCGGGCTGGTCGTTGCGTCGGTGTCGGCCTCACGTGACGTGATCGGACGCGGTTCGGGTCTCGAGATACCGGCCGTCACCGGCGACGGTGACTCGAACATCCGCCAGATCGCCCGCAATCTCTTCAGCGACCACGTGTTCGCCTTCGAGTTCACCTCGGTGCTGCTGACCGTCGCGGTCGTTGGTGCCGTCATGCTCACGCGCAAAGTGAAGAACGGAAAGGGCGTGTCGTGAGTGCTCTGCTGGCCGCGGCCACTCCCACCACCACCTGGTACCTGATTCTGGCGGCCGTGCTGTTCGGTATCGGCGCCGTCGGGGTACTGGTGCGTCGAAATCCTCTCGTCATGTTCATGTGCGTCGAGCTCATGCTCAACGCCGTCAACTTGAGTTTCGTCGCCTTGGCCAAGCGACTCGGTGACATCGGAGGTCAGACCACCGTCTTTTTCGTGATGGTCGTGGCCGCCGCCGAAGTCGTGGTCGGCCTCGGAATCATCGTGTCCATCATGCGCCGTCGCCCAGGTGCGACGGCTGACGACATCACGGCGCTGAAGGGCTGACCCATGCTCGATCTCATCTGGCTCGTCCCCGCCCTTCCGCTCGCCGGGTTCCTCGTCAATCTGCTCTTCGGACGTCTTCTCGGTGAACCGAAATCCGGAATCGTGGCGGCACTCGCTGTCGCCGGGTCGTTCGCCGTCACAGCCGGCATCTTTTTCGACTTGTTGTCGCGGTCGGAGCACGATCGCTCTCACGTCGACGTGTTGTTCTCATGGATGCCGGTCGGCTCGTTGAAAGTCGATCTGGCATTTCTGGCCGACCCGCTGAGCATCACCATGGCTCTCTTCGTCACCGGTATCGGCGCGCTGATCCACCTGTACGCGATCGGATACATGCACGGTGATCCGAAGTTCTCGAAGTTCTTCTTGTACCTGAACCTGTTCGTCTTCTCGATGCTGATGCTCGTCCTCGGCGAGAACCTGCTCGTGACGTTCCTCGGATGGGAAGGTGTAGGCACCTGTTCGTACTTCCTCATCTCGTTCTGGCACACCCGCGAGAGCGCGGCCACTGCTGGAAAGAAGGCATTCGTCACCAACCGTGTCGGTGACTGGGGAGTCATGATGGCCATGTTCCTCGCCTTCGGCGCCGCGGGCACCCTCAGTTACTCCGGTATCAACCACGCCGCCGAAGAGGGCATCATCTCGGGTGTCACCGCCACGGCGATCGGTCTCATGCTGTTCATCGGTGCCGCCGGCAAGAGTGCTCAGCTCCCTCTGTACATCTGGTTGCCCGATGCCATGGAGGGTCCGACACCGGTGTCGGCTCTCATCCACGCTGCCACCATGGTGACCGCCGGCGTGTTCCTCATGACTCGCGTGAATCCGGTGCTCGAGGTCGCCTACGACTGGGCGCCCACCCTCATCGCCATCGTCGGCGTGGCCACCGCGCTCTTCGCGGCCACTATCGCAGTCGCCCAGACCGACATCAAGAAGGTCTTGGCCTATTCGACCGTGAGCCAACTCGGTTTCATGTTCCTGGCCGTCGGCTCGGGCGCCTACGTCGCGGCCATCTTCCACATGGTCACCCATGCCTTTTTCAAGGCCCTTCTTTTCCTCGGTTCAGGTTCGGTCATTCACGGCATGCATCACGAGCAGGACATGCGCAAGATGGGTGCCTTACGCGCGCTGATGCCGGTCACGGCGATCACCTTCATCGTCGGCTGGCTCGCCATCGCCGGCGTACCTCCGTTCGCCGGTTTCTGGAGCAAGGACGAAATCCTTTTGTTCGCGTTCGCGAAGAGTCCGGTCCTCTACGTCGCCGGAATGGCGGCAGCACTGCTCACTGCCTACTACATGACTCGTCAGGTGATCATGGTCTTCTTCGGCGAGGCGCGCTGGAACGATCACAGTGAGGAGAATGGCGCGCACGGCGACTTCAAACCGCATGAGAGCCCGATCGTGATGTTGATCCCTCTCGTCGTACTCGCCGGACTCTCGATGGTGGGTGGAGCCATGCAGTTGCCGTTCAGCAAGGATCTCCACTTCCTCGAAAAGTGGCTGCATCCGGTCGTCGAATTCGGCGAGGCTGACATCAAGGGCACGTGGGCCTACGACAACAAATACGTGCTGCTCGGAATCGCCATCGTGGTGGCGTTGGCGGGTATCGCACTGTCGGTCGCCGTCTACGCCAAGAAGAAGATCGCCGCCGTCGAACCCGTCTTGCTGGCCAATGGTTGGCACTACGACTCGACGATCAGTCGGTTCATGGGTGGACCCGGCCGTAAGGCGTTCGATGCGGTGGCCTGGGCTGACCGCACGATCGTCGACGGTGCGGTGAACGGTGTGGGTCGAGTGGTCCAGTCGGCAGGCGGAACCTTGCGACGCGGGCAGACCGGTGCCGTTCGTAACTATGCGGCCTTCATCGGAGTCGCGGTGGTCGCGCTCTTGGTGTGGTTCTTCTTGCGAGGGGTGGTGCTCTGATGTCGCTTCTTGCCGCTGGAGGGGGAGAGGTTCTCTCTTTTCCGATTCTGACCGCCTTGGTTCTGGTGCCGTTGATCGGGGCCGTCGCCACACTGCTCACGGGTGCTCGTCGACCCGAGGTCACAAAGTTGGTCGCAGTTTTCTCATCGGTGGTCACCGGAGGAATGAGTCTGTGGCTCTTGGCATCGTTCGAAACCGGTGACGCCGGATTCCAATTCGTGTCGAAGCACGAGTGGATCCAGTCGTGGGGGATCGGTTGGCATCTCGGAGTCGATGGAATCTCGCTGTTCCTCGTCGTTCTCACCGGAGTGCTCTTCCCACTCGCCATCGTGGGGTGCGATCCCCATCACGACGAAAAGCCCTATCTGGCCTGGATCCTCATGCTCGAAGCGGGAGTGATGGGCTCGTTCCTGAGCCTCGATCTCGTCTTGTTCTTCTTGTTCTTCGAGATCGTGCTCGTGCCGATGTACTTCCTCATCGGTCGGTGGGGTTACGACCAGCGCGTGTACGCCGCCACCAAGTTCTTCTTGTACACGATGATCGGTTCGGCACTCATGTTGGTGGGCATCGTGACCACGGCTCTGTTGGCCTCCGACCAACTCGGTCGCGTGTCGTTCGATCTCGTCGAAATCGCCGAGGGCGCGAACTTCGCGGCCAGCACCGGACGTTGGTTGTTCTTCGCCTTCGCTATCGCCTTCGCCGTCAAGGTTCCGCTCTTCCCATTGCACACGTGGCTTCCCGATGCGCACACACAGGCACCGACGGCCGGTTCGGTGATCCTGGCCGGTGTTCTCTTGAAGCTCGGTACCTACGGCCTCGTGCGTTTCGGCGTGTATCTCTTCCCCGAGGCCGCCGTCTGGAGTCGAGAGATCTTCCTCACCCTGGCCGTCATCGGCATCCTCTGGGGTGCGATCGCCGCCACTATGCAGACCGATCTGAAGCGACTCGTCGCCTACTCGTCGGTGGCCCACCTCGGCTTCATCGTCCTTGGAACGTTCGCCTTCACCACCGAGGCGATTTCGGGTGGCGTGATGCAGATGGTGAACCACGGCGTGTCGACCGGAGCGCTCTTTTTGCTGGTCGGCATGATCTACGAACGGCGTCACACACGCCAGATCGCCGAATTGAAGGGACTGCAGAAGGTCGCTCCGATCTTCGCCGCCGCCTTCATGGTGGTCATGCTCTCGAGTATCGGTGTTCCCGGTCTCAACGGATTCGTCGGAGAATTCCTCGTTCTGATCGGCAGTTTCTCGACCGCCCGTTGGTGGGTCGTGATCGGCGCAACCGGCGTCATCCTCGCCGCGCTCTATCTGCTGTGGGCCTATCAGCGGGTGTTCCACGGTGAACCCGACGAAGCCAACTCGTCGTTCCGCGAATTGCGACTCCGTGAAGGAATGATTCTGCTGCCGTTCATCGGACTCATCGTGTTCTGCGGCGTCTATCCGAAGCCCATGCTCGATCGCATCGAACCGAGCGCCAAGGCTCTGCTCGTCCGCGTGGAAGAACGCGCCGGATTCTCCGCACCCGATGTGATCCACGCCGGTGACGACGGTTCGGACGATCACGGTTCCGGCGACCACGGTGCTGATGATTCGCACGGTGAGGAGGGCTGATGAACAACGTCGACAATTCCCCGATCGACTGGCCCTCGATCGACTGGCTGGCGATCACACCGATGATCGTGCTGCTCGGCGGGGCGCTCGTTTTGCTGGTGGTGGGTGCGCTCACCCCTCGGTGGCCGCGTTCTCTGTACGCGCTCGCCACGGTCGTGCTCACGATTCCGGCGCTCGTCATCGAGATGGTTCTTTGGAACCGCGTCGGTCACGAAGGTCCGGTCGCCGTGATCGGCGACGTGCTCGCCGTCGACCGCCTGGCCTTGCTGGCTTGGATCGGTATCACGGTCGCGACGGCACTCGTGGCGTTGTCGTCGTCGGAATACCTCCGGCGTGAACAGCTCGACGGACCCGAGAGCTACGCCATGTACGTGTTGGCCGCCATCGGCGGCATGGCGTTGGCGTCGGCCAACGAGTTCGTGGTCCTGTTCCTCGGCCTCGAGACGCTGTCGATCGCGCTTTACGTGTTGGCAGCCAGTCATCGTCGTCGTGTCGAGAGCCAAGAGAGTGGCCTCAAGTACTTCGTGCTCGGCGGATTCGCGTCGGCCTTCCTGCTCTACGGCATCGCCTTGTTGTACGGCGCCACCGGTACAACCAACCTGTCGACGATGGGTCGATTCCTCGAGGCCGAAGTCTTCGTCAACGGTGACGACGCCATGCTGCTCGCCGGTCTGGCATTGCTCCTCGTGGGTCTGGGCTTCAAAGTGGCGGCCGTCCCGTTCCACTTCTGGACGCCCGACGTGTACCAAGGAGCCCCCACACCGGCGACTTCTTTCATGGCTTCGGTCGGCAAGTTCGCCGCCTTCGCCACCATGTTGCGCGTTCTGTTGGTCGCATTGCCGAGCCGCGCCGACGACTGGCGCCCGGTCATCTGGGTCATGGCCATCGCATCGGTCGTGATCGGTTCGATTCTCGCAGTGGTGCAGACCGACGTGAAGCGCATGCTCGCGTACTCGTCGATCGGTCACGCCGGTTTCATCCTCATTGGCGTAGAGGCGGCGGGACACGCCGGCGACACCGACGGACTTCCGTCGTCGCTTCTCTATCTCACGCTCTATTCGGTCCTCGTAGTCGGCACATTCACCGTCGTGTCACTCGTGAGTCGTACCGGAGACGGACACACCGATCTGGCGGCCTTCCGCGGATTGTCGAAAGAACGTCCGGCCCTGGCCCTCGGAATGACGGTCTTCCTCTTCGCCCAGGCGGGGATGCCGGTCACCTCGGGCTTCGTGGCCAAGTTCGGTGTGATCAAGGCGGCAGCCGACAACCGTAGCTATGCCGTCGCGATCGTGGCGATGATCGCTTCGGTGGTGGCGGCCGTTCTCTACCTGCGGATCATGATCAGTATGTGGTTGTCCGATGCCGAGTCGGGCGACGATCAGCGCGAGAAGGTTGCCGTACCGTTCACGTCGGCTCTGGTCGTGACCGTGTCGGTGGCGTTCACCCTCTTCGCCGGGATCTTCCCTGGTTGGTTGATCGACGCCAGTCGTGATGCGCTCGTCCTCGTGCGCTGACGTCCCTCGTCGTCGCACACCCCCGTGACAGACTGGAGGTGTGCTGACTCCTCCGGCCTACTTGTCGCCGTCATCGATCGGCACCTATCGAGACTGTCCTCAGAAATTCAAGTTCTCGCGAATTGACGGGCTGAAAGAACCACCGACCTGGGCCACCCATCTCGGAACCTTCGTGCACGACGTTCTCGAGCACCTCTATCAACTCGAACCCGACGAGCGAACGTCCGACGTTCTGCGAACTCTCGCCGGCGATCGTTGGAAAGCCGGCGACTGGGAGTCCGCCGTCGAAGCCCTCGACAAGAAGCAGGGCGAGATCAAGGATTTCAAGATCCAGGCGTTCAACTGCATGCAGAACCTGTGGCGTCTCGAGGATCCTCAGCACGTCGACCTCATGGGTATGGAGCACGAGGTCAACGTGGCGGTCGAAGGAGTTCAGCTACGCGGGTTCATCGATCGATTCCTGATCGACGACACCGGTGCCGTGGTGATCGGCGACTACAAGACCGGAAAAGTTCCCAATCCTCGGTTCACTTCCGAAGACACCAAGTTCTTCCAACTACTCACCTATGCGCTCATGTTGCGCGAATCCGACCAGGAAGAGACCTCGCGTGTCGAGCTTCTGTATCTGAAGGACGGTGTGCGGCACGATGTCACGGTCACACCGGTGAAGCTCGCCATCGCGCAGGGAACGATCGTCGAGACCAAAGAAGCCATCGACGCCGCATGCGATCGGGGCGAGTTCGAATGCAATGTCACCAAATTATGTGACTGGTGCTTCTTCAAGCCGCAGTGTCCTGCTCACCAATAGCGCGACCACGGCCGAGAAGTCAGCGAGAAACTGCGACGAGCCGATCGAACAATCGTTGTTGTTCGGGGTCGACGTCGGCTGAATCCTCCGGATGCCATTGAACGGCAACCACCCAAGACTTGTTCTCGGCTTCCACGGCCTCGATCGTTCCGTCGTCGTGACGGCCGACCACACGAAGTCCATCGGCCACTCGGTCGAGCGCCTGATGATGGTACGAGTGGCAACGAGCCGGGCGCGTCGTGCCCATCGCCTCGGCGGCACGACTGCCGTCGTCGAGGCTCACCGGATGGAACTCTTGCGTGTGCCCGGGCTCCTCGATGTGTTGCACGAGTGTGCCGCCGAGAGCGACGTTCATGATCTGTATGCCGCGGCAGATAGCAAGGATCGGCTTGTCGGCAGTCAGAAAAGCGCGCACCACGGCGAGTTCGACGTCGTCGTGGCGGGAGTTCACGCCGTACAACTTCGGAGCCGTCGGTTCCTGCCCGTAACGTCGAGGATCGACGTCGCCGCCGCCGTGCAGCACGAGTGCATCGACCGCGTGTAGGAGTCGTTCGAGCGACTCGGTTGCGAGTTCGAGAGGTGGAACGATGACCGGAGTACCGCCGGCTCGATGGATCGCATCGGAGTATCGACGTCCGGCCCCGAAGGCTTCACCGCGGACACCTTCGGCTTGGCTGATCTCGCGACCGACGATCGCAACGAGGGGAGATGTCATCGCGCCATTGTGCCAGACACCGGCGAATCACCGACCGACCAGGCAAGATGGGACCATGGTCTCTCTCTTCGATTCGGTGTCATTCCTGCACGGTCCGTCCTCGTCGAACCGATTCATGCTGGCCCCACTCACCAACATGCAGAGTCACGCCGATGGAACGCTGTCCGACGACGAGAAGCACTGGTTGGTGAAGAGAGCCGAAGGTGGTTTCGGCGTGGTGATGACCTGTGCCGCCCACGTACAAAAACGCGGTCAGGGATTCGTCGGACAGCTCGGCACGTTCTCCGACGACCACGTTCCCGGCCTCACTGGTCTGGCCACGGAGATCTCGTCGTTCGGGCGAGTGGCCCTCGTGCAGTTGCATCATGCCGGACATCGATCACCAGCCGATCTGATCGGAGAGGCGCCGGTGTGCCCGTCCGACGACCCCAAGACCGGAGCGCGAGGTCTTTCTACGCAGGAGACCGAGGAATTGATCGCCGACTTCGTCGCGGCGGCGGTTCGCTGCGATCGAGCAGGCTTCCACGGCGTCGAACTCCACGGCGCGCACGACTACATGATCTGTCAGTACCTGAACCCCGAACTCAACCGACGCACCGATCAGTACGGAGGGTCACTCGAGAACCGGGCGCGACTTCTCATGGAGATCGTCGCCGGCATTCGTCGCGAATGCCGGTCCGACTTCAATCTGTCGGTTCGCCTGTCCCCGGAACGTTTCGGGATGCGGACGGCCGAGATCTGCGATGTGTACCGTGCGCTCGTAGACGTCGGTGTCGACTTCGTCGACATGTCGCTGTGGGACGTGTTCAAGGAACCAGCCGACTCGGAATTCTCCGGACGGCGCCTCGTCGACGTCTTCGCCGAGATTCCTCGCGGTGCCACTCGACTGGCCGTCGCCGGAAAGTTGTACTCGGCAGCCGACGCGCAGCGAGCCGTCGACGCGGGTGCCGATCTGGCGGTGATCGGTCGTGGGGCGATTCTCCACCACGACTTCCCGGAGCAAGTTCGACGCATCGAGAACTTCGTGATGCGTGATCTGCCAGTCAGTCCGGAAACTCTGAAAGATGAGGGACTGTCGGATTCGTTCGTCGGCTACATGCGCAATTGGCCCGGTTTCGTCACCGAGCCAGCCAGCTGAGGGTTCCGTTCACACACGGACGTCGTAGCCGGCGTCGCGGATGGCTGTGACGACGCGCTCGGCATGTTCGGGTCCGCGAACTTCGAGCACCGCGTTCACTCCCGTTTCACGTACGTGCAGATCGACTCCATCGCGTACGTGTTCGATGTCGATCACGCTCGCACCGTGCTCGGCGAAGACGGCGAGCAGGCGAGCCAGACCGCCGGGACGATCGCTCACCCGAACGAAGACGATCAGTCGTCGACCGGCTTGCGTTTCGTGACGGCGAATGAGACCGGGTACGACGCCCAGGTCGACGTTTCCTCCTGACAACACGACGCAGGTGGTGCCCTGCTCGGCAGGTTTCACACGTTCAGCGAGGAGAGCCGAGACTCCGACTGCGCCGGCACCTTCCACGTACAGCTTCGAACGCTCCATGAGGAGCACCATGGCGTCGGCGACCGCGTCCTCGTCGACTACCACCACGTCGTCGAGCCAGTGCTCGACGAGCGGTGCGGTGAAAGTTCCTGGACGCTTGACCGCGATGCCGTCGGCGAGTGTGGCGACCGGACCGTCAGGAACGATTCCGTTCGCGTACGGAGCACAGGCCTCCACCTGAACACCGATGACTTCGATCGACGGATCGTGAAGTTTGACGGCGATCGCGATTCCCGACGCGAGGCCACCACCACCGAGCGGCACGATCACTCGCCCGAGATCGGCGATGTCGTCGAGGAGTTCGAGACCGAGCGTCGCCTGTCCGGCGATCACGATCGGATCGTCGTAGGGATGGCAGAACGACATCCCGCTCTCGTCGGCGCGAGCGCGTGCTGAACCGACGGCGTCGTCGAGCGAGTCGCCACCCTCGATGACCGTGGCGCCGTAGTCGCGGCACGCAGCAATCTTGGCGATCGGTGCGTTGTCGGGAACGAAGATGTCGCACGGCACTCCGAAGGCACGGGCGGCGAAGGCGAGGGATTGTGCGTGATTGCCGGCACTCCCGGCGGTGACCCCTCGCGACGCAGCGTCGCCGAGGGATGCCAATTTGTTCATGGCGCCACGAATCTTGAAACTTCCGGTTCGCTGCAGATTCTCGGCCTTCAGGACGACCCTGCCACCTGTGCGTTGCGACAAGCTGTACGACCCGGTCACCGGGGTGTGCTGCACCACCGACTGGCCGGCGGCTCGAGCCGCGTCGATGTCGTTCCGAGTGATCGTCGGACGGTCGCTTTTCCCCATGCTCGGCCTACCGTACCGGTGTGCGCGCTCTCGTGATCGCCAACGTCGACGACGCCGACCCCGGGATCGTGGGGGAGAGGTTTCGTCATCACGGATTCGGATTCACGGATTGTTTCCGTGAACATCCATCCGAGTGGCCCGATCTCCCCGGTCACGACCTGGTCCTTCTCCTCGGCTCAGAGTGGAGTGTGTACTGGGACGACGTCGCAAGGTCGGTGCGTGCTGAATGTGAACTCGTGAAAAATGCGGTTGAACAGGGGATTCCCCTCTTCGCCATCTGTTTTGGCGCTCAGATCACGGCACGAGCCCTGGGCGGAATGGTGGAGCGAGCCCGCCGCCCCGAGGTTGGCTGGCACCACGTGGAGTCCGATCGCCCCGAGGTCATCGCGACCGGTCCCTGGTTGCAGTGGCATTTCGACGTTCTGTCCGTGCCGGCTGGACTCACCGAGATCGCGCGGAGTCCCTCGGGACCACAAGCCATGGTGGGTGGTCGAGTCCTGGCGACCCAATTTCATCCTGAAGCCACCGAAACCATGCTGTCTCGTTGGACCTCGGGGGACTCGAGCGACCTTCGTCGGCTCGGTCTCGACCCGGACGAGGTCATGGCGGCGACCCGTCGTGAAGTCGTGAACAGCCGCCCTCGCGCCGAGGCCCTCGTCGATTGGTTCGTCGACGAGCACATGGGTCATCAGCCCCGACGTGACGGCCGACAATAGAGGTCACACGCTGGGCAGGAGTTAGGTCGCGGTTCGGCCCAAGTAGTAGCGTCTGACCACGATGTCGGACTTCTTGAGGTCGTACCTCACCGTCTTTTGGTTCGGGCTGGCGGCCCTGCTCTTGGCCTCTTTGCTGTTGGGCATTTCGGCACTCATCCGTCCGGTTCGGCCCACCCGGGAAAAGCTGCTCACCTACGAGAGCGGTGTCGACCCGGTGGGTGATGGCTGGACGCAAAGTCAGATCCGGTATTACGTGTTCGCTCTGCTCTTCGTCGTGTTCGACGTCGAAGCGGTCTTCATTTTTCCCTGGGCCACCCAGCTCGAACGGTACGGTTCGTTCGGCCTGGTCGAGATGGGTGTCTTCGTGGGTGTTCTCTTGCTCGGTCTCGTCTACGCCTGGCGCAAGGGCGTCCTTCGCTGGGTGTAATCACAAAGGAGTCACATGGGTCTCGTCGACCGCGGGCGGCTCCCCAAGCCGCTGAATTCACTGCTCAACCTCGGACGCTCCTACTCGATGTGGGTGTACCAGTGGGGTCTCGCCTGCTGCGCCATCGAGATGGGCGCGGCGTTCGGTTCGCCGCGGTACGACGTCATGCGTCTCGGTGTCATCCCCTTGCCGGCCAGTCCCCGGCAAGCCGATCTCGTCGTCATCTCGGGAACGGTGACCGACAAGATGGCGCCAGCGATCAAGCGTCTCTACGAGCAGATGCCCGATCCGAAGTACGTCATCTCCATGGGATCGTGCGCGAACTGCGGCGGCCCGTACTGGGACAGCTACTCGGTCACAAAGGGTGTCGATCAGATCGTGCCGGTCGACGTCTACGTTCCGGGATGTCCGCCCCGCCCGGAAGCACTCCTCGAAGGCGTGGTCTTGTTGCAGCAACGCATCCGCAACGAAGACATGGGTGCGCGCTGGCGCGGCGAAGGCTCGAAGCCGATCGTGGTCCAGGATCGCGCGTCCGTGAAGAAGGGTGAGCCCAGTGTCGTCTGATGCTCCCGTGGCCGAGATCCCGGGTGACACCTTGCGTGAGCGGATCGTCGACGACTTGCGCGCTCAGATCGGCGACGCTCTCGTCGACAGTCTCGTGAAGCCCGGTGACGACGTGTGGGTGCGCGTTCGCCCCGATGCCTGGTTGGCCACGGGCCGAGCCCTTCGGCATGCCATGGGCTTCGACTACTTCTGCTTCCTGTCGGCCGTCGACTGGATGCCGTCGCCGTACGGCAAGGGTGAAGACGATCCGACCGAACCGCCGCCCGAACGCGACGACACCATTCGTCAGGGTTACGCCGGTGGCGAGACTCGCTTCCAGATGCTCGCTCGTGTCACCCATCCGACCTTGCACGTCGGCGTCAACGTGAAGTGCGATCTCGACGACGCGCATCCGGTCGTCGAGTCCTGGATTTCGGTGTACGCCGGCGCCAATTGGCACGAACGTGAGACCCACGAGATGTTCGGTATCGGTTTCGACGGTCATCCCGATCTGCGCAACATGTACCTGCCGACTGATTTCGAAGGCCATCCACTGCGCAAGGATTTCCCTCTCCTTGCACGCATGGTGAAGCCCTGGCCCGGAATCGTCGACGTGGAACCGCTACCAGGCGGCGACGACGAAGAAGGTGACGGAGAATGACCTCGACCGAATCGCTCATCGACCGTCGTCAGATGGCCTATATCGCAGCGCAGGCTTCTGACGCACGCCTCAACGTCGAACTCGAGACCGAGGGCATGACCCTCAACATCGGTCCACAGCACCCAGCGACTCACGGAACCCTGCGCATCATCGCCCGTCTCGACGGCGAGCAGGTGGTGTGGGCCGAACCGTCGTGCGGGTACATGCACCGTGGCTACGAGAAGCTCACCGAGGTGCGCACCTATCCGCAGGTGACCACCCTCGTGAATCGCATCGACTGGCTCGGCTCCTTCGCCAACGAGGTGCCGTTCATACTCGCCGCCGAGAAGTTGATGGGGATCGAAGCGCCGCCGCGTGCTCAGTGGATCCGCACGATCCTCTTCGAGCTGTCGCGTATCGCCAACGTCTCGCTCTTCCTCGGCGACCTCGGGGTGCAGATGGGCGCCATCACACCTGTTTTCATGGCCTTCCGTGATCGCGAGTACGTGCTCAATCTGATCGAAGGAGCCACCGGTGGACGCTTCCATCCGAACTTCGATCGCATCGGCGGCCTGAAGGACGATCTGCCGGCCGGTTTCATCGACGAAACCCGCGCCGTCATGAAGAAGCTCCGCACCTTCTGCGACGAGATCGAGAATCTTCTTTTCGGCAACGAGATCTTCCAGTCGCGTATGCGCGGTATCGGTGTCATTCCGAAAGATGTCGCCCTGCAATACGGGTTGTCAGGCGCCAACCTGCGAGCAAGCGGAGTCGACTGGGACCTTCGTCGTGATCAGTCGCTTCCCATGGCGTGGGACAAGGTCGACTGGAAGGTCTGGACACATCCCGATGGCGATGCATTCGCACGCTGCTGGGTTCGTCTGCAGGAGACGCGGGAAGCCACGATGATCGTCGATCAGTTGCTCGACTCGATTCCGTCCGGACCGGTCATGGCCAAGGTGCCGCGCATCATCAAAGTTCCCGAAGGCGAAGCCTGGGTGTCGACCGAGAATCCCCTCGGCGAGATGGGTTATTACGTCGTGAGCAAAGGCGATCTCGGGCCGTTCCGTACCAAGATCCGTTCGGCGAGTTTCAACAACATCTCGGTGGTGCCGTGGGTTCTGAAGGGCGTATACGTCCCTGACATCATCACCATCCTTGCTTCGCTCTACTTCATCCTCGGAGACATCGACCGCTGATGAACGCTGCCCTTCTCGCCGTCGATCTTCCGTACTGGGCGCAGTCGCTTCTGCGCGTGCTCGGTGGCATCGTCGCCGTCCTGCTTCCAGCCGGCACGATCGTGTACGTCTTCCTCTTCAAGATGATGTCGTTCATGCAGAGTCGCCTGGGCCCGATGGAGGCCGGACCCTTTGGTTCGCTCCAGCTCGTGGCCGAAGTCGGCAAGTGGCTGCAAAAAGAAGACATCACGCCTGAGAAGGCCGACCGCTTCATCTTCAAGGCGGCCCCGCTCGTGGTGCTCGTCTCCACCTTCCTTCTGGTGGCCGTGGTTCCCTTCGGACCCGATGCCTGGTTCACGAACTTCGAGGCCGGTGTCTTCTACATGCTCGCTGTCGGATCGGTGAGCGTTCTCGGCATCTTGATGGCCGGTTGGGCGAGTGCCAACAAGTACTCACTCCT
>RFSV01000033.1 GCA_009923785.1 Acidimicrobiia bacterium | reverse complement strand
GTCGTCGAGCTCGACGACGGCGTGTTCGACGACTTCTCTCGCCTCGCGTAGTTCACGGGCCAGATCGTCGATCGCCCGTGCGGCTTCGTAGCCGAACAGGTGGCCCACCATGGCCGACAACACGAATGCGAGAGCCGGATCGGTCTCGGGAACTTCCACGACCGCCGATGCGTGAGCGAACCGTGACTCTCGAGCCGACGCCACGACGATGGGAGTGGCCTTGTGGGCGCGATAGATCGCCACCTCCTTGGCCACGTCATCGGCCGTGCCACCCGACAAGCCGGCTGCGCAGACGAGGATCAAAGGCTCACACGAAAGGTCGATGTGCTTCTTGTCTTCGGTGATGTCGGACGAAATCGACTTGTAGCAAAGTTCACTCAGTTTGATGCGCACTTCGTGAGCGGCAATGGCGTTCGGGCCGTTGCCCACCACCGCCCAGTAGCGCTTGGACGGCGCGTATCGACGCGCGATCTCCGCAACCTGTTCACGGCGAGTCAGCACGTCACGCATGGCGTCGGGAAGTTCGCGCAGTGCTGACAACAAACCGTGTCGTCGGTCGTCGGATCCGGTTCCGACGAGAACCGAGATCTCACAGGCCAACAGCGCACCCGCTGCGACCTGGGCGTAGAAGGCCTTGGTCGAGGCGACACTCATCTCGACGTCGCGTCCATCGGACGTGTACAAGACGCCATCAGCCTTGTCGCACAGATCGGAGCCACGACGATTGACGATGGCGATCACAGCTGCGCCACGAGCGCGCGCCAGATCGACCGTTCGATTGGTGTCGGTCGTGGTTCCGCTCTGGCTGATGGCGACGATGAGCGTGTCGGACATGTCGAGCCGCAATCCGAATCCCGAGAGTTCGGTGGCCGTCACTGGATCGACGTCGAGTCGACCGTCGGTCAGATGATCGAGAATCGTCGCACAACTCTCGCCGGCGACAGCGGCTGTTCCCTGACCGATCACGCGCACCTTGTCGATTGTCCCATCGGCGAGGCGAGCCGCCACGTCGGCGGGAATCGTCCGGTCTCCAAGCGCGGTCCGAAGTCGCCCGTCGTCGTCGCGAATCTTTCCGCGCAACGTCTTGGCCAAACTGAGAGGGGCTTCTCCGATCTCTTTCAGCAAGAAGTGAGGGGCATCACCCCGGTCGATGTCACGCGTCGTCACCTCAGCCGTGACCAGATCGTCGTGGGTCAAAGGGCGTTCAGTCCCCCCGAACGAGAGACGACGGAATCCGTCCGGGGTTCCGGCCAGTTCTCCGTCGAGAACGACGATCTGACCAGCCACCCCGTCGACGGTCACCTCGCCGTCCATTCGGACGTAGCGACTGGTCTCTTCCACGACTCCGTACGGTTCGCTCGCCACAACGTAGAGATCTTCGGAGAAACCGACGAAGAGCCCTTGGCCGCTCCCCCGCAAGGACACGAGAAGACGATTCGGATCATCGGCCGACGCAGCGGCGATCGCGACCGAACCTTCGAACGAGGCGACCGAACGACGGAACGACTCGACCAGATCGGCGGTCGAACCCATGTGATGCGCGACGAGGGCCGGAATCACTTTGGCATCGGTAGTGATCTGGTGGGCGAATTCGAGTTCGTAGGTGACGCGCAGATCGGCGTGATTGTCGACGTCCCCGTTCAGTGACGCGACCACATAGGGCCCGCTGTCGACAGTGAGCCGCTCACTGTTGACCGGATGGGCATTGGGTTCGGAGATGATGCCGACACTCGCCCACCGCGTATGACCCGTCAACGACAGCCGAGCCCCGGGTCGACCGAGCGCAAGACGGAGCAGATCGTCGTCGGCAACGGCCCGACGCAGAGCTCGCGTGTTGTCACCGAGTTCTCCGATTTCGGCTGCCGCCTTGTAGACGAACGACAGCACCCCACCTCGATCGGTGTCGACCCATCGCACCGATCGGTTCTGGAAAAGAGAGTCGTCGACTCGCCCCGACATCGCGTTCATGACGAACGGGTCGTCGGCACGTAGGTCGTGACCCCAGACGAAGAGGTGGATACCTGCCGAGTCCCGTCCGCGCACCTCGAGACGATCGAGAATCGAGAAAGCCTGCTGAACCATGGCGTAGCCGGCGATGGCCTCCACCGACGCGTCCCGTCCCGCCAGGGTCGACACTTCGGCCGCAGTGCGGAGTCGGTCACGTCGAATCGCCCACACGACGTCGCGCAGGGCGCCCAATCGCCGGGCGTCGGACTCGAGGTCGTCGACGCGTCCCTCGTCGAGGCGAGCCTCCCACTCGGCGACCACATCGTCGAAACGATCAAGGCGTTCTTCGATGTTGGTGACGAGCTGGCGCTGGTCGAGCAAGGCTCGTATCCCGGGAACTCCGTGAAGGAGCCGATCGACGTCGGCGAGACGGCTGGTGGCCTCGTCGATGTCGTGACGAACGTCGACCGCAGCATCGAGCCGGGCCACCAAATCGGCAGCATCGGGCACCGGACGCGAGGACGGGCGTCCGACCAGAGCCACGATCCCGCACATGGAACCCCAGGCTACCGATGACCTCAGTCGTGGTTCGGGCGACCCGGGTCAGGAGAAACGTCGACGAACCGCCTCGACGAGACCGTCAGCCACCGATTCGGCGATCTCGGCCGTCGGAGCCTCGACCATCACACGAACGAGCGGTTCGGTTCCACTGGCTCGCACCAGGACGCGGCCTTCGGTCCCGAGTTCACCTTCGGCCGACTCGATCTCATCGGCCATCTCGGCGGCCACGTCGTCGGGTCGACGGAGCACCTCGACATTGCGCAACACCTGCGGGTAGGCGGTCATGACCGACGAGGCCGCATCAGCGAGGGTGCGTCTCGATCGCACGATGTACTCGGCGAGGGCGACCGCCGACACGAGTCCGTCACCGGTCGTGGCGACATCACGATGAATGATGTGTCCACTCTGTTCACCACCGAGAACGAACCCGCCGTCGTTCATGGCATCGAGGACGTAGCGATCGCCCACCGGTGTGACCACCACCTGGATGCCAGCGTCTTCCATCGCTCGATGGAAACCGAGATTGGCCATGACCGTCGTGACCACGACACCACCGACCAGTCGGCCGCGATCGCGTCGATCGAGAGCGGACAACGCGATCAATCGATCACCGTCGACGACGGCACCGGTCCCGTCGACGGCGATCACGCGGTCTCCGTCACCGTCGAAGGCGAAACCCATGTCGGCGGTTCCCATGGTCGATACGAACGTGCACAGTCCCGACGGGGAGGTGGCCCCGCATTCGCGATTGATGTTGGTTCCGTCGGGGGCGTCGTTCAACACGATCACGTCGGCACCCAGACGTCGGAAGGCCTCGGGAGCGGCATCGCACATGGCACCATTCGCCGTGTCGAGGACGATACGCAATCCGGACAGTGACCCCTCGCCGAAGTGCGACACCACGTGATCGACGTACTCGGCCACGGCGAGAGAACGTCGTGACACGGTGCCGACTCGGCGAGGTATGGAACCGCTCGGCTCAGCGTTCAGAATCGACGAGAGTTCGACCTCGATCGCCGCCTGCTGAGTATCCGACAACTTGAGCCCACCCGGACCGAAGATCTTCACACCGTTGTCGTGGAAGGGATTGTGCGATGCCGTGACGACGACACCTGGCAGCGCGTCACGGGCGGCGAATACGGCGACGGCCGGCGTCGGGACGATCCCCAGATCGTCGACGTCGACGCCCTCGGCAGCAAGGCCGGCCGCGACCGACGCCTGCAGGACCGCACCGGATTCACGCGGGTCGCGTCCGATGACGACACGCTCGGGTCGAAGAACACGGGCGGCAGCGCGACCGATCGCCAGACAGAACTCCGGAGTGATCTCGTCGATCGCCCGTCCTCGAACACCATCGGTGCCGAAACGGGGATGCGGAGCCGACATGAGGCCCCGCGATCAGCGCTTGGTGTACTGAGGCGCCTTGCGGGCCTTCTTGAGGCCGTACTTCTTGCTCTCCTTGCGACGCGAATCGCGGGTGAGCAGACCAGCCTTCTTCAACGCCGGACGAGCCTCGGGATCGAGATCGGCGAGCGAACGAGCGAGACCCATACGCATGGCACCGGACTGTCCGGTCACGCCACCACCGATGATCGTGGCGTCGACGTCGTACTGCTCGGCAGTGTTGGTCACGCGCAAGGCCTCGGTTGCCGAGTTGCGCTGTGTCGCGGTGCCGAAGTACTGATCGATCGGCTTTCCGTTGACGGTGACCTTGCCCGAGCCGGGGCGCACGCGCACTCGCGCGATCGCAGACTTACGACGGCCGGTTGTCTGGGTGAGAGGCTTCGACATCTGTGCTCCCTGAACTTTCAGCGTGCCTTGGCGTGGTCGATCGACCGAACGGTGGGATTCTGCGAGGCGTGCGGATGCGTTGCGCCGCCGTACACCTTCAACTTCTTGATCATCTGACGACCGAGCGGTCCCTTCGGGAGCATGCCCTTCACCGAACCGCGGATCGCCTCGTCGGGACGACGGGCGAGCAAGTTGGCGTAGGTCTCGCTCTTCAGACCACCCGGGTAACCCGAGTAGCGGTACACCATGTGGCGATCGGCCTTGCCCGAGGTCATGACGACCTTGTCGGCGTTGATGATGATGACGTGATCGCCCATGTCCATGTGCGGCGCGAAGACCGGCTTGTGCTTGCCGCGGAGAAGACGCGCCGCTTCGGTGCACAGACGACCGAGGACCATGCCTTCGGCGTCGAGGATGTGCCACTCGCGCTTCACATCACTGGCTTTGGGTGTGTAGGTACTCATGAGAACTTCTTTCGACGGACGGGAAAGCCTACGCCCGTCCCTCAGGTTTCCCCACCTGGATACCCGACGTCCCACAGGCAAAGTCCGTGCGGGGGCGCCACCTGACCAGCCCCGTCCCGTCGGCGTCCTCGCAGGATCGACGAGACCTCACCAGGCGTGATCTTGCCCTGCCCCACGTCGGTCAGGGTGCCCACGATCGACCGCACCATTTGATGGCAAAAAGCCGTGGCCCGAATCCGACACTGGAGCACCCGAGCGCCCCGTTCACTCCGCAGGTCGTACCAGTCGATTTCGAGGAGGCGTCGCACCATCGAGGGCTCGACTTGGTCCGGTTCGACCTTTGGTCGGCGGCAAAAAGCCGAGAAGTCGTGTTCACCGATCAACGGATCGGCAGCCATACGCATGAGATCGAGATTGAGCGGGGTCGAAACGTGCCACGCCGTGGCGGCGAGGAACGGATCGGGCACCGGGTCGTTCAGAATCGTGTATCGGTAACGACGCCACGTGGCCGAGAAACGGGCATGGAAATCGTCGGCCACCACCTCGACCGCACGAACCACGACCGACGGTGCACACATCTTGGTGAGACGACGGGCCAGACCGTCCAGTTCGACGGACACCGGAAGATCACAACTCACCACCTGACCCCACGCGTGCACACCGGCGTCGGTACGCCCGGCTCCCACGATCTCGATCGGCTCCCGGGCGATCGTCGACAAGGCATCGGTGAGAAGGCCGGCGACGGTGATCACACCCTCGTTGGCGGCGAAGCCGTGTAGATCGGCGCCGTCGTAGGCCACCAACAGGCGAACCCGCCTCACGGCGGGTTCGACGGATGATTCGATCGGAGTCACGGGGACGAGCCCCTGCGGATCAGACGAGCTCGACGCGCGCCATGGGGGCGTTGTCGCCCTGACGCGGACCGAGCTTCAGGATCCGCAAGTACCCACCGTTGCGATCGGCGAAACGCGGTGCGATGTCGGAGACCAACTTGCTCGTCATCTCCTTGTCGCCGAGATAAGCCTGCAGCTGACGGATGCGATGCAAACTGGACGCGTCGCCGTCTTGGGCCTTCTTGGCCTTGGTGATGAGCTTTTCGGCGATCGGACGCAGAGCCTTGGCCTTGGCCTCGGTGGTCTCGATCGACTCGGCGGCGAACAACGACGCCGCCAGGTTGGCCATCATCAATTTCTGGTGGGCGGAGCTACCGCCGAACTTACGGGCTCGACGAGGTGTTGCGGGCATGGTGGATCCTTTGTTCTTCCGTGGCTCAGCCGCGCAGCGAGAGGCCGCGCTCGTCGAGCTTCTGCTTCACTTCGTCGAGGCTCTTCTGACCGAAGTTGGTGATGTTGAGGAGGTCGTCCTCGGTCTTCTGGAGAAGTTCGCCGATGGTGTTCACCTGGGCTCGCTTCAGACAGTTGCGCGGACGCTCCGAGAGATCGAGATCTTCGATGGCGATGTCGAGATCGGGACTGGCGGCACCAGCCTGGATCACTTCACCGAGCTCGAGACCCTTCGGCTCCTCGGAGAGATTGGCCACCAGGTCGACGAGATTGCGCAGGGTGGCACCAGCCGACGCCAGAGCCTCACGCGGCGTGATGGTTCCGTCGGTTTCGATGTCGATGACGAGGCGGTCGTAGTTGGTCGACTGCTCGACACGCGTCGGCTGCACGTCGAACATGACGCGACGCACGGGCGAGAAAATGGCGTCGATCGGGACGACACCGATCGTTCGCGAACCGGCCTCGCGATCGGACGACATGTAGCCACGACCCTGAGCGACCGTCAGATCGATGGCGAGACGACCCTTGTTGTTCACGTGAGCGATCACGAGTTCAGGGTTGAGGATCTCGACTTCAGCCGGGCACTGGATGTCACCCGCCGTGACCACGGCGTCACCGCGCACGTCGAGACGAAGAACGACGTCCTCGTCGGAGAGCGAGCGCAGGACGATGTCCTTCAGGTTGAGAATGATGTCGGTGACGTCCTCGGACACGCCGGCGATGGTGTCGAACTCGTGAAGAGCTTCATCGAACTTCACCGTGGTGATCGCTGCGCCGGGGATCGACGACAACAGAGTGCGACGCAGTGAGTTACCGATGGTGTGGCCGAAGCCGGGCTCCAACGGACCGACGGCGAAACGCTGACGGTTGTTCGATTCTTCGTTGTCGGCTTCGACAGAGGGGCGCTGGATGACGAGCATGGTGTCTGTTCCGTTCGTGAGGGGCCTGCGGGTCGTTCAGTTCGTTGGGATCACTTGGAGTACAACTCGACGATGAGCTGTTCGCGCACCGGCACGTCGATGTGCTCACGCGCCGGCTCGGTGCGCACGGTGACCTGCTTGCCACCGTCGCCGCCCTCGAGCCAACCCACGATGGAGCGGTCGAGCGTGTCGATGTTGTTCTGGATGACGATCATGTTGCGCGCCTTGGGGGCCAGGGTGATGACGTCACCGGGCTTCACGCGGGCGCTCGGAATGTTGAGGCGCTTGCCGTTCACGAGAACGAGGCCGTGGCTCACGAACTGGCGAGCCTGCGGACGCGTGCTCGCCCAGTTGGCGCGGTACACGACGTTGTCGAGACGCAATTCGAGGAGGCGCAGCAAGTTCTCACCGGTCGGACCCGAGAGTCGGTTGGCCTCTTCGTAGGTCTTGCGGAACTGACGCTCGAGGACGCCGTAGATGTACTTGGCCTTCTGCTTCTCCTGAAGCTGGGTCAGGTACTCGCTCGTGTTGCCACGACGACGGGTACGACCGTGCTGTCCGGGAGGGAAAGGACGACGTTCGAGGGCCTTGCTGCCCTTCGCATTCTCGAAGACGTTGATGCCGAGGCGGCGCGACAGGCGCACCTTCGGGCCGGTGTAACGAGCCATGACTTAGTTCCTCTTCCGCTTGGGCATCTTGCAACCGTTGTGCGGCACCGGGGTCACGTCCTTGATGCCGGTGACCTCGATACCGGTGTTCTGCAACGAACGAATGGCTGTGTCACGACCCGAGCCCGGGCCCTTGGCGTGCACCTCTACGCGACGCATGCCCTGCTCGAAGGCATCCTTGGCAGCCTTCTCGGCGGCGAGCTGCGCGGCGAAGGGTGTGCTCTTGCGCGAACCCTTGAATCCGACACCACCGCCCGAGGCCCAGGACACGACATTGCCCTCGACGTCGCTGATGCTGACGATGGTGTTGTTGAACGAACACTTGATGTGGCACACACCAGTAGTGATGTTCTTGCGCTCACGCTTGCGGGGACGACGCCCACCTGGCTTCGGCTTGGCCATGGCTTACTTCCTCACTGCCTTCTTCTTGTTGGCCACGGTCTTCTTCGGGCCCTTACGTGAACGAGCGTTGGTCTTGGTGCGCTGACCGCGAACGGGAAGA
Source organism: Acidimicrobiia bacterium (assembly GCA_009923785.1). GTDB lineage: Bacteria > Actinomycetota > Acidimicrobiia > Acidimicrobiales > Ilumatobacteraceae > Casp-actino8. The sequence goes on along the minus strand of RFSV01000033.1, from coordinate 10,435 downwards.
CCCTTGCGGTGGCGGACTCCCTGGAGACACTGGATTTCGATCTTGCGCTTGATGTCCTGCTGCACTTCGCGGCGCAGGTCACCTTCGACCGTGATGTTCTGATCGACCCAACCACGGATCTTGTTGATCTCGTCTTCAGTGAGATCGCGCACACGGGTGTTGGGATCGAGGCCGCAGTCGGCGCAGATCTTCTGCGCCGTGGGCTTGCCGATTCCAAAGATGTAGGTCAGGGAAATCTCCAACCGCTTTTCGCGGGGGATGTCGACGCCAGAAATACGTGCCATTGACTCGTTGCTGCTTTCTCTTTAGCCCTGACGCTGCTTATGGCGCGGGTTCTCACAAATGACCATGACGCGCCCGTGACGGCGGATCACTTTGCACTTCTCACAGATCTTTTTGACACTCGGTCGGACCTTCATCGGTCATCTCACTTCTTGTCGTTCACTTGTAGCGGTAGGTGATGCGACCTCGGGTGAGGTCGTAAGGAGTCAGTTCGACTTGAACCTTGTCGCCCGGCAGGATGCGGATGTAGTTCATGCGCATCTTTCCGGAGATGTGCGCCAACACTTTGTGGCCGTTCTCGAGTTCGACCCGGAACATGGCGTTCGGGAGTGACTCGAGAATCGTGCCTTCCAGCAAGATGGCGTCGTCTTTTGGTTTGGCCAGAACTGCCTCCTCGGCGGTCGAAATGGGGTGGCTGACTGCGGCGCGACCGAGGGTCGCCCACAGGGCCGAGTTGCCATGCTACCGGCGTGTTTCCCGGTCCCCACCGGGCTCGAGACGCGGATACACGGCGATGATCAGGGCCTCAACCCGGGTTCCGGGCGGCATCGATGGCTGCCGTCAGGCGGCCGAACACCACGTCGGGAGAGGCGGTTCCGTCGACGATGACCAGACGTCCGGCCGACCCGTAGAACTCGAGAAGGGGGGCGGTTTGAGATTCGTACAGGTCGAGGCGCCGGTTCACGGCATCCTCGGAGTCGTCGTCACGCTGCACCACGTCTCCCCCGCACACGTCGCAGGTCCAGGGACGACGTTCACGGCCAGTGACGGTGTAGTTGGTCCCGCAGTCCCGACAGACCCGCCGGGCCGAGATCCGGGCCACCACCAGATCTCGGGGAACGTCGAGATCGATCACCACGTTGATCGGGGCCGATTCGGTGATCTCGTCGAGTGCTTCGGCCTGGTTCACAGTTCGTGGAAATCCGTCGAGGATGTATCCGCGGTTGCGGGCATCGTCTTGGGCCAGTCGATCTCGGACGAGGCCGACCATGATGTCGTCGCCGACGAGTTGCCCCGACTCGATGACCTGCTTGGCCATTCGACCGAGTTCGGTACCTTCACGCACTGAGGCACGCAGCATTTCACCGGTGGAGATGTGAGGAACGACGTAATGGCGCGACAAACGCAGACACTGCGTGCCCTTGCCGGCGCCCTGGCGGCCGATGATGATGAGGCGGACCCCCGCGATCATCACTCAGCCCCGGCGTGCTCCACGACGCCGGATCGACGTCACTTCAGGAATCCCTCGTAGTTGCGCAACATGAGCTGCGCATCGATCTGTCGCATCAGTTCGAGCGCCACGCCCACCGCAATCAGCACCGTGGTACCGGCGAACGGGAAGGTCTGAACGTCTCCGATCCAGAGCACGATGTACGGCAGGATGGCGATGAAGGCCACGAACAACGCACCCGGAAGTGTGATGCGGTTGACGACTTTGCCGAGGAACGCCTCGGTCTGCGGCCCAGGACGGATACCGGGGATGAACCCACCCTGACGACGGATCTGATCGGCCTGACGCATCGGATCGAAAGCGATCGAGTTGTAGAAGTAGGCGAAGGCGATGATGAGCAAAGCGAACGTGATGATGTAGAGAAGGCCCTGCGAACTCACGAGATTCCGGTCGACCCACTCGGTCAGACTTCGACGCCAACCCGTATCGCTGCCGATCACGTTGGTGAGGAGCACCGGCAACAAAAGGACCGAGCTGGCAAAGATGATCGGGATGATGCCGCTCTGGTTCACCTTGAGCGGGATGTACGTGCTCTGACCGCCGTACATGCGGCGACCTACCACTCGCTTGGCGAACTGAACAGGAATACGTCGCTGTCCGAGTTCGACTCGGACGACCGCCACCAAGATGGCGATCGACACTCCGAGAAGAATCGCGAACACCACCCACTTCTTGCTCTGTAGGAGCGAGTAGTAGCTGAACGGCAGGCTGCTCACGACCGACGCGAAGATCAAGATGCTCATGCCGTTGCCGATACCGCGCTGCGACATGATCTCACCCATCCACATGAGGAGGGCGGTTCCGGCGACGAGCGACATGATCACGAGCAGACCTCGGGGCCACATGCCGTCGGGCAGAAGGATGATGTCGGGTGCCGTGGTGGACGCCGTGAAGAAGGCCGAACCACGACCCTGGCCGAAGATGAAGGTGAGACCGGCGGCCTGCAACAAGGCAATCGACATCGTGACGTAACGCGTCCATTGCGTGATCTTGCGCTGACCGACGGCGCCTTCTTGCTGCCACTGCTCGAGCTTGGGAATCACCACGGTGAGAACCTGCATGATGATGCTGGCCGTGATGTAGGGCATGATTCCGAGCGCGAAGATCGCAAAGCTCGAGAACGCTCCGCCCGAGAACAAGTTCAAGAATCCGAGCGCGCCCTGCTGGCGAGCCGACTCACGCAGCTGCCGAACGGCCTGGTCGTCGATACCCGGGACGCGAATGAAGGTCCCGAGTCGATACAGCATCACCATTCCTACGGTGAACAAGATCTTGTTCCGTAGGTCGGCGACCTTGAACATGTTGGCCAGATTCGACAGCACGAATGCTCCTCGCGATCAGCGGTTGGTGAACTGATTGCCCTTGGCGGCCGGACGGACCTTGTAGGGCAGCGGGATGATCGTGACCGAGCCACCGGCCGCTTCGATCGCCGACTGAGCGGCCTTCGACACGGCATGGGCCGACACGTCGACCTTGCGACTGATCTCGCCACGAGCGAGAACCTTCACGAAGGAACCCTTGTGCAGGACTCCCCGCTTCAGGAGAACGTCAGGATCCACCGACGACTCATCGAGTTCGTTGATGGTGTCGAGATTGACGGCCTGGTACTCGACGCGGAAGGGGTTGTTGAAGCCCTTCAACTTCGGTACTCGCTGCTTCAAAGGCATCTGACCACCTTCGAAACCGCGGGCGACCTTGCCGCGACCACGCGAGTGCTGACCCTTGGTACCGCGGCCGGCGGTCTTGCCGCCCTTGCCGCCGATACCTCGAGCGACGCGCTTCTTGCGGTGCTTGGCACCGGGTGCTGGTGAGAGTTCGTCGACGCGCATGGTCAGTTCTCCTTGTGGGATTCCGTCACCTCGACGAGATGCGGAACACGGGCGAGCATGCCCCTGATTTCGGGACGGTCGGGCAACGTGTTGGTCTGGCCGATACGGCCGAGACCGAGCGCACGCAAAGTGCCGCGAGTCTTGGGCTTCGTGTGGTCGCCCGACTTGATCTGCTTGACGATGATGGTGTCGGACACGATCAGTGACCCTCCCCTGCCGCCACCGCACGCTCGCGCTCGGTGTAAGCCTTCAGAAGTCCCTTCGGCACGAACGAGTCGGCCGGGAGACCGCGGCGAGCCGCCACCTCGTCGGGACGCTGCAACGACTTGAGACCTTCGATCGTGGCGCGGGCAACGTTGATGGCGTTGGACGAACCGAGCGACTTGCACAGAACGTCGTGGATTCCGGCCTCTTCGAGAATGATGCGGGCTGCTCCACCGGCGATGACTCCGGTACCGGGGGCGGCCGGCTTCAACATCACGCGACCAGCGCCCAGCACTCCGATCACCGGATGGGTGATGGTGCTGCCGGCGAGAGCGACGGCGAACATGTTGCGCTTGGCGTCCTCGGTGCCCTTCTGGATGGCCAACGGAACTTCCTTGGCCTTGCCGTAACCGAGACCGACACGACCATTGCCGTCACCCACCACCACGAGAGCGGTGAACGAGAAGCGACGACCGCCCTTGACGACCTTGGCCACGCGGTTGATGTGGATGACGCGCGATTCGCGGCCGTCCTGGGGCCCACCGGGTTGGCGGGGATTGTTCGCAGGTGCGTTGGACATCAGAACTCCAGTCCGGCTTCACGAGCCGCTTCGGCGACGGCGGCGACACGACCTTGGTAGAGATATCCACCACGGTCGAACACGACCTTGTTCACACCTGCTGCCTTGGCGCGCTCGGCCACGAGACGACCGAGCTGTGTGGCGGCGGCGACGGTGGATCCGCTACCTGCCTTGCGCACGTCGGCCTCGACCGAGGTAGCCGACGCGATCGTGACACCACGATCGTCGTCGATGACCTGCAGGATGAGGTGTTTGTTGGAACGGTAGAGCGACAAGCGCGGACGCTCGGCGGTGCCGTGGATCTTCTTGCGGACTCGCGTGTGGCGGCGCAGACGGCCCGTACGACGCTGATTGCTGATCTTGGTCATGACGTCTCCCTACCGACCATCACTTCTTGCCGGCTTTGCCGGCCTTGCGCATGACGCGCTCGTCGAGATAACGAACTCCCTTGCCCTTGTACGGCTCGGGCTTGCGGATCGAACGGATGTTGGCCGCAACCTGGCCGACCAATTCCTTGTCGATTCCCTTCACGATGATGCGGGTCTGAGCCGGCACTTCGAACGTGACGCCATCAGGTCCCGGAAAATCGACCGGATGCGAGAAGCCGAGGTTGAGGCGCAGAGCGCTCGGTCCCTTGGCCTCGGCACGGTAACCCACGCCGATGATCTCGAGTTCCTTGACGAAACCGTCGGTGACACCGACGACCATGTTGTTGACGAGGGCGCGGGTCAGACCGTGGAGGCTGCGCGACTCACGCAGGTCGTCAGGACGCTCGACGAGAAGAGTGTTCTCTTCCTGACGAACGGTGATACCGCCGATGAGCGGTCGCGTGAGCGTTCCCTTCGGGCCCTTGACGGTGACCGAGTTGCTGCTCACCGAGACCTCGACTCCGGAAGGAATCGTGATGGGTGCTTTACCGATACGTGACATGTCGGGCTCCTCTCGTCACCACACGTAACAGAGGACTTCGCCGCCGACCTTGCGCTTGCGCGCTTCGCGGTCGGTCATGAGTCCCTGACTGGTGGACAGGACGGCGACACCGAGACCACCGAGCACACGCGGCACGGTGTTGGACTTGCGATAGACGCGCAGGCCCGGTGTCGAAATTCGCTTGATACCCGCGATGGTGCGACGACGCTCCTCGGAGTACTTCATGGAGATGGTGAGCACCTGGCCCGGACCCTTGGGGTTCGGGGCGACCTGGAAACCGGAGATGTAACCCTCCTGCTCCAGAACCTTGGCCAGGGCGACCTTCTGCTTGGACGACGGCATCTTCACCTCGTCGTGCATCGCAACGTTGGCGTTGCGGATGCGGGTGAGCATGTCGGCAATGGGATCTGTCAGCATCGGTACCTCACCAGCTCGACTTCGTCAGACCAGGGATCTCGCCAGCGTGTGCCATGTCGCGCAGACACACACGGCAAAGTCCGAATTTGCGATACACGGAACGGGCGCGGCCGCACTTGCGACAACGCGTGTAGCCGCGGACCTTGAACTTGGGCTTTCCAGCCGCCTTGTTGATCAATGACTTCTTGGCCATGTTCTCGGACCTCTACTACTTCTTCTTCTTGCCCGTGACCGGGCCGCGACGAGTGGACTTCTTCTTCTTGGGAATGGCAGCCGCTTCGGCACCCTTCTTGAAGGGGAACCCGAACGCGTCGAGCAACGCCTTGCCAGCCACGTCATTGGTGGCTGTCGTGACGATGGTGATGTCCATGCCACGGGGAGCGTCGATCCTGTCGTAATCGATCTCGGGGAACACCGTCTGGTCGGAGAGACCGAAGGTGTAGTTCCCTCGACCGTCCCACGAGTACGGGTTGAGGCCGCGGAAGTCTCGGATTCGCGGGATGGCCACGGCCAGGACGCGATCGAAGAACTCCCACATGCGGTCGCCTCGCAAAGTGACCTTGCAGCCGATGGACTGGCCTTCGCGCAACTTGAAGTTGGCGATGGAGTCGCGGGCCTTGGTGACGACCGGCTTCTGACCGGCGATCTTGGTCAGATCGGCCACGGCACCCTCGAGCAGCGACGGCTGCTGAGTGGCCTTGCCGACACCCATGTTGATCACGATCTTCTCGAGACGAGGCACTTCCATGACGTTCGAGAGTCCGAGTTCGGTCTTCAACTGGTCGCGTACGGCGGAGTCGTACTTGACCTTGAGACGCGGAGCAGTGGTGGTCGACATCAGATCTCCTCACCGGTGCGCTTGGCGATGCGCACCTTGGTTCCGTCGGCATTCACCTTGAAACCCACCCGGGTGGGCTCGCCGCGATGCACGAGCATCACGTTCGAGACGTGGATCGGCATGTCGCGATCGATGATGCCGCCCTGCTCGTTGGCCTTGCGCGGCTTCTGGTGCTTCTTCGCGATGTTGACGCCGTCGACGATGACTCGATTGCTCGACGGCATGACGCGTGACACCACGCCTTCTTTGCCGCGATCCTTACCCGAGATCACGATGACGGTGTCGCCCTTCTGGATCTTCATGTCACAACACCTCCGGGGCAAGCGACACGATGCGCATGAACTTCTTGTCGCGAAGTTCACGTCCGACTGGTCCGAAGATTCGGGTTCCACGCGGCGTCATGTCGTCTTTGATGACCACGGCCGCGTTCTCGTCGAAACGGATATAGCTGCCGTCGGGGCGACGGCGCTCCTTCTTGGTGCGGACGACGACGCACTTGACGACTTCGCCCTTCTTCACACCTGCACCCGGGATGGCGTCCTTCACGGTCGCCACGAAGATGTCGCCGATCGAGGCGTAGCGACGGCGTGTGCCGCCCAACACCTTGATGACCAACACTTCCTTGGCGCCGCTGTTGTCGGCGACCCGGAGTCGGCTCTCCTGCTGAATCATGGTGAATCCTCGTTCGTTCCTCGGCCGCTCACTTGGCCCGCTCGACGACTTCGACGAGACGCCAGCGCTTGGTCTTCGACAGCGGGCGGGTCTCCATGACGCGCACCTTGTCGCCCTCACGAGCGTCGTTGGCTTCGTCGTGTGCGTACAGCTTCTTGGTACGCATCACGAACTTGTTGTACTTGGGATGGCGAACTCGCTCGACGACGGCGACCACGAGGGTGCGATCCATCTTCGAGGAGATCACGATGCCGTCACGAACCTTGCGCACCTTGCGCTCGGCTCCCTCGGTCGTTTCGGTGTTCTCGGCCATGTTCACTCTCCGGCCTCGGCCGCAGCGATCTCTCGCTTGCGGATCTGGGTGTTGATACGAGCGATACGACGACGAACGGCGCGCAACTCGCTGTGGTCTTCGAGCTGTCCGGTCGCGTTGCGGAAGCGAAGGTTGAGCGCTTCCTGCTTGGCCGCCTTCAACTGCGACACCAGCGAAGCGAGGTCGAGCTCGGCGATATCGGCGCGTTCCTTCTTCAACTTGCCAGCCATGTCAGATCGCCTCCTCTCGGCTGATGATGCGGGCCTTGATCGGGAGCTTCTGTACGGCCTTGGCGAGAGCGGCGCGAGCCTGCTCTTCGTTCGGGAACGACAGTTCGAACAGCACGCGGCCGGGCTTCACGACGGCCACCCAGAACTCGGGGTTGCCCTTGCCCGAACCCATGCGGGTCTCGGCCGGCTTCTTGGTGACCGGCTTGTCGGGGAACACGTTGATCCAGACCTTTCCGCCACGCTTGATGTGACGGGTCATGGCGATACGAGCGGCTTCGATCTGACGGGCGGTGAGCCACGCCGGTTCGAGCGCCTGAATGCCGTACTGACCAAAGGCCAGGGCACTACCACCCTTGGTGGTTCCCCTCATACGACCGCGATGGTGTTTGCGGTGCGCGACTTTGCGAGGCATCAACATGGTTCAGTCCTCTCCACGGAAGTGAGGTGTCTCATTGCCCTGATGGGTGCGACGGGCGATGTCTTCTTCCTCATCGAGCAACTTCTCGAGTTCGGGGTCGGCTTCCTTGATGAGCGGAGCGGCGGCCGCTTCGACCTCGTCACTCTTGCGACGTCCACCGGACGACACGACTCGCTTGCCGACCGCACCCGACGTCTCACCGACGGCCATGGCCGCTTCGCGAGCGATCTTGTCGTCGGTCTGAGGCTTGTACGGCAAGATGTCGCCGCGGTAGATCCAGACCTTGACTCCGACACGGCCACTCGAGGTACGAGCCTCGCGGAAGCCGTAGTCGATGTCGGCGCGCAGCGTGTGCAACGGAACGCGACCTTCGCGGTACCACTCGGTGCGGCTCATTTCGGCGCCGCCGAGACGACCCGAACACTGAACGCGGATACCGAGGGCACCGGCCTTTTGAGCATTCTGCACCGCACGCTTCATGGCACGGCGGAAGGCGATACGACCGACCAGCTGATCAGCGACGCCCTGGGCGATGAGCGCGGCGTCGAGCTCAGGAGACTTGATCTCGACGATGTTGAGCTGCACCTTGTTGTTGCCGGTGAGCTTGGTGAGACCAGCGCGGATCTCGTCGGCCTTGGCACCCTTACGACCGATCACGATGCCGGGACGAGCCGTGTGGATGTCGACCTTCAAGGTTTCGCCACGCTTGCGCTCGACCTCGATACGGCTGATGGCCGCGTCACCGAGGGTCGACATGATGTAGTCGCGGATCTTCCAGTCCTCGGTGAGGTACTCCTTGTACTGGCGCTCGCTGAACCAGCGGCTCTTCCAGTCGGTGGTGACACCCAGGCGGAAGCCGTAGGGATTGATCTTCTGGCCCATCAGTTCTTCTCCTCGGTTGCTTCCACCGTCGTGTCATCGACCACTTCGGTCGACTCGACTGCGTCGCTGACCGTTTCGTCGGTCATCGCTTCGTCGGCGGACGTGTCGTCGGACGACGTGTCGTCACCCTTCTTGTCGGCGAACTTCTGGCGGCTCTTGGCCACGCGAGCACGACGGTCGGCCACACCGGCTCCACCACGTGCGGCCCGGCGACCGGCCACGGCACGCTCACGGCGGGCCTGGACGATCTTCAGGGTGTCGTCATCGAGAGTGTCGACGACGATCGTGATGTGGCAGGTGCGCTTGTTGATGCGCGTCGCACGACCACGGGCACGGGGCTTGAAGCGACGCATGGTCGGACCTTCGTCGGCGAAACACGCCCGCACGTAGAGCGACTCGGCATCGGCGTTGTCGTTGTTCACGGCGTTGGCGACGGCTGACGCCAAGATCTTGCGGATGACACGAGCGGCTTCGCGCTCGGTGAACTGCAGAACCTGGTCGGCACTCACGACGTCGAGACCACGGACGAGGTCGAGGACCACACGAGCCTTGGAGGCGGACATACGGATGGCACGAGCACTCGCTCGCGTGCCCGTGCGCTCACCACGCACGAAGTCGCGTTCGTTCAACTTGGGACCGGTCATTACTTCTTACCCTTCGCGTTCTTCTCTTGCCCGGCGTGGTACTTGAAGGTGCGGGTCGGCGAGAACTCACCGAGCTTGTGTCCGACCATCGATTCGGTGATGTACACCGGAACGTGCTTGCGACCGTCGTGCACGGCGATCGTGTGACCGACCATGTCGGGGATGATCGTCGAGCGACGGCTCCAGGTCTTGATGACCTTCTTCTCGTTGGCCTGATTGAGGACGTCGACCTTCTTGAGAAGGTGATCGTCGATGAAGGGGCCCTTTTTGAGACTGCGTGACATCTTCTACTCCTACCGACGGCCCTTGGCCGTACGACGACGACGAACGATCAACTTCTGCGACGACTTGTTGGTGTTACGTGTGCGGCTCTCGGGCTTGCCCCACGGCGACACCGCCGGACGTCCACCAGAGGTCTTGCCTTCACCACCGCCGAGGGGGTGATCGACCGGGTTCATGGCCACACCACGGGTCTGCGGACGCACACCCTTCCAACGATTACGGCCAGCCTTACCGATCTTCACGAGTTCGTGCTCGGAGTTGCCGACCTCGCCGACAGTGGCGCGACAGTCGATGAGCACGCGGCGCATTTCGGTGGAGGGCAGACGCAAGGTGGCGTACTCGCCTTCCTTGGCGACGAGCTGCACGCCGATACCGGCCGAACGACCCATCTTTCCGCCCTGCCCCGGGCGCAATTCCACGTTGTGGATCACGGTACCGACAGGGATGTAGCGCATGGGCAGAGCACAACCCGGCTTGATGTCGGCCTTCGGGCCGCTCGACACATGGTCGCCCACGTTGAGACCCTTCGGCGCAAGGATGTACGCCTTCTCGCCATCGGCATAGTGCAACAGGGCGATACGGCAGGTGCGATTCGGGTCGTACTCGATGGCGACGACCTTGGCGGCCACGCCGTCCTTGTTCCGCTTGAAGTCGACCATGCGGTACTGCTGCTTGTGGCCGCC
>RFSV01000032.1 GCA_009923785.1 Acidimicrobiia bacterium | reverse complement strand
GGGTCGAGTCCTGGGGGAGTTGCTGAGCGGCCAGTCTGAGTGCGGCCCCAGCGTCGGCGATACCCGTGCCGCAATGGAAAGTGTCGGATGGGTTGCTCGAACACGGGGTGCTCACACCGGTGGGAAAGGGGCGAGCCGACGACTCGATGATCGACTCCACCTGAGCTGGTGTGAGATTCGGGTTCACCGACAGCACCAGAGCGGCGATTCCCGACACGATCGGGGTCGACATGCTGGTTCCTTGCTTGTAGCCGTAGGTCCACGACGAATCGGCCGTACGCGTGCCGCCATTCTGCAAAGACAGGATTCCGCCCGGTCCACCGGGCGCAGCGACGTCGATGCTCGATCCGTAGTTCGTGTACGACGCCCGACTTCCGTCGAATCGCAGTGCGGCCACGCTGATCACATTGGCGCATTTCGACGGTGCGAAATCGTTGGTGTCGAGATCGAGTCCGGCATTCCCTGCTGCGACCACAACCGTGACACCAGCGGCGACTGCTTCGTCGATCGCGGCCTGTTCGACCGCGGCGCAAGCCGTCTGTGAACCGAGACTGAGGTTGATCACCTTGGCTGGTGTGGGGTTGAGCGGAACACCGTCGACCGGGAGTCCAGCCGCCCAGCGGATGGCCACGGCCTCGTCGGACGTGCGCCCACCACAGGTGCCCAGAACTCGTACGTGTTGAACTCGAACGTTGGGGGCGACGCCGGCGATACCGACCGAGTTGTCTGCGTTGGCGGCGATGATCCCTGAGACGTGCGTGCCGTGCCACGAACTCGACTTGAACGGGTCACCCACTGTGCAGGTGTACAGCGGGTCGTCGGATTCGGACCAGTCACCCACGTCGGTCTCGTCGGAGTCCCAGCCGTCTCCGTCTTTGCTGTTCTTCGTCTGCGACACGAAGTCGTATCCGTCGACCAAACGTCCCGACAATTCGGGATGGTCGAGTCGGCCGGTGTCGATCACGGCGACGACGACACTCGAGGAACCACGAGTGATGTCCCATGCACTCGGCAGATCGATGCCTTGGGTGCTCGAACCAGGTGTTTGGAGGTACCACTGTTCGGAGAATCGTGGATCGTTCGGAACGGCGGTGGATGTGCGCATCACGTCGGGTTCAGCGCTTACTACGAGTCCGCGGGCGACCAGTTCGCCGCTGATGGTGACGGCATCACGGAACGAGATCTCGTGACCAAAACCGAGAATCTCGAAACCGTCGCCGATCGACACTGGCAGATCGATTTCGATATCGAGGGCGTCGGCGAGAAACTCCCGTGCTGCCGCGCTCGTCTCTCCGATGAGCCGGCGCACGATCAGTCGATCGACGCTGTCGTCCGGTGCAGCGTCGATCACCGAGGTGTTCGACTGGGCAGTTGCCATGGGTGTCGTGGCGAATGTCGACACGACGGCGAGGATCAGCGAGACGACGACGAACGACGGGCGGCGCTGGCCCCTCGTGCTCCTCGTCGATGCAGTGCTGATTCTCACCCGTGACCTCCGCTTCGTCGTTACGAAGGTACAACCGTACGAGTTTGCAAAATGTTTCGTTTGTCCCGTATTGAGAATGACTTGACGATTCGGGCCGGGGACTATCGTCCCAAACGTGACCGACAGCACGCCAGGTTTTCACGATCATCTCGGTATCCGGAGCGATCCAGAGACCCTCGAGACCGAGTGGATGCGCGACGTCCTCGACGTCGCCGGACTGTCTGGAGGAGCGTTCTTGAAGTCGTGTGAGTTCGCCGGTTACGTCGGTACCGGTCAGACGGGCTGCAATGCGCGATTCGCCCTCGAGTGGGATCGGCCAGAAGGTCGTCCGGCCACGATCATGGGCAAGTTCCCATCCCGAGACGAGACGGCTCGGGCCACCGGATTCGGTGGCAGTGCATACGTGACCGAATGGAACTTCTACCGGAACTTTGCGCACACGGTCGAGGTGCGCGCACCGCAGTGTTACCACGCCGCGCTGAACGTGGAAGAGCAAGGCTTCTGTCTGATCATGGAGGATCTGTCGGGATCGGAACAAGGCGACCACTTCGTCGGCTTGAACTCCGACGAGACAGCACTGGCGATCGAGCAGGCGGTGAAGCTGCATGCGCCGCGATGGGGTGACGCCACCCTGCCGCAGTCGGCACCAGTGCAAACCACGATCGACGAGCGGTCCGATGCTCTGCAGATGATCTACTCCATGTTGCTGCCGGCTTTCCTCGACCGACTCGGTTCCCGTCTCGATGCGTCCATCGTCGGAATCTGCGAAAGTTTCGGCCAGAACGTGAAGCGTTGGGCTCAAGGCACCGGCACGCCACTCACCCTGGCTCATTACGACTTCCGACCCGACAACTTCCTCTTTGCCCGTGACCCAGGCGCGCCGCCCATCGTGGTGGTCGATTGGCAGACGGTCAACGAGGGTCTCGGCATGGTCGACGTGGCCTACGTGATCGCCAGCAGCTGCGATCCCGAGCGTCGGGCCGGAATCGAGCGTGACCTGGTAGAGGAATATCGCCGTCAGTTGACGGCGACTGGGATCAACTACGACGCCGAGACGTGCTGGCGCGACTACCGATTCGGATCGTTCTGGGGTCTGGCCATCACGGTGTTGGCCACGTCGATGGCGGCCCGAACCGAGCGAGGCGACGATCTGTTCGTCCGCATGGCCACCCAATACGGCCAGCAATGCCTCGAACTCGATTCGCTGACATTATTGACGTCATGACGACGATCGACTTCGATCCCGACGGCTTGCGCGACAAGTACCGATCGGAGCGCGACAAGCGCGTGCGCGCCGACGGCAACGAGCAGTACGTCGAGATCACCGGACAGTTCGCGCACTATCTCGAGGATCCCTACGTGGCCCGGGAGGAGCGCGGCCCGCTGTTCGACGAGATCGACGTGGTGATCGTGGGCGGTGGTTTCGGCGGCCTCTTGGCCGGTGCTCGTCTGCGTGAGGCCGGGGTCGACGACATACGCGTGATCGAGAAGGGCGGTGACTTCGGTGGCACCTGGTACTGGAACCGGTATCCCGGAGCCGCGTGCGATGTCGAGTCGTACATCTACCTGCCGCTCCTCGAAGAGATCGGCTACATCCCGACCGAGAAGTATTCGAAGGCGCCCGAGATCCTGGCTCACAGTCAGGCCATCGGGCGGCATTTCGATCTGTACCGCAATGCGTGCTTCCAGACCGAGGTGACCGAGATCCGCTGGGATGAGGACGACACGCGGTGGGTCATCACCACCAACCGAGGCGACCGAATGCGCGCCCGTTTCGTGATCATGGCCAACGGGCCGCTGCATCGACCGAAATTGCCCGGCATTCCAGGTGTCGAATCGTTCACTGGTCATTCCTTCCACACGAGCCGTTGGGACTACGAATACACGGGTGGGTCGTCGAACGGCGGCCTCACGAAACTGGCCGACAAGCGAGTGGGCATCATCGGCACGGGGGCGACCGCAGTGCAGTGCGTTCCGCACCTCGGTGAACATGCGAAGCAACTCTTCGTGTTCCAGCGCACGCCGTCGTCGATCGACGTTCGCAACAATCGTCCCACCGACCCCGAGTGGGCCGAGTCGCTCGAACCCGGTTGGCAGCAAGAGCGGATGGACAACTTCAATGCCTTGGTGTCGGGTGGTTTCGCCGAGGTCGATCTGGTGAACGACGGTTGGACCGACATCATCGGCAATCTCTTGATCAGACTCCGCAAGGAAGCGTCGCCCGACCTGTCGGCTGATGGATTGGCTCGCAATCTCGAACTAGCCGACTTCGAGAAGATGAACCAAGTTCGCTCACGGGTCGACGAGATCGTGACCGATCCGCAGGTGGCCGAAGCTCTGAAGCCGTGGTATCGGCAGTTCTGCAAACGTCCGTGTTTCCACGACGAATATCTACAGACCTTCAACCGTCCGAACGTCACCCTGGTCGACACCGACGGCCAAGGTGTCGATCGGATCACCGAGAACGCGGTCGTGGTGGGCGGCGTCGAGTACGAGATCGACTGCCTGATCTATGCGACCGGGTTCGAAGTCGGGACCGAGTACACCCGACGTTCTGGATACGAGGTGTACGGCCGCGATGGTGTGAGCCTCACCGACGCATGGGCCGACGGCGCCCGCACTCTGCACGGCTTTCACAGTGTCGGCTTCCCGAACTGCTTCGTGGTGAGCAACATCCAGTCGGGTTTCACCGTGAACTTTCCGCACATGCTGAACGAGCAGAGCAAACATTTGGCCTATCTGTTGTCGGAAGCACAGAGCCGCGGGATCTCGCGTATTGAAGCCACTCCAGAGGCCGAAGATGAATGGGTGCAGACGATCGTGCGGCTCTCGCAGATGAACGTGAAGTACCTCGAGGCCTGCACGCCGGGCTACTACAACAACGAAGGCCAGCCAGCCGCTCGAAGTCTGCAGAACGGCAGCTACGGAGCCGGGCCGGTGGCCTTCGTGAAGGTGCTGGAGGACTGGCGAGCCGAGGGCTCGTTGTCGGGCTTGTCGCTGTCCTGATCAGGCGATCGGCGGAGGCGGCAACGTCGGCTTCTTGCGCCGGCTGACGACGAGCGCGATCACGGCGAGCAACAGTGCGCCGGCCACCGCAATGAGCACGATCACGAGAGTGTTCGAACCGGAATCGTCGGTGGCTTCGTCGGAGGAGGCTCCGTCACCCAATCCGAGAAGTGCGGCGCCATCGCTTGCACTCGGCGGAGTGGTCGAGATGCCGATCTGGATGCCGGTCGCCGCATCGATCAGTTCACCTGTGGCCGGATCGACGATGCCGGTGACGGCGCCGGTGTTCGGATCGACGAATTGACCCGACACGAGGTCGTATTCGCCGATGACGAGTCCGGTGGCGATCTCGATGAGTTGCTGCGTTTCACCATTCAGATACGCACGCGGAAGGATCTGATCGCCGGCCGCATCGACCGACTCGCCGCTCGGGATGGAGAAGCCGCCGAGAGGTGACGGTGCGGCGACGCCCCCGCTCTGCGGATCGACGGGGGTTCCGGTCTGCGGATCGACCGAGCCGGTGTCCGGAGTTCCACCTGTCGATCCGGCGGTGGTGGCGGGTGCGCCGGCGCCCGAACCTGCGGTGGAGGCCGGTGCTTGAGTTCCACGGGCGACCACCGACAAGGCCGCCGGCTGGTAGACGAAATTGATCGAGGGTTGGTTGTTCACGCGCGTTCCGCAAGCGAAGGTCACGGTGAGACGACGAACGTCCTGGCCGGCGAGAAACCCATCGTCGAATCGAATCGAGACGGCCCAATTCCCCGACGCGTCTGCCCGGAAGAGATCGCCGGCTTCCGAACCTTTACTGATCGAGAACTCGAACTTGCCGTCGTCTCCTCGATCGAACCCAGAAGCCCCGTACGGAAAGATGAGATCCCGACACGGGGACGCGGTGGTGTTCGAGATCGTGACGAGCTGGCCTTCGGTCACCTGAGCCGGGTCGACAGAGATCGCACCTCGAACGTTGGAGGCCACCGGCGGTTCGGAATTGGGAGGCTCAGCGGCACTCGTGGTGTTGGTGACGGTGATGTCACCTCGATAGATGATCCGCCCGGCACCGTACGCGCAGATGATGGTCGAACCCACGGTCGTTTCGCGGTCGGATTCTCCGTCGAAGATCGGACGCCCGATGCTGGTGATCTGCAGCAGAGGTGCGTTCTGGGCATCGAACTGGACGGAATACGTGGGCTCAATCTCCCAACGCCCGCTTCCGGGAAGGACGACGAGGTTCGAACTCGTAATCGTTCCACCCGGACAGGGCAGGTTTCCCGTGGCCTTTGCCGAACTCATGGCCGCCGTTTCATCCTTGCTGAAGACGAGGTCAGCAAATGTTTCCTGCGGCGGACCGGGGACAAGCACGGCGGTGACGATCTTTTTGGTGGTGAAAGTGGTGGTCGAACCCACCAGGCATCCGAGGCTGAGTGTGACCACCGTGTCGTCGGCCACCGCGGGTGCGGTGAAGCGGACGACAGGAATGGGATTTGTTTCCGTCCAGACAACCTTGGCAACGTTCTGATCAACGACCCAACTTCCCGATTTCTTGCCTACAGACAGATTGGGCTCTTTGAGGCATTTCATGTCGAGGGTGTAGTCGGCCGACGTTTCGGATCCGAGTTCACGCGGGCCATTCAGGGAGTCAGCTCGAACCGCTGATGACGGCAACCAGACTCCTAGGGCGGCGACAAGAAGGACGATGGCGACGAATGCCGTCGGTAGCGAGGGTGAACCGGGTCGGGTTCGATGAGACATTGGCGGCTCCTGTTAGTCGGACCGCCTCAGAGTAGCCCGGTTCGAAATCACTTCGAGACGAGTCGATCCAAGAGATCGTCAAGATTGGCGACGGCGACGCCGATCGACTGATCGGCGATACCGAACGGCAGGAGCAGCAGGTGCTGGTGGCGCAGAGCTCCGCACGAATACACCACGTTCGGCACGTAGCCGTCCCGTTCGAATTCCGACGGAACCAGAAGCGGTGTGTCGAGGGTGCCGATGACCCGGGCCGGATCGTCGAGGTCGAGGAGCATTGCGCTGATGCAGTACGTCCGCATGGGGCCGACGGCATGAGTGAGTACCAGCCAGCCGGCGGCAGTCTCGATGGGGGATCCGCAGTTGCCGAGCTGGACGACCTCCCAGTGTCGAGTGGGCAGTTGGATCTCGAGTGAATTGTCCCAGTACTCGAGTTGGTGCGAGAACGACACCGAATTGGTCTCGCGGTCGGCTCGACTGAGCGCCGCGAATCGTCCGCCCACCTTTCGCGGGAAGATGGCCAGTCCCTTGCCTCGAGCGGCTTGTCCCGACACCGGTGTGATCTCGAATTGAAGGAAGTCGCGAGTCGACAACAGTTGTTGTCCGATGTCGACGCCGTCGAAGGCTGTGTAGGTGGCGAAGAAGATGCGTCCCATGTCGGGATCCACGAAGTCGACGAAGCGAGCATCCTCCATGCCGCGCCATTCGGCCATCGAGTGGGGCCACAGGACTCTCTCAGAGAGTTGCGAATCGACCGAGAACGACACCGAGTAGGCACGATCGGCGATCGAACGAAAGTGATGGGCCGTGGCATCGACGTTGCGGTAGGTCTCCTGATCGTGCATGAGTCGATTGAGTTGCTCTTCCAAGTCGGACCGAGTGAACAGACCGTCGAGATGCTGCAACACGTAGCGGGCGTTTTCTCCGAGATCGCCGAACGTTTCGAGCAGGCCGAGAAATGCAATGTTGCGAAGACAGCCCTCGGAGTGGAGACCGACGTCGAGGTCACGCCCGGGCGAATCGATCGAGACGTTGCCGTATTCGTCGATGAGGCCGGTTCGAAATCCGATGGACGAACGGTGGCCTTCGCCGATACCTCGCACACTCATGACGAAACGAAGACTTCCCTCGGCAACTCCAGTCTGGTCGGGGTGAGCGACGACACTCGGATTCGTGAGAGCCGCACCCTCCACCGAGAACTCGTGGGTGAAATATGCACCGATGAGTTTCCACCGGTTGTCGGAGAAGTAGGTCGGGGAATCGAGGCGATTCGCTACCCGATGTGCGTGAGACTCGAGCCACAGATCGAGATCGTCGTGACGGTCGGAGAATCGGAGGACGACGTCGTTGAGAGCGCGTGCAACCTCTTCTTCGGGGAGCGACAAAATGCGATCGAGAACCGCGCTCGTGCGCGATTGGTTGGCGCCGAAGTCCTCTTGGCCCGGCACGAAGAGGCGGGCGAAGATGCGCGAGTGGTCGGCCTTCAGATGGATACCGGTGCGGACAGCGAGGACGTCGGGATCGGGGTGTGGGAAAAAGGTCATCGAGTAAGCATCGACATTCGGTCGTGCAACTGAAGTGTCGACACCATGGCAAGAGTCGATTCAGCACCCTGATTCAGATTTCGACCGTGAGGGTGAAGTCCGTCGAAACCACCTCCGGTCACCTCGTCGATCATCGGGACACCCGCGTCGTTATCGCCGTGGAACCAACGTGCTGCCTTCTCGATCTCCCGCAACCACTCGTCGTCGCCCGTGACATCGAAAGCTCGTTTGGCCGCATCGGCGAGTGCAGCCACCTCGATCGGTTGTTGATCGAACGCCGGCTTCGGATCGCCGGGCCCACGACCGGTGGTAGGGGTCACGGAAAAGTGACCGGCATGAGTTTCGGTTTCGACGAGCCAGCGGAGCATGTCGAGACCCGTACGAACGGTGTCGTCGTCGCGATGTGCAACACCGGCGGCGATCACCACGTCGGGCAGAAGTGCATTCGAATAAGTGAGGCGCGGTTCGGACCACGGCCAGTCCGGCGAACGTGACGAGAGGAGAATGCGATCGGCGGCATCGGCCACCAGATCGAGTGCACCTTTGTGCTCGGGTGCGACGGTCAGCACTTCGGCGGCACCAAGACCTGCGTAGGCGAGTGAACGGAGCCAATCGGGGCGATGTCGGATGGCCGATTCGAATGCACCGAGCGCTCGTTGGTGCAGGACTCCGTCGTCACTGCGGGCGATCACCGTTCCGAACGCCCAGATCGCTCGACCCCATGCGTCTTCGATGGTTGGCTCGTCGAGCCAGACGCGGCCGAAGCTCAGTCGATTATGGAACTTGCCGTCGGGAGTCTGGGCACTCAGAACGAAACGCATACCCAGACGAGCGAGGATTGCTCCGCCGCATGTGCCATTGTGTTCTCGAGCCGACACGATCACGAGTCGGGCGTTGTCGTCAGTGCAATAACCGTGCGAGAAGCGTGGTCGCGGACCTTTGGCGTGCTCGAAGAGACCCCAGTCGTCCGAGATGTTGATGAGGTGACGAAACGTGTAGGAACCGCCGTTTCGCTCGATCCGATGATCGCCGGGACGAGATCTAGATAGTCGGCAGCGACTTTCGTCCAGTCATGGTGGCGGGCGAGCTCCTCGGCACGAGCTCGCATACTTCGTTGCACGTTGTGATGGGTGAGGACGGTACGCAACGCCCGGGCGATCGCATCGGGGTCACGGTGTGGCACGACGATTCCGGCGCCGTCCGACAGGAGTTCTCGAGCGTGGGGAAAGTCGGTGGCAATCACCGGTACACCGGCGGCAACGGCGTCGACCAGGACGCCGCTCGTCACCTGGTCGGCGTTGTCGTACGGCAATACGACGACTGAGGCCGAGCGCGCGAGTTCAACCAGCTCAGGAACACTCCGGTAGAGCTCGTCGAACACGACTCGGGACTCGACGCCACGTGCCCGCGCCCGTTCATGCAACGACTCGCGGTACTTCTCGCCTTCGCGAGCTTTCACCTTGGGGTGTGTACGTCCGGCTACGAGATAGGTGATCGGCGGGACGACATCGGAGACCGCGGCAAGAGCATCGATCACCCATTCGATGCCCTTGCCGGGTCCCAGAAGCCCCCAGGTCAGCACCGTAGGAACCGGTGCCGGTCGCGGCGCGACGGGCGGGGGAAGTGTCGCGCCGTGGGGGATGGTGACGACGCCGAGGGGATCGACGTCGTAGAACTGAAGCAATCGCTGTCGAGCCGCGTCGGTCATGGTCACGATTCGACTGGAGCCTTTCAGTACATGCTGAAGGGTCCGCTTCTGATGAGTGGTGGGGCTCGTTGGAATGGTGTGCAGAGTCGTGACGATCGGAACACGTATGTGTGACATCAGCCGAACGACGTCGTCGCCGTCGTGTCCGCCGAAGATGCCGAACTCGTGTTGAAGGAACGCACAGTCGAACGAATTGATTGCGATCGACGCTTCACGAATTGAGCGCAGTCGCGATGGGTGCAACTCCGCAATGATGCGGTCATCGTTGGCTGGCAACGAGTCGACGGAGCAACGCACGATGCCGACGTCGGTCACATTGTTCGATTGCATTCCGTTCGCCAAGGCCGCGGCAAAGGTGGCCAGGCCGCAGGCCGTCGGCGGGAAGGTGCTGATGATTGCCGAACTGGGTGAGGGATTGATCATGAGTTTCGCTCCTTGGTTGTGGTCGAACGGATGGCGAGGAGAACGAGACCGAGGCCGCCGATAGCAAGAAGGAGGAGTCCGAGAACGCTCGTCGTTCGCGTCGAGGAACCGGTCGACGGAAGGGTTGAGTCGCTCGGAATTTCAGCCGGCAGGATCACGGCCTCCCCGGTGGTGGTCGGTGCCGATGTCGTCGAGGGCGGGGTCGTGGTCACCTCGGCAGGCCGAATCGGAACAGCGGGAACGATCACGATCGGCGGTGGGGCCGTGGTGGAGGTACTCGACGTACTGGTTGGCGCGCTGGTGGAGGTGCTGGTTGGCGCGATGGTGGAGGTGCTGGTCGACGTGGTGCTGGTTGACGTACTGGTTGGCGCGTTAGTGGAGGTGCTGGTTGACGTGCTGGTGGAGGTGCTGGTCGACGTGGTGCTCGATGTGCTGACCACCTGAGTGTTCTTGAAGGTGCACATGATGCTTTCGCCCTCGGCGAGATCGATCACGACGTCGGGACCGTTTACCGAGTATCCGCCACCCCGATCCACGACCAGATCGCAGTCGACTGAGTCGAAATCCCATCCGTCCGAGGTGAGTTCGGAGATGAAGTACTCCTGAAAGTCGGTGATGCCGTCGAAGACCTTTTTGTTGAACTCTGATCCGTCGTCAACGAGAACGAAACCCTCGAGGGGCGTCGAGGCCGTAAATTCGAATCCATCACTCGTCTCGACGTCGGCCTCCTTCACGATCGTGATCTGACCCGGATACACGACCGCCGTGGTACTGAGCGACAGATCCATATTGCCCGTACTGCAATTTGTGAAGTCGCTGCATCTCAGAGCAGCCAGGCGCATGTGGTACGGCGAACCCGACAGATCGACAGCAGAGTTGCCAGAGCCCCAGTCGAGACGTGATGCGATGTGCCCACCCCATGCGAGAACGGCCGTGGGCGACGTGGCCGCGAAGTAGACCTCGACACTGGTTTGACTCGAACCTTCGTAGGTCCCCGAGAGCGAGTACCCCGACGGGTTGCTCGTCACGGTGCACGACGCCGGACCACAGAGGTTCCCCGTGTTCGGCACGGTCGAACCGGCCGCAGTGAAGGTTCCACCCCACAAATCGAAGAACTGACCGCCGATCTGGGTGACTCCGGCCCCGGAAACGTTCGGATCGAGTGGAATTCCGAGAGTGTCGCTCGGGTCGGCGCACAGTGCGATCGCGCACGGATCGGCACCGGGTTCGGTGTGGTCGAAACTCGTGAGATAGTCGAATGCATGCTTGCCGTTTTCGGTCGTATCCCATTCGATTCGAACGGCGTAGGTCTGCCCGGTGGACAGTCCCGACAGCACCGACCGATACGGCACCGACTGTCCCTCGAAGTACAGCGCGTTGTTCTGGCCCAGATTTCCCTTCGGCCATTTGCAGGTCGCGTCGAGATTCGCGCATTGTTCGATCTCGATCGATGGTTTCGACGCCCCCGATGCATCACGGGTCACGAGAACGAAACCGACGAGAATCGACGCGAACAACACGATTGCGGAGACCAGTTCCGCATTCGACAATTCCAGAACCGATCGACGCCTGCTGCTCATCGCCCCTCCATTCGCTTCGGTGAGTCAGGCAACGTAACGATCACCCGACCGCGTTTGATCTCACGAATGTCTCGCGCGCGGTTCGACGCACCTTCGAGTACGTCGGTACCGAGCCCGCCCCAATGACATTTGTTCGATGGGAAACGAGGTGTAGTTCGTGAATACTCCGAGTCCCGCTCGAATGGAGGTATTCATGGTTTCGGTACTGGTATGCGACGATCATCAGCTCGTGCGCGATGCGCTCACGACGATCTTCGAACACGACGGAGAGTTCGAAGTGGAAGGTTCGGTGGCTGACTTCGGAAGCGCCGTCTCCATTCTCTCGTCGAAGGACGTTCAGGTCGCAGTGGTCGACGTTCGGCTCGGCGATGAGAACGGACTCGACGTCGTCCATTGGATTCGCGACCATCGTCCCGACACCAAGATCGTGCTGCTGACCAACTTTTCGTCGGACGAGTTGGTGCTCGAGGCCTCGTCCCTTGGAGTGTCGGCGGTCCTCGACAAGGCAGTGCGACCGAACGAACTCGCACGAGTGGTCCGCGAAGTCGCCGCAAATCGATGGTTGGGAATGATCGACGCTGTTCGGGAATCACAGGGGCGTTTGCAGCAAAAAGGAATTCTGCAGATGCAGAAGCTTGGCCAGGTCGACCGTGAGATCATGTCACTCATAGGTAAGGGCATGACCGATCGTGACATTGCGACGCGCGTGTTCCTCAGTCCTCAGACGGTCCGCAATCGTGTGAGCCGGCTTTTGACGACATTGGGCCGGGAGAATCGCACTCAGCTCGCTCTCATGGTGAACGACTACGACGACGTCGGGCATCGCTTCACGAAGTGACGTCGAGGCTCAGGAGTCGCGAAGTCGATCCAGGAGGTCGTGGACTCGGTCCACGACCTCCATCGCGTAGGGGCCTCTTTGGCCGGTCGCCCTTCGTTCGAGTCGTCGAAGCTCGTCAATGTCGACGGGACGCCCCACGATCGTGAGCGAGCCGCAGATCCGATGAGCACGACGTTCGATCGAGAGTGCGATGTCGTCGGACCGGTCACCCGAGTTCCAATTCTCGATGGATGTCGCCAGACGTTGTAGATCGTCGAGCACCGAGTCGCGGTGCTCCATCCACACTTGGTGGAGCGCGAGGTCGACGTCGTCCATCAGTCGATGTCGGTGAGTGAACGCAGGTCGTCGGCGAGAGACAGGGGGTCGAAGGGCTTGACGATCACTCCACGGACTCCGAGGGCTTCGAGGGCTCGCCGTTCGTGAGGCTGTGCCTTGGCGGTCAAGAAGACGACCGGAACCGACGCCCCGTTCAGGGTCTCGCGAATCTGGCTGAGGGTCGATGGACCGTCGAGGCCGGGCATCATCACGTCGAGAACGATCACGTCGAACCTGTGGTCTTCGAGAAGTCGCAGTGCTTCTTCGCCGCTCGTCGCCTCGGTCACGTCGAAACCTCCGACGAGACCGAGCGCGATGTCGACGACGCTTCTGATTCCGTCGTCGTCGTCGACGATCAGTGCATGGGGGGCAGTTCGGACGAGAGTCATGATCAGGGCTCCTTGGGGAGTAGTGGAAGGGTAAAGATGAATCGAGAGCCGACGGGACTGCGGTTCTCGGCCCAGATCCGTCCGCCATGGCGGTGAATGATGCCGCGGCTGATCGCGAGCCCGAGCCCAGTACCCGAATTGCGACGGTCATCGGAAGTTTCGACCTGCGCGAAAGGCTCGAAGATTCCATCGAGGGCGTCTGCGGGAATTCCGCGTCCTTCGTCGTCGACGACGAATTGAATTTCGTTCTTGACTCGTAATGAGGTGACGACGATGGTCGACGACGGAGGAGAGAACTTCAAGGCGTTCTGTATCAGATTCAAAAGAACCTGGACGATTCGATCGTGATCAGCGACAAAGGTGTCTGGTGCTGGTTCGGCAACCAGACGAACTCTCTTCCTGCTGGCCTGGGGCTGCAAGGTTCGAAAGACTTCGGCGATCAAAGTGTCTGAAGTTTGTTCACCCAAGGTGAGGTCGACTCTCTGTGATTCGAGACGGTCGAGGTCAAGCACGTCTTTCACGAGTCTGACGAGGCGTGACGTGCTTTCTTGCGCGACGTTCACGAGCTCGGCTGCTTGTGTAGGGAGGACGCCGACGACTCCGGCATCGAGAAGATCGAGGGATCCGGCAAGTGACGTGAGAGGTGTTCTGATCTCGTGACTCACGATCGAAATGAAGCGAGTCTTCATCTCGAGAAGCGACAAGGCCGAAGTGATGTCACGGATCACCAAGACGTTGCCGTGCAAGGGTCCGTCCAAGGGGGCAGCAGAGATCTCGAGAATCTTCTTCTCATTGCTGGTGTCGACGTCGATCGTGAAGGATCGACGTTGGGCGATGTCGTCACCGTGCGTCGAGATCAACTCGTGGATTTCCGGGTAGGACTCGTCGAGAACCCGACGAGCGTCATTCGTCTCGTCGTGATCCATGGCGATACCGAAAAGTCGGCGCGCTGCCGGATTCACGAGATCGGCCCGGCCGAACTCGTCGGTCACGATGATTGCCTCTGAGACCGACGTGACCACATGTTTCGTGAGGCGGAACGAACGTTCGAGTTCACCGGTTCGCTGGGCGACCCTCTTCTCGAGAACCTCGCGAATCTTCCCGTGAGTTTGTTCGATCATCCAGATGCGAATGATCAACCCGAGGACCACGGCAACCGTGGAGAAAATCGTGACTTCCTGCCAGTCGACGAAAGCGAGTGCTGGATGGGGAGATGATGGAAGGTAAGCGTTCATGTCGATTCCCGAGTTGGGAGTGCAACCTATGAACGTGGAAGCAGGAGGGGAGTTCCTCAGAACGACGTGAGGACAATTGTCATGGAAGGGACGACGATCGTTGACTGAGCGTCGAGAGGAACACATTCACGGCTTCGCAGGCACCCCGTGACCGTGGAGTGCGGAACAGGTCGAACGAATGCTGTGTGAGAGGAAGCTCGGCGTAGACAACTGGCTGCTTGGAGACGGAACGTAGACGCCTGACGAATTCGCGGGCAGGTTCCACGTGGAGAAGAGAGTCGTTCCTGCCGTGGATGACGAAGAAGGGCGGTGCGTCAGGTGACACGTGTTCGATCGGCGATGCTTCTCGATATACGTCAGGTGACTCGTCGATCGAAGTCTTGACGACGTGATTCTCGAGTAGGTGTCGTACCGCCGGGTTGTTCTCGCCGTTCGTGTCGATCCAGTCGTAGATGCCGTAGAACGGAACGACCGCCTGTACGGGCTCATCGGACATGAGTCCGGCGAGGGCGGCCAAGTGTGCGCCGGCCGATCCACCGGTGAGCGCGATGAAGGACGGGTCACCACCGTACGACTCGATGTTGGCGCGTACCCAGTCGAGGGCTCGCTGGATGTCGTCGAGGTGGTCGGGCCACGTGGCCCGAGGGCTCAGTCGATAGCGCGGAGCGACACACGTCCACCCGGCTTCGGCCATGTGGGACATCAGCGGAACACCCTGAGTGCGATTGTCGCCGATGCTCCAACCCCCACCGTGGATCTGCACTAGCACCGGAGTGAGTCCTGGCACGTCGGAACGACGCCACACGTCGAGAGTGTTGAACCGTCCGTGGTCGCCGTAGCGGATCCCCCGGGTGGAGGGAGTGGTGTACGAGCGATGGAGGAAGGGCCACGGCGCTCGATTCGAACGCGGTGGCACGCCAGCGATGGAGGACCGCGACGGTTCGCCGAGAGCGGCGCGCACTTGGGCGGGCAATTCGACACTCGTCGTTCGCGCTCGTCGGTAATTCTGGAGCGAGACCGCAACTCCGACCACACCGACGATGGCGAGGACACCCCGTGCGAACCCTCGCATCCGGGGAGCGAGTCGACTGATCATGGCGAGGTGAAGGGTCGCCACTGCCAACGGAGCTTCCGAGCCGATCAAGCCGTCGACGAAAAGCGGGATCGAACGTCGACCGCCCCGACGTGACACGGGTCGCCAGCCGTTCATGATGGTGAACGAGGTTGCTGTCGATGTCACGAGGCTCACCAGGATTCGTCGTGTTGTCGCCCTGCTCACGGCCATGAGATTACGGGGGAGTGGTCATTAGGCTGAATGCCGATGAGCGAATCACCGACTTTGGCCGCCGACTTCGAGACGCCCAGTCGTGACACGTGGCTTCGAGCCGTCCACGGAGTCATCCTGAAGTCGTCGCCCGAGGCGAGCCCCGAGGAATTCGACGCCGCATTTCGTCGTCAACTGGTGTCGACGACCGATGACGGAATCGATATCCAGCCGCTCTATACCGCGTCCGGATCGCCGACCTCGACGGGACTACCCGGCGAGGCGCCTTTCGTCCGATCGACTCATGCGGACCCCCGCCCGTGGGAGATCCGTCAGCGAGTCTGGGCGTCGGTAACGGATTCGTCGGCCGTCGGTGAACTCGAGTCGGGTGCCACCGGACTACTCGTCGAAGTCGACGGTCGTGGCGACACTGATTCCCTTGCTCGCATTCTCGACGGCGTGTATCTCGATCTCGCTCCGGTGGCTCTCGCGACCTCTTTCGACGAGATCGGGCTCGGAGCGGCGGCGTCACTGATCGAGCTGTGGGATCGACGTGGCATCGGTGCGGCCGAACGACGAGGCTCACTCGGCGTCGATCCCATCGGCACGTGGTTACGAACGGGGGGTGCCGTCGATCTCGTGAGTGCTTGGGACGACACTGCTTCGCTCGTAAGTCGCGCTCATGTGGCCGCGCCATCGGCGCGCGTCATCACGGTCGATGGCACCGTCTGGCACGGTGCGGGCGCCAACACCGTCCAGGAATTGGCGTGGACGATCGCGGCGGGTGCAGCGGCTATTCGTGCCCTCGTGCGAGACGGCTTGTCACTCGACGTTGCCGCTCGAACCCTCGAGTTCCGATTGGCAGCAACGGCCGATCAGTTCACCACCATCGCCAAATTCCGAGCGGCCCGTCGCTTGTGGGCACGAGTCGCCGAAGTGGCCGGTATTTCGATCGATGGGTCCGCCATGTTCCAGCACGCCGACGGATCGCGAGTGATGCTCACTCGCTACGACACCTACGTGAACACGTTGCGTTCCACGGTTGCTTGTTTCTCGGCCGCCGTCGGTGGTGCTGATGCAGTGAGTATCTGGCCGCATGATGCGCTCCTTCGGACGGGCGGCTCGAAGCAGGGCCGGCGCCTCGCCCGCAACACGCAGTCGATACTCCAGGCCGAGTCGAACATGTGGCGAGTCGTCGATCCAGCCGGCGGTTCGTGGTATGTCGAATCGTTGACCGATCAGCTGGCCGAAGCCGCTTGGAGCGAACTGCGCACCGTCGAAGCGCTCGGTGGTGTCATCGAAGCCGTGGTGGCCGGACACGTGCACGATTCTCTCGCCGAGCAGCTCTCGGAGCGCCGTCGTGCGGTGGCGACGCGTCGTCGGCCGCTCACAGGGCTGAGCGAATTCCCGAACGTGGCCGAAGAGATCCCGTCGGCAGTCGTCGAGCCGCCTCGAGAGCACGGACCGTTGTTCGCACCGCTGTCGCTCGTTCGTCTCTCGGCCGATTTCGAGGCGCAACGCCGACGCGCTGATGACCATTTGGCGTCCACGGGCCGGCGCCCACAGGTGTTTCTCGCCACCCTCGGATCACCTGCCGTTCACACAGCTCGTCTCACTTTCGCCAAGAACCTGTTCGAAGTGGCCGGTATCGAAACGGTGTCGGGAGAGGTCGACGACTTCGCTTCCTCGGGAATCACGTTGGTGTGCGTGTGCTCGTCGGATGCCGTGTACAAAGAGGCCGGAGCCGATGCGGCGGCCGCGCTGAGAGCAGCTGGCGCCACGCGGGTGTATCTGGCTGGGCGTCGACTCGACGTACCCGGTGTCGACGAAGAAGTGGGTATGGGCAGCGATGTTCTCGACGTGTTGACTCGTGCTCTCGATGAACTGGGGGTCGCGTGATGTCGGTTCCGAATCTGTCGAATGTCGAACTCGGGTCCACCGCAGGAGCGGGTGATCGTGCGGCCTGGGCCGAGAGTGTGAAGCGATCGAGTGGCCACACTCCTGACGAACTCGTATGGAACACCCCAGAAGGCATCGACGTTCCGCCGCTCTACACCGCCGATGATGTTGCCGGACTCGACTTCCTCGCCACCTATCCCGGTCTGGCCCCGTTCCTGCGCGGCCCGTACTCGACCATGTACGTGAATCAACCTTGGACGATCCGCCAATACGCCGGATTCTCCACCGCCGAAGAGTCGAACGCGTTCTACCGGCGCAACTTGGCGGCCGGCCAGAAGGGGCTCTCGGTCGCGTTCGACTTGGCAACGCACCGCGGTTACGACAGCGATCACCCACGGGTGACCGGTGACGTGGGCATGGCGGGTGTGGCCATCGATTCGATCCTCGACATGCGCCAGCTTTTCGACGGCATTCCTCTCGACCAGATGAGTGTGTCGATGACCATGAACGGTGCGGTGCTGCCGGTCCTCGCTCTCTACATCCTCGCCGCCGAGGAACAAGGGGTCACTCCGAAGCAGCTCACCGGCACCATCCAGAACGACGTGCTGAAAGAGTTCATGGTCCGCAACACGTACATCTATCCGCCCGAACCCTCGATGCGGATCATCTCCGACATCTTCGCATTCACATCGCACGAGATGCCGAAGTTCAACTCGATCTCGATCTCGGGCTACCACATGCAGGAAGCCGGCGCCACGGCCGATCTCGAACTCGGTTACACGCTCGCTGACGGCGTGGAGTACTTACGGGCAGGTATGGGTGCTGGCCTCGACATCGATGCCTTCGCGCCGCGCCTCTCGTTCTTCTGGGCTATCGGGATGAACTTCTCGATGGAAGTGGCCAAGATGCGCGCTGCTCGCTTGCTGTGGGCCAAGTTGGTGAAGCAGATGGGAGCCAAGAACGACAAGTCGTTGTCGTTGCGAACCCACAGCCAGACGTCGGGTTGGTCACTCACGGCACAGGACGTCTACAACAACGTCGTGCGCACGTGTGTGGAGGCCATGGCCGCGACACAGGGCCATACGCAGTCGCTGCACACCAATGCACTCGACGAGGCGCTGGCGCTGCCCACTGACTTCAGTGCTCGCATCGCTCGCAACACGCAATTGTTCCTGCAGCAGGAGTCGGGCACCACACGAGTGATCGACCCGTGGGGTGGTTCGTACTACATCGAGAAGCTCACCTACGACGTGGCCACGGCTGCGTGGGCGCACATCCAGGAGATCGAGGAGGCCGGCGGTATGACCGCCGCCATCGACGCCGGTATTCCGAAGATGCGGATCGAAGAGGCCGCCGCTCGGACTCAGGCCCGTATCGACTCGGGTCGCCAGCCGGTGATCGGCGTGAACATGTTCCGACCCGACGAGCACGAGTCGATCGACGTGTTGAAGGTCGACAACTCGTCGGTCCGGGCCCAGCAGTTGGCCAAACTCGATCGCCTGCGCGCCGAACGGAACCAGGACGATGTCGACACTGCGCTCGCTCGACTGACCGAGGCCGCCGCTCGTTCGGTCGACGGACGGCGGGACCCCGGACTCGGAGAGAACTTCCTGAAGTTGGCGGTCGACGCCGCTCGTGCTCACGCCACGGTCGGGGAGATCAGCGAGGCCGTCGAGAAGGTATTCGGACGTCACACGGCGGCGATCCGTACCATTCAAGGTGTGTACCGCTCCGAGATCGGCGAAGCTCCCAACGTGAAGTTGGCCCGCGAGATGGTCGAATCGTTCATGCAGAAGCAGGGTCGTCGGCCGCGCATCATGGTCGCCAAGATGGGCCAAGACGGTCATGACCGCGGGCAGAAGGTGATTGCTACGGCGTTCGCTGATCTCGGATTCGACGTCGACGTCGGTCCGCTCTTCCAGACGCCGGGTGAGGTCGCTCTTCAAGCTGTGGAAGCTGACGTGCACATCGTTGGCGCATCGTCACTCGCGGCCGGCCACCTCACACTCGTGCCCGAACTGCGAGCTGAACTCGAGAAACTCGGTCGTGGCGACATCATGATCGTCGTGGGTGGTGTGATTCCACCGCAGGACTTCGACGAACTACTTGCCGCCGGGGCATCGGCGATCTTCCCGCCCGGAACCGTGATCGCTGACGCTGTGATCGATCTCATGGGAGAACTCGAGCGGCGACTCGCCTGACGGCGCGCTCGATCGTCATGGCCAACTCGATCGATCTCGACGCCTACGAAGGAGGGGTCCTCGCCGGCGACCGAACTGCTCTCGGACGAGCCATCACTCTGGTCGAGTCGAAGCGGGCTGATCATCAGGAGTTGGCCCAAGAACTTCTGCGCCGATTGCTACCGCATTCCGGGCGTAGCCATCGAGTCGGCATCACGGGCGTGCCGGGTGTGGGTAAGTCGACATTCATCGATGCCCTCGGCACTCATCTCACCTCGAGCGATCATCGGGTGGCGGTGCTGGCCGTCGATCCGTCGTCGACGCGTACCGGTGGCAGC
>RFSV01000031.1 GCA_009923785.1 Acidimicrobiia bacterium | reverse complement strand
GGGCGGTATGCAGCAGCGTGTCGCCATCGCCCGTGCCCTCGCCGTGCATCCGCCACTGCTGTTGATGGACGAGCCCTTTGGCGCCCTCGACGAGATGACACGCGAACACATGCAGAGCGAACTGCTCAGCATCTGCCGTCGAACCAGCACCACCGTTGTGTTCGTGACCCACTCGATTCCCGAGGCTGTGTACCTGTCGAATCGGGTCGTGGTCATGTCGCCTCGCCCGGGCCGAATCACCAGGATCGTCGATGTGAACATCGAAGGTGAGCGCACCGACGCCACCCGCGACAACGCCGCTTTCTTCGCCGGCATTACCGCTGTGCGCGAGGCGTTGCGTGGAGTCGAGATGAGCGATCACGTCCGGGGGATCGAAGACAGATGACTCGGGTCGTCGCGTTCCTGCGGAGCTTCCTCCCGCCGTTGGTGTTCGGCGTGGGGTTCCTCACCGCCTGGGAACTCGTCGTCAAAGGCTTCGATCTGAAGCCCTACTTCTTGGCGCCGCCGTCGAAGATTTGGGAGATGTTCACCACTAACTTCGACCTCATCTGGGGGGCCACCAAGGTGTCCGGGACCAACGCTCTCGTTGGTCTGCTCGTGGGTGCCGCTTTCGGTGTGGTGATGAGTCTGTTGCTCAGTCGTTACAAGGTGCTCGGCGAGATCGTCACTCCGCTCGCCATCGCCTTGAACGCCATTCCGATCTTCGTTCTGGTGGCGGTGCTCAACAACATGTTCGCCATCACGAGCGAGGTTCCCCGTCGCATCATGGTGACCCTCGTCGTCTACTTCATCGTCCTCGTCAACGTGGCCCGCGGCCTCACCCAGGTGAGCCCGACCCACGTCGAACTCATGCGGTCGTATGCGGCGAGCGAGTTCTCGATCCTGCGCAAGGTACGGGTCCCGAACGCCGTGCCGTATCTGTTCACCGCACTCAAGATCGCCGCTCCGGCCTCGGTCATCACGGCCTTCGTGAGCGAGTACTTCGGTGGTTCGCAGAACGGCCTCGGTAGCCGTATTGCGAGCAACATCGCCAATTCGAAGAACGCCGTGGCATGGGCCTACGTGCTCGGAGCATGTCTGCTCGGCCTGACGTTCTATGTGATCTCCACATTGCTGGAGGGGGTCGCCACACCCGGTGGCGGCGCCAGACGTGGGAAGCGACGGACCCGTCCGTTGTGACACACTCGCGAGAACGGGCAACCGCCCAGGGGAGGAAAACAAGAGAATGAGAAAGCTCAAGGGATGGAAGGCAGCCGCCGGTGTGGTCGCCGCCTTGTCGCTCGCCGTGGCCGCCTGTGGCGGAGACGACGGTGACTCGAGCGGTGGAGAATCGGGTGGCGGTGAGTCAGCTGGTGAGTGCGAGTCGCTCACCCCGGTGAAGCTGCAGTTGCAGTGGTTCGCCCAGGCTCAGTTCGCTGGTTACTACGCCGCGGTCGATCAAGGCTTCTACGCCGACCAGTGTCTCGATGTAAGCATCGTCGAAGGTGGTGTCGACATCGTTCCGCAGCAGCAGCTGGCCGACGGTGCGGTCGACTTCGCTCTGTCGTGGGTGCCCAAGGCTCTCGCCAGCCGTGAGGCCGGTGCGAACATCGTGAACATCGCCCAGGTGTTCCAGCGTTCCGGAACACTTCAGGTGTCGTTCAAGGACAGCGGCATCACGTCGCCGGCCGATTTCGCCGGCAAGAAGATCGGTAACTGGGGCTTCGGCAACGAGTTCGAGATCTTCGCCGCTCTCACCAAGGCCGGTCTCGATCCGGCGGCCGACGTCGAGTTGGTACAGCAGCAGTTCGACATGGCGGCTCTGCTCGCCGGTGACATCGACGCCGCTGAGGCCATGACGTACAACGAGTACGCGCAGGTCCTCGAAGCTGTCAACCCCGATACTGGTGAGCTCTACACCGCCGACGACCTCAACGTCGTGTCGTACGAAGACGAGGGCGTGGGTATGTTGCAGGACGCCATCTGGGCATCGGGCGACCGCCTCTCGGATGCCGCTTACCGCAACACCGCCGTGAAGTTCGTAGCGGCGTCGCTCCAGGGTTGGGCGTACTGCCGTGACAACGTGCAGGGCTGTGCCGACATCGTCGTATCGAAGGGTTCGATGCTCGGTGCTTCGCACCAGCTGTGGCAGATGAACGAAGTGAACAAGCTCATCTGGCCGGCCGCTGGTGGTGCTGGT
The DNA here is from genome assembly GCA_009923785.1 of Acidimicrobiia bacterium. Taxonomy (GTDB): domain Bacteria; phylum Actinomycetota; class Acidimicrobiia; order Acidimicrobiales; family Ilumatobacteraceae; genus Casp-actino8. Next base: position 19,144 of record RFSV01000031.1, on the reverse strand, counting down.
GTCGTCGACAAGGCGGCCTGGGACCGTACGGCGGCTCTGTCGCAGGAGACGAAGAACCTCGAAGGTTCGACTGTCCTCACCGCGGCTCCTGACGCCGACTCTTACACCAACGACATCGTGAACGAGGCTCTCGCGATCCTCGACGGTCTCGGTGTCGACACGAAGGGCTCGGGCTACAGCCCGATCACCGTCGAACTCCAAGAGGGTGGAGCCTGATCGATCAGGCTTCTCCTTCGGAGAACGCAGGCGGGCGGGCTTCGGCCCGCCCGCTTCGCGTCTCACCGGCGCAAGTCGCGCCGGTGATGTTCGTGCTCCTCTGGAGCACGGGTTTCATCGTCGCCCGGTACGGCACACGCGACGCCGGACCACTCACGTTCCTCTTCTTGCGGCTCGTTATCGCTGCTGCGGTGCTGTCGGTGTGGGCCCGAGCGACCGATGCACCTCGGTTGACCCGTGAACACATCGTGTGGGCGGCGGTGGCTGGGTTCTTCCTGCACGGCGTGTACCTCGGCGGCGTGTTCATCGCGTCGAGTTGGAATCTTCCGTCTGGCCTAGCGGCTCTCATCGCCGGATTGCATCCGGTGATCACGTCGGTGGCCGCACTCGTGCTTTTGGGTGAGGGACTCACACGTCGTCAGTGGATCGGTGTCGGGCTCGGCGTAGGGGGAGTGGCGGCCGTGGTCGTCGATCGTCTCGACGCTGGCGTGAGCGGAGTCACGGCTGGTGCCCTTATCGCCATGGCGGTATCGGTGCTCGGTATGTCGGCCGGCACTCTCGTGCAACGCGCGAAGGGTGGCGCGATGCCACTTTTGCGTGGCACGGCGGTGCAGTACGCATCGGCCGCCGTTGCTCTTGGTGTGGGATCGATCGCCTACGAAGGGTTCGACGTCGAGATGACGACCCGGTTCTGGCTGTCACTCACATGGGCAGTCGTGGTGTTGTCGATTGCCGCCGTACTCATCATGTTGTGGCTTCTACAGCGGCAGGTAGCGGCGAGGGTGAGCAGCCTGTTTTTCCTCACGCCCGCGCTCAGCACGGTGGAAGGCGCGATCCTGTTCGGCGAACGTTTGGGCGTGCTCGCGGTGGTCGGTCTGGCCGTCGCCCTCTCGGGCGTCTACCTCACCACCCGTTCGCCCTAACCGATGTAGTGCTTGTCGGCGAGGTCGAGAACCTCGTCGATGATGGCGAGGCCCTGACGCATTTCCTCGTCACTCGTCGTGCACGGCGGCACGACGTGCATGCGGTTGAAGTGGGTGAACGGCCACAGTCCACGAGCCTTGCAGGCACCGACCAACTCGACCATCGGGGCATTGGCCTCACCGGCGGCGTTGAAGGGTACGAGCGGCTCGCGCGTCGTGCGATCTTTCACGAGTTCGATGGCCCAGAACACGCCGAGGCCGCGCACGTCGCCGACGCTCGGGTGCTTCTCTTTCAGTTTGGCCAGTTCGGGTCCGATGACGTCACGTCCGAGATGGCGAGCGTGGTCGATGATGCCTTCTTCTTCGAAGATGTTGATGCTGGCCACGGCCGAGGCACACGCCAAGGGATGACCGCTGTAGGTGAGGCCACCCGGGAATTGACGCTCTGTGAAGGTGTCGGCGATTCGACGGGTGATGATCACGCCACCGAGGGGCAGATAGCCGGAGTTGACGCCCTTGGCGAAGCAGATGAGGTCGGGGGCCACGTCCCAGGCATCGACGGCGAACCATTCGCCGCAACGGCCGAACCCCGACATGACTTCGTCGGCGATGAACACGATGCCGAACTCGTCGCAGATGGCGCGCACACCGTCGAGGTAGCCGGGCGGCGGCACGAGAATTCCGTTGGTGCCGACCACACTCTCGATGAGGATGGCGGCAACAGTCTGCGCACCTTCCACCATGAGCACGTCACGCAAGTGCTGCAGCGCGCGCTGTGACTCTTCGATCTCGTCGCTCGAGTGGAACGCCGAACGGTACGGGTACGGCCCCCAGAATTTCACGATGCCGGGAAGACCAGGCTCGCTCGGCCAACGTCGCGGATCGCCGGTGAGCTGAATCGCTCCACCGGTCGCGCCGTGATAACTGCGGTAGGTGGTGAGGATCTTGTGACGACCGGTGTGCAAGCGCGCCATGCGGATGGCGTTCTCGGTGGCTTCAGCACCACCGTTGGTGAAGAACACCATGTCGAGATCACCAGGCGCGCGCTCGGTGATGAGTCGCGCCGCTTCGCTACGTGCATCGTTCGCGTGAATAGGAGCGATGGTGCACAGCCGTGCTGCCTGCTCCTGAATGGCGGCGATCAACTTGGGATGCTGATGTCCGATGTTCACGTTGACGAGCTGACTCGAGAAGTCGAGGAAGCGGTTGCCTTGGTCGTCCCAGATCCAGCTGCCCTCGGCCCCGGCCACGACGATCGGGTTGATCATTCCTTGGGCCGACCACGAATGGAACACGTGGGCGCGGTCGTTCACGAACGCTTCGGAGGGGCGGGTTTCGAGGCTGGTCATGCGCTCAGATTATTCGTTACACAGCTGGGTGAACAGACCCCACTTCGTAACAGGACAAAGCAGTAGTCGACGGTACGGTTCGGGTTGCTACGGTCGGCGCCATGGGAGAACGCGTCAGTTTCAAGTCGAACGGTGGAACCTGTGAGGGCTATGTGGCCGATGGGGGCGGTCCGGGTGTGATCGTCATCCAGGAATGGTGGGGCCTCGTCCCACACATCGAAGACGTCGCCGATCGATTCGCCGCCGAAGGATTCACCGCTTTGGCTCCCGACCTCTACCACGGCCGGGCGTCGTTCGAACCCGACGAAGCCGGCAAGTTGATGATGGCGCTCAATCTGGGTGAGGCGGCCAAGGATCTGACGGGTGCGGTCGACTACCTCCAGCAGCGAACCGGACGATCCAAAGTTGGCGTGGTGGGGTACTGCATGGGCGGAGGACTCACCCTCGTGCTCGCCACCCTTCGTCCTGACGCTGTCGCCGCTGCCGCTCCTTACTACGGCGTGATCCCGTGGGCCGATGCCCAGCCCGACTGGTCGAAGTTGACGGCCAAGGTGGTGGGTGAATACGCCGAGAAGGACGGGTTCGCCGGCCCCGATGCCGTGCGGGCCCTCGAGACGCAGTTGCGTGATCTTGGCAAGGACGCCACGTTGAACGTGCACGCCGGCGCCGACCATGCGTTCTTCAACGACACTCGCCCCGACGTGTACGACGCAGCTGCGTCGGCTCTTGCGTTCGGGCGAACGCTCGACCTGTTCCGCTCGACGTTGTAGAAATCAGCCGAGGGCGTCGATGGCCGCCTGCACGGCCAGCACACGACGAGCATTGTCGACGTGCAGATTTTCGATCATCCGTCCGTCGACGGTGATCACGCCGCGTCCGTCGGCCTGAGCTTCGTCGAACGCGGCGATCACGCGTTGTGCGTAGTCGACGTCAGCGTCGGTAGGCGCCCACACCTCGTTGCAGATGTCGACCTGACCTGGATGAATCAACGTCTTGCCATCGAAACCCATGTGCGCACCCTGCTCGCATTCGGCACGGAAAGCGTCGAGGTCCTTCACGTCGTTGAACACACCGTCCAAGATCACCTTGCCCGCTTCGCGTGCCGCCAGCAGAGCAGTGGAGAGATGGGGTAGCAGTGGGGCTCGCCCACGAACTTGGGTGGCGCGCAGTTCCTTGGCGAGGTCGTTGGTGCCCATGACGAGAGTGGCCACCCGAGGATGAGCAGCGATGGCCCGCACGTCGAAGATGGCCGTCGGCGTCTCGACCATGGCCCAGATCGTCATCGAATCGGGTGCACCCGCAGCGGTGAGGCGACGCGACACGTCGTCGAGTTCGACCGTCGAGTTGATCTTCGGGATCACGACGGCAGCCGCACCCGAGGTGGCGGCCGCGGCGAGATCGTCAGCACCCCACTGGGTGTCGAGACCATTGCATCGGATGGTGATCTCGCGTCGGCCGTAGTCGCCACTCTTGGCTGCGGCTACGGCATTGGCGCGCGCGGCCGGTTTGGCATCGGGCGCAACTGCATCTTCCAGGTCGAAGATGAGGGCGTCGGCCGGGATGGACTTCGCCTTCTCGAGTGCCTTCTCGTTCGACGACGGCATGTAGAGCGCAGAGCGCCGGGGACGCAGATCGGTCATGGCGTGTTCCTTCAGAATCCGTAAGCCTGGGCAAGTTCGGGGTCACGGGCCGCCAGGTCGCGAGCGAGTTGTACGACCACCTTGCACTGTTTCACCGATGCATCGTCTTCCATCTTGCCGTCGAGCATGATCGCACCGGTTCCGTCGCCCATGGCTTCGATCACGCGCTGAGCATGGGCCACGTCGGACGGACGGGGGCTGAACACGCGTCGGGCGATGTCGATCTGGGCCGGGTGCAACGACCAGGCGCCCACGCAACCGAGCAGATACGCATTGCGGAATTGGTCTTCGCAGGCGACGACGTCTTTGATGTCACCGAACGGCCCGTAGAAGGGGAGGATTCCGTGCATGACGCAGGCATCGACCATGCGCGCCATGGTGTAGTGCCACAGATCTTGCTGATAGGTGGGTCGAGTGGCATCGGCGTCGTCGGGATTGGGGTCTTCGCGCACGACGTAATCGGGGTGTCCGCCACCTACGCGAGTGGTCTTCATGCGACGGTTGGCAGCCAGATCGGCCGGTCCGAGCGACAGGCCTTGCATTCGCGGCGACGCTCCGCAGATGGCTTCGACGTTGGCGACACCGCGTGCTGTTTCGAGAATCGCATGAACGAGAAGCGGCTTGGTGAGACCGGCTTTGGCTTCGAGTTGAGCGAGCAGACGATCCACATAGTGGATGTCTTCGGGACCTTCGACTTTCGGAATCATGATCACGTCGAACTTGTCGCCCACTTCGGTCACGAGAGTCGTGAGATCGTCGAGCGCCCACGGCGAATCGAGGCTGTTGACGCGCGTCCAGAGCTGTGTGGATCCCATGTCGACGGTGCGCGCCACCTTCACGAGTCCGGCACGAGCGGCCTCTTTGTCGGAAGCCGGGACACCGTCTTCGAGATTGCCGAGGAGGATGTCGACCGTCGGCACGATGTCGGGGAGCTTGGCCACCATCTTGTCGTTCGACGGTGGGAAGAAGTGGATCATCCGACTGGGGCGGAAGGGGATCTCGCGGACGGGTTCCGGGGCGCCGACGGCGAGGGGTTTGAAGAAGTCACGGGCACTGCGCACACCGAAAGGGTACGCCCTACCCTGGAGGTGTGACGAGTCCTCTTGTGATCCACGGCCACGAAGTCGATGCCTTGTTGTTCGACGCCGGCGGGATCTTCGTGATCCCTGATCCGCACGTGGTTTCACCATTGCTTCGGTACTACGGCGGATCCGACGACCTCGATCGATATCACCGCGCGCACTACGCCGGTATGGCCGCCAAGTCGCGAGCCGAGTCAGCCGAGTCCGACTGGTCGGTGTACAACGCGGCCTACGTCGAATCAGTGGGAGTGCACGAGCACGACCTGTCGGAGGCGTCGATGGTGCTCGATCGCACGCGATCGGCATGGTTGTGGCGCTTCGCGCTCGACGACAGCGTGCGGGCGCTACGCGAGTTGCACGAACGGCAGGTGCCGATCGGAGTGGTGAGCAACGCAACGGGTCAGATCGAGTCGGTACTGGCACGCTCGAAGGTGTGCCAGGTGGGTGAGGGGCACGGTGTCCCTGTGCGCATCGTGGTCGACAGTCACCTGGTGGGTGTCGCCAAACCCGATCCGCGCATCTTCGACTTCGGGCTCGAAGTTCTGCCGGGTATCGATCGTTCGCGGGTTGCGTACGTGGGTGACAGCGTGACGATGGATGTGGGTGGAGCGCGGAATGCCGGCTTGTTGCCGGTGCTGCTCGATCCCTACGACGACCATGATGGTGCCGACTTCCTTCGAGTGCGATCTCTTCTCGACCTGGTCTCGACGTGACCACACCGGGTGAGCGAGTGTCGGCACGGTGGGCGCAGTGGCGCGCCCGAATCGACCTCGACGAGTACGACGAGAGATTCGACGCCATGGCCGCACGGGGCGACAACGTTCACGGTGAAGCCGACGCGATTTCGAGTTTGATCGACGCCGCGTTCGACGGTCGCTCGTGTCGCATTCTCGACGCTGGCTGTGGAACCGGTCGTTTGGCCGTCGAACTCGAACGACGAGGCCACGCGGTGACGGCCATCGATCTTGATTCCGACATGGTCGACAAGGCCCGTTCGAAATCGTCGACGATCGTATGGTCGGTCGGCGATCTTTCGACAGTGGAGTTGTCGGACCGATTCGACGTCGTCGTGATGATCGGCAACATCCTCAATTTCTGCCAGCCCGGTGTGCAGTCCGACATCGTTCGCAACATGGTGAACCATCTGGATGTAGGTGGGCTCCTCGTCTGCGGTTGGTCACAGGAGAGGCGAGCCGACTCGTATCACGCCGATCAATTCGTGGCCGACGCGGTTTCCGCCGGAGCGGCCCACGTCAGCACCTGGCGCAACTGGGATGGCGAGCCGTTCGACGACGGCGATTACGCCGTCGTCGTCAGCCGACGAGTCGGCGAGCGATCACCTTGAGACACAGCGTCTCGTCGGCGCCTTCGAAGATCGACAGCACACGAGCATCGACGAAGAGTCGACTCACGCTGTATTCCTCGGCGTAGCCGTAGCCGCCATGGATCTGCATGGCTTCACGGGTGACCCATTCGGCGGCCTTGCACACGTACGCCTTCACCATCGACGCCTCGGTGGTGCCCTCGCCCTTGGCCATCAACTTGGCCACCTGGTAACCGAACTGGCGACCAGCCTGGATGAGCACAGCCATGCGACCGAGCTTCACTTTGGTGAGCTGGTATTCGCTGATGTTCTGGCCGAACACGTTGCGATTGTGCGCATGGTCGTAGGCGGCTTCGTACGCGGCCTGCATGACGCCCACAGCGCGGGCCGCGGTCTGCAGACGGCCGTTCTCGAAACCTTCCATCTGGTAGTAGAAGCCGCGGCCGAGGCCGCTCTCTTCACCGATCAGGTTCTTGGCCGATACCCACCAGTTGTCGAAAGCGATCTCGTACGAGTGCATGCCGCGGTAGCCGATGGTGTCGATCGGACGGCCTTCCATTTTGCCGGTCGACCCGTTCGGCTGAACCTGCTGCGAGAACTCGAACCCGTGTGCGTCACCCAGCGGCTTCGGCACGATGAAGACGCTGAGTCCTTTGTGGGTGAGAGAACGATCGGGATTGGTGCGAGCGAGCAACATGAGCACGTTGGCACGGGCGGCGAACGTGCACCACGTCTTCACACCGTTGATCACGTAGCCGGCCTCGCCGTCCGGGCCCTCGGCCGGAACCGCAGTGACCTTGATGCCAGCGACGTCGCTGCCGTAGTCGGGCTCGGTGACGGCCACTGCTGCCATGACCTCGGCGGAGGCGAGCTTGGGCAACCACTCCTGCTTCTGCTCTTCGGTACCGCCCTTTACGAGAGCACGGGTGAGGATCTCGGGACGCGTGATGAGCGAACCGCCGATACCGAGCGAACCACGGCTCAGTTCCTCGGTGGCCACCACCATGGCGAGGTATTCGCCCTCACCGCCTTCGGAGAAGCCGCCGTATTCGGCCGGCACCGACAAACCGAACGCTCCCATGTCGGCAAGTCCGCTGATGATGTCTTCGGGAACGTCTTCGTTGTAGCGATGCACGTGCTCGGCGCGCGGCGCGATCACTTTCTCGGCGAACGACCGGAACGTGTCCTGCACCATTTCGAAGTCTTCATCGAGATGACGGGGTCCGGGGACATCAGCGAGTGAGGCCACGAACTCGGGATCGCGGTAGGTGCCGATGAACGGACGGGCGGCGTCGAGAGCTCCGGGTTCGAGACCCCAACTCTCCTCGCGACCGATGAGCTTCGATATCAGGTCGTGTGCCATGTCGGCGGTGTACGCACACGTGATGAGACCTTCGTGGGTTCCCTTGGCGCCGTAGTCGAGTAGTGAGCGCGCGGTCTCGACAGCCGAGGCCGCGTGGGCCAGGTCGTAGGCCAACACTTGGTGGACGTCGGGTCCGCCGGCTTCCGCAAGGCGGCGAAGTCCGGAGCCCACCGCTCGCGAAGCGAGATCGATGACGTCGGCGGCGGTCTGAATATCGGGAGTGACGGTGGCGCTCATCGCTCTTGAACGCTAGTAGGGAGGCTCGAAAAGGCCGAAGCGGTGCCCCTGTTCGGTGGTGCCGAGAGCCGGTCAGGCGTCACCTCAGACGGGTGGTGCCCTGTGGGACACTGGGAGCGTGCGTGGTCTGGTGTGCGTCTACTGCGGGTCGAGTTCGGGCAGTCGGCCCGTGTTCGTCGACGAAGCCCGCGAACTGGGCCGGGCCATCGTGGAAGCCGACCTCGGCCTCGTGTACGGCGGGGGTCGAGTCGGCCTCATGGGTGTCGTCGCCGATGCGGTCCTTGATGCCGGCGGCTTCGCCCACGGTGTGATCCCCGAGCATCTGGTGCGCGCCGAAACCGCCCATACCGGGCTCAACGTTCTCGACGTCGTCGACTCGATGCACGAACGCAAGGCCCGTATGGCCGAGCTCGCCTGTGGATTCGTCGTGATGCCTGGCGGATTCGGCACGTTGGACGAAGCCTTCGAGATCCTCACCTGGAACCAATTGGGACTCGTCAAGAAGCCGCTCGTGTTCCTCGACGGCACCGGTTTCTACGGCCCTCTCTTGGCTGCGCTCGATCACGTGGTGGAATCGGGATTCGTGAGTGAAGCGTTTCGCAGTATTGCGGCTGTGGCTTCCACACCTGCTGAGGCCGTGACATTGGCGAGTGGTCCGGCCCCGAATGTTCCAGGGAAGTTGGACGACCTCGACATCACCTCGAAACGCTCGTCTTTGTGACGGTGACGTCGTGAAGTTCCCGCCACAACCGGCTGGAGTCCCGTGGCCGACGGCCGACTGGCCGATCGGCGGTGCCGTTCCGGCGTCGGCGATCGCAGCGAGTGATGCACTGTTCGCCGGGGGTGTGGAACCCCCGACCGGTGAAGGAACTTCGCTCGCTTTGCTGGTGGTTCATCGTGGGTGCATCGTTCACGAGCGTTACGGCACGCAACCCGACACGCTGTTTGGTCCTGGTGGCCCCGTCGAACGCGATACCACGCTCATCTCGTGGAGTATGGCCAAGAGCATCACGCATGCTGCGGTCGGGTGCGCAGTCGACGACGGTCTCCTCGATCCGGCTGCAACGGTGTCGGTTGCCGAGTGGGCCGACGACGAACGACGTCACATCACACTCGACGATCTGTTGCGCATGCGCGACGGTCTCGACTTCGTGGAGGAGTACGTCACCGGAGACGATGCGCCCGTCCCGCACGTGATCGACATGTTGTTCGGCGCCGGAGCCGACGACGTCGCCGGCTACACCGCGTCTCGGCCGCTGAAACATGCGCCGGGATCGGTCTGGAACTATTCGTCGGGTACTACCAACGTGGTTTCGCGTCTGCTCGGTGATCACGTCGGACATGGTGATGACATGGCCGAGTTTCTGCGATCGCGAGTGCTGGCTCCTATCGGAATGTCGTCGGCTGTCCCCAAGTTCGACGCCGCGGGCACGTTCATCGGATCGTCATACGTGTACGCGACGGCGCGCGATTTCGCTCGTTTTGGATACTTGTATTTGCGTGGAGGTGAATGGGACGGAGAGCAGATCGTGTCGAGAGACTGGATTCTCGGTGCCTGTGAACAACACGCGTCCGATCCCGACACCAACCACGGGTACGGCCGTCACTGGTGGATCTGGCTGTCGCAGCCCGAAGTCATCGCAGCTCTCGGATACGAGGGTCAACGCACCATCGTCGACACTGCACGCGACCTGGTGATCGTGCATCTCGGTAAATGGACGAGCGACACTCAGCCGTTACTCGACACGCACCTCGAGGCCATTCGGCGATCGTTTCCGCTGGTCTGACGAAGTAGTCGCCGGACCCACCCGGCTCGAACTGATAGGAAAGAGGCATGTCGGAGGCACAACAGGAGCCGAATTCGGCACGCCCCGACGAACGCCCGGATGGGAACGCGGTTGTCCTGCGTCGAACTCCAGCCGAGCGTCGAGCCTTCCGTCGACGAGCGATCCTGCGCACCTTCAAGGTAGGGGCGACGCTTCTCGTCGTCTACTTCATCATCCTCAACATCCCTGGTCTGCGGAACGCCATCGACCAGTTGAGCGAGGTGCAGCCGATCCTTTTGCTCGTGGGTCTGGCGCTCTCGATCCTCGCCCTCTTCTGTTATTCGGTGATGACGCGTGAGGCGTTGGGTTCGGCCGGTGACCATCTGTCGATCTGGCGGCTGTTCCGGATTCAGTTGTCGACTCGTGCCTTGTCGAGTCTGATTCCCGGGGGTACCGCAGCAGGATCGGCGCTCGGTTACCGACTCATGACGCTGTCGAACGTGGCCGGACCCGATGCCGGATTTGCCCTTGCCACCTCGGGCCTCGCGTCGGCTGTGGTGCTCAATCTCATTTTGTGGAGCGGACTCATCGTGTCGATTCCGTTCCGCGGTGTGAACCCGGTCTACGGATCGGCCGCTGTGGCCGGCATCATCCTCATGATCATCGCAGCCGGCATCGTGTTCGGGCTGATCGGCGGCCAGCAGCAGTCCGAGAAGATCGTGCGCCGTATCGCTCGCCGTCTGCACATGAACGAAGACCGGGCCGGAGAAGCGGTGCATCACATCAGCGGCCGAATGCAAGAGCTGTGGGAAGACCGTTCACTGTTGCGCAAGTTGTCGATGTGGGCGGCGCTCAACTGGCTGCTCGACGCGGCAGCGTTGTGGGTGTTCCTGCGCGCTTTCGGAGGATCGCTGTCGATCGACGGACTCATCGTGGCGTTCGGGCTGGCCAACGTCTTGGCCGCTATTCCCATCACTCCGGGTGGTCTTGGCATCGTGGAGGGCATCTATGTTCCGGTGCTGGTGGGGTTCGGGCTGCCACGCGCCACGGTCGTCGTGGGTGTGGTGTCGTACCGCATTGCGCAGTATTGGTTGCCGATCGTGATCGGCGGCGTCACCTATCTCTCCCTTCGTGTCGGCCCATGGGCGATCTCAAAGGACAATCTCGAACCACTGCGCGACGTGGTGGCCTCGGCAAGTGGGCGGGAAAGCATCCTCGACTTCTCGGAGCGATATCCGGCGCGCGAGCGCACCCGAGAGATGCCCAAACCCCAATCTTCACCGACTGCTGATGCAACGCGACCGTTGTCGGATACGGAGCCCCCGCACGAGCCGATGTAGGTTCTTCGCTCATGACCGTTCATGAGCGACCCTTCGGACGATGCCTGGAAGACTTTGCGGTCGGCGACGTGTACCGCCACTGGCCGGGCAAGACGATCACCGAATACGACGATCATCTCTTTTGCATGATCACCATGAATCACCATCCGCTGCACACCAACGACTGGTTCGCGTCGCAGAGCGTGCAGGGTCGCAACGTGGTGGTCGGCAACTTGGTGTATTCGCTCGTACTCGGCATGAGCGTTCCCGACGTGAGCGGGGCCGCCATCGCCAATCTCGAAGTCGAGACATTGCAGCACAAGTTCCCCACGTTCCACGGCGACACCATCCACGCCGAGACCCGCGTCCTCGACGTGCAAGAGAGCAAGTCGAAGAACGATCGTGGTGTGGTGACTGTCGAGGCCAAGGCCTTCAATCAGGACGGCAAAGAGGTGTGCTACTTCCGTCGGCGGGTGATGGTGTGGAAGCGCGAATTCGCCCCGGCCCGTCAGCGCCCGTACGACGCCGATGCCGCATGGAGCAACGACTGAACGACGACGACCTCGGCGTCTTTCAGGACGCCTTGTTGGGGTGGGCGGCAGTTCGTCTTCGCGAGATGCCCTGGCGCGCCACGCGCGACCCATGGGGCATTCTCGTCAGCGAGGTGATGCTGCAACAGACTGGCGTGGCGAGGGTGATGCCGAAGTGGCACGCGTTCATGGAGGCCTATCCCACGCCCGCCGACTGTGCTCACGCGCCCCTCGGTGACATTTTGCGCCTCTGGCAAGGGCTCGGGTATCCGCGCCGAGCACGCAACTTGCAGGCGGCGGCACGCGAGGTCGTGGTTCACCACGGGGGAGAGGTGCCGCAAGAGCTCGACGATCTCTTGGCGCTTCCAGGTGTCGGGCCGTACACGGCCCGTGCCGTGTTGGCATTCGCCTTCGAACTCGACGCGGCGGTGGTCGACACGAACGTTGCACGGGTATTGGCGCGCCTGGCCGGCGAGCGACTCACCGCCAAGCGTGCGCAAACCGAAGCTGATCGATTGCTGGCCTCGGGAACGGCGTGGTTGTGGAACCAGGGACTCATGGAGTTGGGGGCGATGGTGTGCCGACCCACACCGTCGTGCGACGAGTGTCCGTGGGAGTCGTGGTGTGCATGGCGAGGCGGTGACGGCGACGACCCGAGTGTCGGGTCGGCTGGCGTGAGCGTTCCGCAGGGGAGATTCGAGGGATCGGATCGTCAGGCGCGCGGACGGTTGATCAAGACCTTGGGCGAAGTTGCGGTACGGGCCGACGACGTGGCGAGGGTGATGGATCGCCCTTCCGAGGTGGCGGCCAAGTTGCTCGCCGATCTGGTCGCTGAAGGCCTCGTCGTCATCGACGCGAACGAGTTCGTCGTCCTTCCTGGGTGATCTGGTCAGACGCGGTGGACGAAGATCGTGTCGGTGTCGGAACGTGGTGAGATGCGCGACATGGCCACGATGATGAGATCGCCACGGTTCAGGTGTCCGGCGGCCACTGCGGCGTCGATCGCGTAGGAGATCGACTCGTCGGTCGAATCGGGACGCTCGGCCAGAACAGGCTTCACTCCGAAGCGCGACATGAGTCGAGTGACCACCCGCTCGTCCTCGGTGGCGGCGATGATCGGAACGTTCGGTCGACAAGCCGACAACAATTCGGCGTTGTGGCCGGTGTAGGTGATGGCCAGAATCGCCCGTGCCTTCAGTCGACCGGCCAACGTTGCCGCCGAGGCGGCGACGGCCGCTGCGTTCGGGTTGTGATCGGCGAACGGCGACACGAATCCGTCCAGACTGTCGGCTTCCTCGAGGATCTGCGCCATGGCACGAACGGTGCCGATCGGATCGTGGCCGATCGCCGTTTCGGCCGAGAGCATCACGCAGTCGAAACCGTCTCGCACTGCATTGGCGACGTCTGACACTTCGGCACGCGTCGGGCGAGTCGCCGAGATCATCGACTCGAGCATCTCGGTGGCACAGATCGACATGGCACCCGATCGCAACGATGCATCGGCAATCGCCCGCTGGGCCACGGGCAAGCGGGCAAAGGGAATTTCGACACCGAGGTCACCGCGGGCGGCCATCACACCGTCGGCCACTCCGCAGATCTCGCCGAGAACTCGGAGTGCTTGTGGTCGTTCGATCTTGGCGAGGATGCGCACGTCATCGGGCACCATGCGCCGCGCTTCGAGTACGTCCTCGGCGCGCTGCACGAATGACAGCGCGATCCAATCGGCCCCACTGTCGACGGCCGCCGCGATGTCGGCCTGATCCTTGTCGGAGAACATGCGCATGTTCACGTTGGTGTCGGGCAGGTTGACACCTCGCTTACCCTCGGCCACTCCGGGTACGAGCACTTCGGCTCGCACCATGTGGGGGAGCACTTCGACGGCGCGCAAGACGATACGACCGTCGTTCACCAGGATTCGCTCACCGGCTTCGACGCCCACGGCCTGCGGATCGAAGCCGACCATCGGGCCGTCGTCGGTGTAGCCACGCTCCCACAGCACGACCTCGGTACCGCGCGCGTCGAGGCCGTCGATCAGTCGTAACTTCGGGCCCTGAACATCGACGAGGATTCCCACCGTCGACGACTGCGCACGCGCCGACCGGACGGTTGCCGATACTTCATCAGTGGTGAGATGCGAACAGTTGACTCGCACCATGGACACACCGGCATCCACCAGTGCGGCGACACGATCGTGACTGGCCGGACCGAGTGTGGCAACGATCTTGGTGCGACGCATCGCTTCCATCATGCCCGGCCCGCAGTGGCCGAAAGGTGCACTCAGGCCGAACGGCGGGTGACAGCCGCAACGATCTCGTCGAGGGCAGCGTCGGCGTAGGCCCGCATTTCGTCGTCGGTGCGGTCTTGGATGGGGTGAGGTGTGAACACGCGCGCCACGTCGGGGAACCCGAGGGACTGCGATTGAACGTCAGCAGCCGTCACGAATTCGGCGGATGCCACGAAGACGGCCGGAATTCCGCGCCTTTCGACATCGACGATGTCGTGCACACTGCACGACGTGCAGCTGCCTCAATCAGCGAGGGCTTCGATCACCACTTGACAGTTCATGGCGATCTCGTGGCGCAGGTCGACTGGCGCCGGCTTGGTGAACGTGGGCTTCTTGTAACGCAGGACGTTGGCACCCATCTCGGCCAACCGTTCCTCGAGACGATCGAGGAACACGTCGCCGCGCGCCTTCGAGATGTCGAGCAGTCCGACGTTGAGACCCGACAACGACTCGGGGCGACCGACACGCTCCATGTTCAAGGCGCGCTTCTCGTTCGTCGGATCGAGCAAAGTCGTCATCGCGTCACCTCCCTCGTGACTGGGGTGCTTCCCATGTCACCGTTGGCCCACCCGCCAATGATGGCAGAGAACAACCCCGCGCCACCGCCTGCGTGGACGAGCAAGATGCCTCCGGGTCGGAACTTCGGCAATGTCACACCTTCCAGGTGGGTGGGGATCCCCTCGGCGATGCCGTTGGCACCCCGCACGAGATCGGTGCCGGGAATCTGCAATCGGGCGTGCAGTTCGTCGAGAACCCGGTCACGGTCCCAGCCGGCTTCGGCGAACACCCGAGCATGTTCGGGCCCCACCACCAAGACGGCGTCGAAGGCCAGCACCGATTTCGGATTGTGCAGTGTGCGAAGGCACGAGGCGAACGTATTGGCCAGACTTTCGGGATCGCGGGCCAGCTGGTCGACCACACAGCGTGGACCCTCACCGGGGAACACCGTCACTGCGTCGATGCCGTTCGCCACACCTCGTGAGGCGGCCAGTGTCGTCCACGGCGAACCCACTTCGTCCTCGGCGAAGCAGAACGAGATCTTGCCCGGGTTGCCATGGGTCGCTCGGTCGACTTCACCGGGGCGTCCGCCGCCCACGTTGCGAATCACCAACTGCACGGCCCGCCCGATCGTGAGATTGGCCCGGTTGCCCTGGCCGAACACGTTCATGCCCGAGTTCATGCCAATGGCCCGCGTGCCGGGACCGTTGCACACGATCACCGGGCCGACCGGCATGGTGGTGGCGAGTACGCCATGGATGTTGAACGTGTCGTTGCACACCGCTTCCACGGCGGTGAGGACCCACGGGAAGTACTCGGGCTTGCAACCGGCCATCACCGCGTTGATGGCCACCTTCTCGACCGTCACCTCCACGAGGTCAGGTGGAACCACCGCCACCACGTCAGACAGCGCACGCGACGTGCCGGCCAACATGCGCATCACGCGGGCTTCCGTGGGCGGAACGACGGGAAGGCCGTCGGTCCAGCCCCGATCGAACATGGCTTCGAACTCGTCTTCGGCCGAGGCCACGTCGACTCGTCGAGCCGACAATGTCGAGGCGCCGAATCGCACGCGCAACGAATCGACCAGATCGGGGTCGACGCTCATCGATCCGCAACCCGGACGGAAGTCGGGCAGATCAGGTCCGAGACCGCTCGCTCCCGTCACCATTTCCCACTCGGTTCGCAACCAACCCACTGTGCGGGCTCGCTCGACTCCATCGACCACTCGAATCACTGTCGGCACCGTCTCGATGTCGTGATGCCACGAGACCGAGAGATCGCCATCATGCAGCGCACCTACTTCGGCGCCAAACGTCGGATCGTCCTGTGTGTAAACGGTGAGTTCGACACCCGATGCACGAAGTTGCGACAGAACGGGCAGAACCATGCGGCACGTCTCGCACTCACGCTTCACCACCACGACGAGTCCATCGGGCAAGGCAGGTCGATTCATCACACGCTCTGCAAGAAGTCGAGGATCTTGGTGTTCACCAGATCGGCGTTCTCGAGATGCAAGAAATGGCCGACACCGTCGACGATTTCGCCGCGGGCCGTTGCCGGAAATTCGGTGAGAGCGAATTCGGCGACTTCGGCACCCATGCAACCGTCGTTGCGTCCGTGCAGATACAGGAGCGGTTGTGACGGCACGGCTGAACCGGCGTTCTGCATGTCTTGCAGCGCCGGATCCTTGTAGCCGTCGCCAAGGGTGGCTCGGTAGTAGCCGAGCGCAGCTTGCAGATTGGCCGGATCGCGCAGACACGGTTTCAAGAGTTCGAGATCTTCACGCGCGTCGTAGCCAGGAGACCAGTCTTCCCAGATCATGTCGATGTAGGCGAGGTCGTTGGCCGGTACCACCATGTCGGCAAATGGATGTTGGAAGAAGAACATGTACCAACTGCGTTTGATCTGCGCCAGGTTGGTGAGAAACGCAACGCCGACGGCATTTCCGGGTGGTACGGCCATCGTGACCACTTTGCCCCACAGCGACGGCGCGTGATTGACGGCGATGTGCGTGATGACTGCGCCCCAGTCGTGTCCGATGATCACAGTGTCATCGCCACCGCCAAGAGCGGCGTGCAACTCGATCACGTCCTGTGCAGATGCCGCGGTCTGAAAACGTCCGTCACTTGGAACCTCGGTTGGTGCGTACCCCCGCAGGAACGGAGCGACGGCTCGATAGCCGGCGTCGGCGAGGCGCGGGAGGAGGTGACGCCAGGTGTGGGCCGAGTCGGGGAATCCGTGCAAGCAGATGGCGAGCGGTCCCGCATTGTCGAGTCCGGCAGCCAGGTACGACATCGTGATTCCGTTCACGTGGGTGCTGTGCTGGGAGATCGCCGTAGAAGGGCTGTTGCTCATGGACGAACCGTAGTGGTCGGGGCGAGTCGGTCCGCACCTCGCCTGCGACGAACGTCACCCGATCAGCCTGTTTCGGCCACCTGGGTAGGTGATTTAGCGTTGTCCACATCGGGGGATCAGGCGACTTTGCAGTCACGTTCTACGGCGTTCGGGGTTCGACTCCGTGCCATGGGGATGACACGAGACGGTACGGCGGTAACACGTCGTGCGTGGGTCTCGTCGCACCCGGCGAAGATCAATTGGTTTTCGATCTCGGAACCGGACTTCGGTACCTCGGTCGAGGTTGCGATCAGAGCGGAGCGTTCCGCGGGACGTGTTTGCTCACGCACATGCACTGGGATCACATTCAGGGTTTGCCGTTCTTCGTCCCTACTCTGCGACCGGGTGCGCATTTCGATGTGTACGCACCTCGTCAAGAAGATGGACGCACGGTGGCCGACGTGTTCGCGTCGCTCATCAAGCCGCCCACGTTCCCAGTAGCACTCGACGAACTTCCGGGCACCTTTGCGTTTCACGACATCGCTGATGACGAGTTCTCGGTCGGCGGCTTCGAGGTGATGAGTCGTCTTGTACCGCACATCGGCAACACTCTCGGATTCCGGGTGACCCATAGTGGTAAGTCGGTTGTGTACTTGTCCGATCATCAGATGCCGCTCGACGGATCGATGGGACTGACCGATGGAGCGCGCGAATTGTGCGACGGCGCCGACGTGCTCATCCACGACGCGCAGTACACGCCCGCTGAATTCACCAAGAAGAACGACTGGGGTCACTGCACGATCGAGTACGCGCTGTGGGTGGCGGCCGAGTGCAAGGTGAAGACTCTCGTCCTCTTCCACCACGACCCGGGTCGCGACGACGACCAACTCGACACGATCCTCGAGCGGGTCACCTGCGAAGGCGCCAAAGCCGGCGTCCGGGTCGTCGCGGCCCACGAGGGCCTCACCCTTTCCGTCTAGGGTGACGCCGTGACCGATTCGTCGATCGACTCCCGCCACTTCCGCGACGTACTCGGTCATTTTCCCACCGGCGTCACGGTCGTCACCGGTCTCGACGCGAGTGGTCGCCCGCACGGCATCACCATCGGCTCCTTCGTGTCGGTGTCGCTCGATCCGCCGCTCGTCGGATTTCTCCCGGGGAAGAAGTCGCGCAGTTGGCCAGCCATCGCCGAGAGCGGATCGTTCTGTGTGAACATCCTCGGTGCGGGCCAGGACGAACTGTGTTGGCGCTTCGCCAAGGAGCCCGCTGACGGCGAGAGCAAGTTTGAGGGCGTCGACTGGACGCCGGCCGGCAGCGGTTCACCCATCCTTCCCGGTGTGATCGGCTGGATCGACTGCACGGTCGAAGCATCGGTGGAAGCCGGGGATCACCTGTTCGTGGAAGGGCGCGTGCAAGCAATGGAGCATGCGGCCGACGTCGGTAACGCCATGATCTTTTTCCGCGGCAAGGTCGCCAAGATCGACATGCCCTCGGCCTGAGCCGTGGACACTCTTCGCCTCGTCACGTCGATCGCTCTCGGTCTCGTCATGTGTGCGGCCGGAGCGAGCAAGATTCGCATGGGGAAGGCCTGGATTGCGCAAGGTCGCGAACTCGGTGCGCCTCCTGCCGTACTGCCGATCGTTCCGTGGATCGAGATCGTGATCGGCGCGCTGTTGATCGCCCAGTTGGCCACGGCCGCCGTCGCCATCGTCGCTCTGGTCGTTCTGCAACTCTTCACGTTGCTGCTCATCGTGAATCTGGGTCGCGGCCATCGTCCACCGTGCGCGTGTTTCGGAGCGTGGAGTGCGAAACCACTCGGTTGGGGACACGTGGCCCGCAACGTGGTGTTCATGGTGCTTGCGGTGCTCGCCTACATCGGCGCCATCGCCTGATCAGCCGAGCGTCGCCTGCAAGAACGCGCAGACTCGCGCTTCATCTCGCCAACGTTCGTATCGGCCGCTTTGCCCGCCGTGGCCCGCACCCATCTCGGTGCGCATCACGAGGGGAGCATCATTCGTGCGAACGGAGCGTATCGCCGCCACCCATTTGGCCGGCTCGTGATACGCCACGCGCGGGTCGTTGAGTCCGGCGGTGACGAACATCGCCGGATAGTCGCGCGCCGTCACGTTGTCGTACGGCGAGTACGACGCGATGTAGGACGCAAAGGGTTCGCGGCGCGGGTCGCCCCATTCCTCCCATTCGGTGACGGTGAGAGGTAGTGATGGATCGCTCATGGTGTTGACCACGTCGACGAAAGGCACTTCGGCCACCGCAGC
>RFSV01000004.1 GCA_009923785.1 Acidimicrobiia bacterium | reverse complement strand
GTCGTACACCGATGCGATCGAGATGGCCGACCGCAACTTGATCTACAAGTTCGCCGCCAAAGAGATCGCTTCACGGCACGGACGGTCCCTCACGTTCATGGCCAAGCCTTCTTTCGCCGACGTGGGTTCGTCATGTCATGTCCACGTGAGTCTCTGGGACGAATCCCGCACGTCGAATCTCTTCGCCGACGAGTCGGATTCCCTCGGCATGAGTGCGATGTTCCGACACTTCCTCGCCGGTCAAATCGCCACCGCCCGAGAGTTCTCGTTGTTGTGGGCTCCGACCGTGAACAGTTACAAGCGATTCCAACCCGAATCATGGGCACCTACTGGGGTCGGGTGGGGAATCGACAATCGCACCCTTGGATTTCGCAAAGTCGGTCACGGCGCATCGACACGCGTCGAAAATCGCATTCCGGGTGCTGACGCAGTCAGCTATCTCGCCTTCGCCGGCAACGTGGCCGGAGGACTGTACGGAATTCGTCATGGTCTCGAACTCGGACCGCCCTACGCAGGAAACGGCTACACCGCGACTGACGTCGATCGCATTCCGTGGAATTTGCCCGATGCGATCGAGGCGTGGCGTGCGAGCGACAAAGCCCGTGAATGTTTCGGCGACGATGTTCATCACTGGATCTTGCGCTCGGCCGAGACCGAGTGGGCCTCGTTCAACCGCTCGGTGACCGACTGGGAACTCCGCCGCTACTTCGAACGCATCTGAAATTCTCGAACAGGAGCCTCCATGAATCGTCTGTCGGGCAAAGTCGCCCTCATCACTGGTGCAGCATCCGGTCTCGGTCGTACCGCCGCTGAACTCTTCGCCTCCGAGGGAGCCAAGGTGGTCGTGGCCGATCTTGCCGATGGCGACGAGGTCATTTCGGCCATCGACGCAACTGGTGGAGAAGCGACCTATGTACGTTGCGACGTGACCGACGCCGACTCGGTGGCCGCCGCCGTCGAGCACGCACGCGAGGAGTACGGAGCTCTCCACGTTCTCTACAACAACGCCGGTGTGATGTTGGCCGACGACGACGGACCGGAGAACACTCCTCTGTCCACCTACGAACGCACCATGGACATCAATGTGAAAGGCGTTCTGCTCGGCTGTCGGTATGCGCTTCCGCTGATACTCGCTTCGGGTGGCGGCTCGATCGTGAACGTCGCCAGCTTCGTGGCACACATGGGGGCGGCTACACCGCAGGTCGCCTACACCGCCTCGAAGGGCGCTGTCCTCGCCATGACCCGGGAAATAGCGGTGATCTATGCGCGTCGCGGAGTACGCGCCAATGCTCTGTGTCCCGGGCCGATCATGACACCGCTACTGGCCAAGTTCCTGAGCGACGATGCGAAGAGAGAGCGCCGTCTCGTCCACATACCCATGGGACGATTCGGTGAGCCGCACGAGATCGCACACGGGGCGCTCTTTCTCGCCTCTGACGAGAGCAGCTGGATGACCGGACAGTCCCTGGTGATCGATGGTGGTATCACTGCCGCCTACGTGACTCCCGAGTGACAGACTCCAGAGCATGACTTCCGCTTCACCACGTCTCGTCGAAGGTTCGGTCGCCTTTCTCGGCCTCGGGGTGATGGGGGCTCCGATGTCGGGTCATCTCGCGTCGGCCGGACGCACCGTGACCGTGTACAACCGAACGGCCGCCAAGGCTCTGGCCTGGGTGGCCGAGCACGGCGGGCGGGCCGCCCCCACACCGGCCGAGGCCGTCGAAGGTGCTGAGTTCGTCATGATGTGCGTCGGCAACGACGATGACGTACGCGAAGTGGCATTGGGCCCGAACGGCGCTGTCAGCGGGATGTCTCCCGGGTCGATTCTCATCGATCACACGACGGCGTCGGCGCGTGTGGCGCGCGAATTGGCTGCGGCGTGTGCATCGGTCGGAGTCGGATTCGTCGACGCTCCGGTGTCAGGCGGCCAGGCCGGCGCCGAGAAAGGAGCACTCACCGTGATGTGTGGCTCCGACGACGAGGAAGTGTTCGAGAGGGCTCGTCGTGCCGTCGGTCCCTACGCTCGGGCGTGCGAACGACTCGGCCGAGCAGGCGCCGGACAGCTCACCAAGATGGTGAACCAGATCTGCATCGCTGGGATCGTCCAGGGACTGGCGGAAGGTGTGAACTTTGCGGAACGCGCCGGGCTCGACGTCGACCGAGTCGTCGAGGTGATCGGCAAAGGTGCGGCGCAGAGTTGGCAGATGGACAATCGCGCGAGCACGATGGCGCGCGGCGAGTTCGAGTTCGGGTTCGCAACAGAATGGATGCGCAAAGACCTGGCGATCTGCCTCGACGAGGCGAATCGAAACGGGGCCCGCTTGCCGGTCACTGCCCTGGTCGACCAGTTCTACGCCCAAGTGGTGGCTCGCGGGGGCCGTCGTTGGGACACCAGCAGCCTGGTCCATCTGCTGCAGAACGACTGACCTGCCCTAAGGTTGAGCCGGCGACGTAAAGGGGTGCGATGAGTCGGGAGAAACTGATCGCGATGGCCGAACGGACCATCGCCCACAACAAAGCCGGAACGACCGACCTCACCGCAGGGGTCACCACGATCCCGGTCACCAACTATTTCGACCCGGATCGTTGGCGTCGTGAGGTCGACCTGCTGTTCAAGCGGGTTCCTCTGCTCATCGCCACGTCGGCGGAGATCCCCGAGCCTCATTCGTACAAGTCCATCGACGTCGTCGGGACACCCGTCTTGCTGTCACGAGACGGCGATGGTGTGGTGCGTGCTTTCGTCAACATGTGTAGCCACAGAGGCGCAATGTTGGTGGACGAGGGAGTCGGATCAGCTCGCCGTTTCGCCTGTCCGTACCACAACTGGACGTATGACCAGAGTGGCGATCTCGTCGGCCTCTTCAAACAAGCCGATTTCGGGGACATCGACATGTCGTGTCTCGGGCTGACGACTCTTCCGGTCGTCGAGCGTGCTGGCCTCGTCTGGGTGACTCTGTCCCCCCAGTCGACTCTCGACGTCGATGCCTTTCTCGCCGGATACGACGAGCTGCTGGCGCATTGTGGCTTCGCAGACATGAACCATTTCGGATCACGTCGTCTGGTGGGTCCGAACTGGAAAGTGTCCTTCGACGGATACGTCGACTTCTACCATTTGCCGATTCTTCACAAGAACACCTTCGGGCCCGACTTCCCGAGCGAATCGCTGTTCCATCGAGTGGGGCCACACCAACGAGTGACCGGGCCGCGAGGATCATGGGCCAAGCTCGAGACGATTCCGAAAGAGAAGTGGCCTGATTCGGTGCTCACTGGTGGAGTCTGGAGCATCTTTCCTCATGCGTCGATCGCAGGCTTCGACGTCGGTGAACACAAGGTGTACCAGGTCGCGCGCATCTTCCCCGGTGACAACGCCGACGAATCGATCACCTATCTCGACTTCATCTCGACGGCGCCCAAGACCGACGAGTACATCGAGGTCATCGAGCAGCAGATCGCCTTTTTGGAGCATGTCGTACGTGACGAGGACTACGCGACGGGGCTCAAGATCCAGCGCACGGTCAAGACCGGGGCGAAGAAGGAATTCGTCTTCGGTCGTAATGAAGGGGGAGCCCAGTACGTGCACGGCTGGATCGACGCGATTTTGGAGACGGCCGACGAAGATCTGAGCGATCTCTTTCGGCGGGGCGTCGATGTGGGTCGAATCGTCAACGAATGGCCTCAGGCGACGACGTGACCGGCGTCGGTATCTGTCTTCCTCAACTCGGTTCCCACGTGACCTCGGAGGTCATTCGCGACTTCGCGATCAAGGCCGAAGAACTCGGGTATTCGGGACTGTGGGTGCAGGACCACTTCATGTATCCGCTGTCACCGGCTCGGGGATACGGGGGCAAGGGCGTGATGCCGCCCGAGCAGTACCGATCGGTGTACGCGCCGACCGAAACCCTGGCCTACGTCGCAGCAGTGACGTCGCGAGTGCGGCTCGGAACGAGCATCCTCGTCGCGGGCAACCATTGGCCGGTCCCATTGGCCCAACGGTTGGCCACGATCGATCAGATGTCGCATGGTCGACTCGTCGCCGGCCTCGGCGTCGGCTGGAGTGCCGAAGAACACGCGGCAGCGGGAACCGAGGTCACGACTCGAGGACGGCGAATGGACGACTTCGTGCCGGCACTTCTCGCGTGTTGGGGAGATGATCCGGTCTCCTACGACGGCCCGATCTTCACCATTCCACTTTCGTACGTCGATCCGAAACCGGTCCAACGTCCTCGACCGCTTCTTTTGTCGGGGATGTGGTCGGCCGATGGTCTCGCTCGGACGGCCAAGTGGTTCGACGCTTGGAACCCCGCAGGACTGAAGTCCACGAAGGTCGCAGAGATGATCGAGTACATGAACGGTCTACGTGACCCCGACCGGGCTCCGCTACAAGTCTTCAGTCGGTCGTTCGTGCAGGCACCCTTGACGCCCCGTCAGGACGACGCCGACGTCCTACGGCGACTGGTCTCCGACGCTGAAGCAGCGCGCCAGAACGGATACGTCGAACTGACTCTCGAGCACAACTTCTGGGAGGGAATCGAGAGTCCGGCCGATTGGATCGCGCTGCTCGACCGCTTCCTTCCTGTTCTGGATGCAGTGCGCGGCTAGTCGTCGAGCTGTGCGGGCGATTCCAGTAGTCGACACACGGTCTGGGCGAACTGAGCCGCTGGCGCCCCGTCGAAGACGCGGTGGTCCCAGGTCAGGCTGAGAGTCATACGAGTCCGCGTCGCGACCTTCTTGCCGTCCACGACGACGTC
This sequence comes from Acidimicrobiia bacterium, assembly GCA_009923785.1. Classification (GTDB taxonomy): domain Bacteria; phylum Actinomycetota; class Acidimicrobiia; order Acidimicrobiales; family Ilumatobacteraceae; genus Casp-actino8. The sequence goes on along the minus strand of RFSV01000004.1, from coordinate 59,901 downwards.
CTCGCGGAGGCGACCGACTCCCATGATCGCCGTATTGGGTGGATTGATCACGGGAGTGAAAGCGTCGACACCGAACATGCCGAGGGCACTCACCGAAAACGTTCCGCCCTCGAGATCGGCGAGTGCGAGCGAGCCGGAGCGCGCCGCTGTCGCCAGGCGCTTCGTCTCGGTGGCCAGGGTTTGGAGATCGAGGCGGTCGGCATTGCGGACCACCGGAACGACCAGACCCTCGTCGAGGGCGACCGCCATTCCCACGTGCACCTCGGGAAGCAACGCGATGCCGTCATCGGTGACCTGGGAGTTGACGATCCCGTGTTCGCGCAGTGCCCGGGCGCATGCTGCGATGACGTAATCGGTGAAACCAGGGACGTTTCCTCGACTCTTCCGTGATTCTCGGTCGGCGACGACCGCATCCATCGTCGCATCCATGGTCAACGTCAGCTGCGCCATCTGCTGCAGCGACGAATGCATGCGCTTGGCGATCGTGCCGCGCATACCACTCATACGCTTCGTCGCCGACGGCGTCTGCATGGCTCCTGGCAATGGAGCCGTTTCGGCGGGTTGGGCCGGACGTGGAGAAGCGAGGAGTTGGCGAACATGTGCGGCCACTCCATCTCGTGTCACCCGACCGTCGCTGGCATCGGGCGCCACGATTGCGATGTCGATACCGAGCAGATCGGCCAGCTGTCGTGCGGCGGCCGTCGCGAGAACTGACGAATCTCCCGTCCGACGAGTGGTCGGAGCCGGACTCGGACGGGTCGGGCGGGGGCGAGTAGCCGCTTCCTCGACGTCTTCGGAGACGATGCGTCCTCCAGGTCCCGTGCCGACGACCGAGTCGAGATCGATGCCGAGTTCGGCGGCCACTCGTCGGGCATTCGGCGATGCCAAGAGCCGGCCGTCGGAACTGATGGAGGCGGCCGGTCGTCGGTCGACGGCTGGTTCAGGGGTCGTGTTCGTCGCCGCGGCCGCCGTGGAGACGGCTGGCGTAGCCGACGCAGTACTGGCCGATGGGGCGTCTTCTCCGTCGGCCAGCAGCACTGCGATCACGGCACCACACGTGTGGGTGGAGCCGACGTCGGCCATGCGATGAAGTCGCCCCGAGGCCACGGCTTCGACGTCGCTTTCGACCTTGTCGGTTTCGATGCGCAGAACCGGTGTTCCGGGCTGGACCGTGGCTCCGTCGTCGACCAACCATTCGAGAATGGTGCCTTCTTCCATTGTCAGGCCGAGCTTGGGCATGAGGAATTCAGTGGCCATGAACATCTCCGTGGTCTGAGGTCTTCGTCGGTGGATCGAAGAGACGCCGTTCGGCTGCGAGTTGAAGTGTGCGATCGACATCGATGAGGATCGGTCCACCGGAATCGATACGAATCGCAACACGTCCGTCATCACCGACCGTTCGGTCACGTTCGCCGTCGAAGGCGAGAATGGTGCGCCCGGTGAAAACGATTTCTTCGCCATCGGCGAGAGAACGAACGTCGGCGATGGACATCGTGGTGAACGAACCAGGGGCGAGTGGCACGCGGATCGAGCGTTCGCCCGCGCCCATCTCGACCAGGACCCCACCAGGAGCATGACGATCGACCGGATGCAATCGTCCAGCGATACTCGACAACCCGGTCGAGGTCGGGGTCGCAATGGCTGCGACGACTCGTGAAACCGTGTGGGGGTCACGCACCGCTCGCGCGCCGATGAAGTCGGTGTCGACGAATGCGAGATCGACGAGGGCCACGTCGTCCACGGAGGAGTCGGCATCGTCGATGCGAACGAGGATGCGCTTGCTTCGCCGACCCACTTCGTCGAGTGCGACGGCACCAGTGGCAACGAACCCGGCGGCGGCTCCGGCCGACGTGCCGTCGATCGCCGAGGGAAAAACATTGTTCGTACCGGTCGAGACCGCGACGAGGGGGGAGTCGGGCCACCCAAGGGCCACGTCACGGGAGGTTCCGTCTCCTCCGAGGGCCACGATTGCTCCGACTTGCTCTTTCCAGAATCGACGTGCGGCGGCAATGGTGTCGTAGCGGGAGCCGGTGATCGGTTCGTCGACGATCTGTATCGGGGCATCGAGCCCATCGGCGGCACGCTCGGCGAGGCGGTGACGGTCCGGTGCGAGGAGAATTCGCTCGGCTCCGGATTCGGTGGCTGCCACGATGGCGCGTCGGACGATTCCGACCTTGGTCACGTCGGACGTGTGCGTCGCGGGTGTCACCAGTCGCCGGATGTCCTTGCCCGCATTCGGGTTGACGATGATCCCGACGGTCGACACGAATGAATCAGGCCCCGACCTTGTTGCGGAACATGGCCTCGCGTACACCGGCCTCGATCGCTGCACTGGACGGGATGTAGTGCTGTTCGAGAGCGGGAGAGAACGGTACGGGGGAGAATGGCGCGCCGATCCGGCCGACCGGCGCGTCGAGGTGATCGAACGCGGCCTCCTGGATCTGCGCGGCGATCTCGGCACCGAGCCCTCCGAAGCGCACGGCCTCGTGAACCACCAGCACACGATTGGTGCGTCGCGCCGAGGCCACGATCGTGTCGGTGTCGAGGGGTTGCAGCGTTCGCGGATCGATGATCTCGCATTCGATACCGTCAGCGGCCAACTTCTCGGCCGCCGCGACTGACTCGTGCACCATGCGACCATACGCGACGATCGTCACGTCACGGCCCGGTCGAACCACGTTGGCCGTTCCGAGCGGAATGGAGTACGGCTCGACCGGCACGTGACCGCTCATACCGAGCAATCGCTTGTGCTTGACCATCACCGTCGGGTTGTCCTCTTGGATGCACGCCATCATCAAACCCTTCATGTCGTAGGGCGTGGAGGGGTAGACGACTTTCAAGCCGGGGATATGGCACAGAATCGCCTCGAGTGACTGGCTGTGCTGCGCAGCAGCCGACAAACCGCCGCCGCCGGCGGTCGTGATCGTGAGCGGAAGAGTGGCTTCCCCACCGAACATGTATTTCAGCTTGGCGGCCTGGTTGACGATCTGATCCATGGCGACGCAGATGAAGTCCATGAACATGAGGTCGACAATCGGCCGCAGTCCCGTGGCGGCGGCTCCGACACCCAACCCGACGATGGCTTGTTCGCTGATCGGGGTGTCGACGACGCGATCGGTGCCGAACTTGGCCTGGAGGCCTCCGAACGTTCCGAAGACACCTCCGAAGGCGCCGATGTCCTCGCCGGCACAGAACACGTCGGGGTCGGCCTCCATCGCCTGACTCACTGCCTCGTTGAACGCCATGACATAGGCGAGCTTGCGTTCCTCGCTCATCGGGCACCTCCTGTGGTGTACACATCGACCAGGACCTGATCAGGAGTCGGTAGCGGGCTCTCTTCGGCGAACTGGATCGCTCGGTCGATCGCGGCACGCCAGTCGGCCCAAATGTCGTCGAACTGCTGTCGAGTAGCGACCTTGTTCTCGATCATCCGATCCTCGAGTGTGAAGATCGGATCGCGCTCTTTCCACCTTGCGACTTCGTCGTCGGAGCGGTACTTCAAGCCGAGGTTCTGCACGCCGTGGTGGTTGTAGAAGCGGTATGTCTTGGCCTCGATGAGAGAAGGTCCGCCACCAGCGCGTGCCCGCTCGACTGCTTCGAGGGTTGCCTCGTGAACCGCGATGGCATCCATGCCGTCGACGATCACACCGGGCATGCCGTAGCCCGCCGCTCGATCGACGATGTCGGTGATGGCCATCGTTTGATCTCTCGGGGTGAACTCGCCGTATTCGTTGTTCTCGCAGGCGAAGACGATCGGAAGGTGCAACGCGCAGGCCATGTTGGCGGCCTCGTGAAACGCCCCGATGTTGGTGGCACCGTCACCGAAGAACGCAACGGCGACTTGGCCCTTCTTGCGGTAGCGATTGGCGAAGGCCGCCCCGACGGCGATCGGGGAACCAGCGCCGACGATTCCGTTGGCGCCGAGCATGCCGAGCGACAGATCGCTGATGTGCATCGAACCGCCCTTGCCTTTGCAGTAGCCGGTCGACTTGCCCATGAGTTCGGCCATCATGCGGTTCAGGTCGCCGCCCTTGGCCACGAGATGCCCGTGGCCTCGGTGAGTCGAAGTGATGTGGTCGTCGTCGTTGAGCGCCGCGCACACCCCGGCCGCGACCGCCTCTTCTCCGACGTAGAGATGCAGGAAGCCAGGGAGCTTGGCCGCTTCGGCGAGACGGCCGGCCGCCTCTTCGAAGAGTCTGATTCGCACCATACGGCGGTGGAGATCGAACTGGACCTCGGGGGAGATGTTCATGTGATTCCTCGTGGTGATCGGTCGAGTGGGTGAAGGGAGTCAGGCATCGAGCCCGCGGGCCCATCGCAAGGAACGTCGAAGCAATTCGTAGTAGGCGGGTTTCTCCCACGAACAACGCTCGATTCGCGGGTAGTAGTCGAGGACGGGTGCCATGTCGTAGTGCCCGCGGCAGTGGCCAAGAGTGTTGTAGAGAACAGCACCGGCACCGAGTCGACGAAGGTACATGATCGGATGCCGAGGATCGCACGACGTCCAATCGTGTTCGACGAAACCGGCGGCGTCTCCCTGCCATTCAGTGTGCAAGAGGACATGAAGTGCCTCGCGATCGGCGTACTCGCTGAGGTAGAGCTCGTCATCGGTCTCGAAGGGTTCGATGTCGGCGACCAACCAGTTCGACGGATCGGTGATCTGCACTGTGTACGGCTGGATGGGCGGATGAGCCACGAACTGACTGCCGAGTGTGTCGGCCCACAGGGGGAAGACTCTCGGTGAGTCGACACCGTTCGGTCCGCCGAGTGTCAGGGCCGAATTGGTCCCGTGGAGGGCCACCCACCGACCGCCGCCCTCGATCCATGACCGGATGGCACGCTGGGCCGTTTCCGACGGCCGGACGTCACAGGTGTACGAGACGAGGATCGTCGACGCTTCGATGCCCGAGGTGTCCTCGTAGTCGGGCTGAACCCGGACGCGAAACTCATCGTGCTCGGCGAGGAGTCCGAGAAGTTCGCGTCGTGCGAAGTCGATGTCGTGATACTTGCCGCCGGCGACGAGCGTGACGTCGATGCGGTGTCCGGGTTGGCTCATGATCGTGCGTCGTCCGACGCGCTCAGAAATCGACGCGCTTCAGGAAGCCGCCGTCGACCGTGAGATTGACACCGTTGACGTGTTTGGCGCGATCACTGACCAAGAACGCGACTGCATTGGCCACGTCGGCGGGAAGTCCCATGTGTCCACCGGGGTGGGCCTTCTCGGTCGACTCGAAGAACGGAGCCATGTGCTGCTTGATCATGTCCCAGTCGCCACCTTCGACGAAGATCGGCCCGGGTGACACCACATTGCATCTCACGCCTTGTGCTCCGAGCACCTGGGCTTGGCCGAGGGTCCAGTTGGTCACCGCAGACTTGAACGCGCTGTAACTGCCCGAGCCGCTACCGAAATGTTCGGCGGTGGCCGTCGTTCCGATGCTGACGACCGCTCCGCCGCCGTTGGCGAGATGTGGAGTCGCCGCTTCGACTCCGTGAACCAAGGCCATGAGATCGATGTTGAAGTTGTTGATCCAGGCCTCGAGTTTGCGGGCCGGCTTTCCCGAGGTGTTGTGGACGTAGACGTCGATCCCTCCCAGAGCGGCGGCCGAGGATTCGACCCAGGCTCGCAGTGACGCCGAGTCACCGGCATCGACGGCTGATCCGACGACAGTTCCCTTCGCCGAGAGTTCGGAGACAGCAGCGGCGACTTCGTCAGCGTTACGGGCGCAGATCGCAACCGATGCGCCTTCGGCCAGAAGTGTCTCGACGATGGCTCGTCCGAGACCCTTGGTCGAGCCGGTGACGAGAGCCTTCTTTCCTGACAGGCCTAGATCCATGATGTCCCCCTTGTGTTGTTGAAGTCTCGGAACGACGACGAAATTCTGCCGACCCCTGTCGGGTCAGCGCTTCGTGTCCTTCCACGGTAGATCCTTGTCGACCCGGACGTCACCAGGAAGTCCGAGAACTCGTTCTCCGATGATGTTCCTCTGCGTCTCGTCGGACCCCCCGGCGATGCGATAGCCAGGCGCTCCGAGAACGTGCTCACCCCAGGCGAAGGTTCCCCATTCGCCGGTGTCGGCCACCAGCGACGGGCCGAGGATCTGGGAGACCACGTCACTCACGAGACGCATTCCCTCGGTCCACACGAGTTTGCCGAGCGAGCCTTCAGGGCCGGGAGCCGCTCCGGATCTCCGGATGTCGGCGGCTCTTCGGTTGACGAACCCCTCGATTCGGAAATGGGAGTAGGCCTTGGCCAGTTCCTGACGCATCACCGGATCGGCTGTTGCGCCGAAGGCTCGAGCGGTCGCCAGTAGCTGTCGCCACGATCCTCCGACACGGGAACCTCCGCCACCCCCGTCGCCACTGTGATCGCGTTCGAAACCAAGAGTGGTGAGAGCGACCTTCCATCCCTCACCCTCGGGGCCGAGTCGCATGGTGTCGGGAATGCGAACGTCGTTGAAGAAGACCTCGTTGAACGACGACCCGCCGCTCATCTGTTTGATCGGGCGAATCTCGATGCCGGGCAGATCCATGGGAATGATGAACGCCGTCATCCCTTTGTGCTTTGGAATATCGACGTTGCTGCGAGCGATGAGTTCACCGAAGGCCGAGAACTGGGCCCCGGAACTCCAGACCTTCTGACCGTTCAGAACCCACTCGTCGCCATCCCGATCGGCTCGACACGCCAACGAGGCCAGATCGCTGCCGGCGCCGGGCTCGGAGAAGAGTTGGCAGCACAGGTCTCTCGTGGCCATGAAGCGCGCAACGTATTCGGACTTCTGCTCGGGAGTACCGAACAGTTCGATGGTCGGAGCGATCAGTCCGACGGTGACCGACAGTGTTTCGTGTCCGGTCGGCGTCTGGAACTGCGACTCGAGCTTGCTGAATGCCCGTGAATACGCACGGGGGAGTGCGAGGCCTCCGTACTCGATCGGTGCCGTGATCGCGTGATAGCCCTTCTCGGCCTTCTTTTGGATCCAGTCCATGCCGCGGCGAAGAAGGGCCTGTTCCTCGTCGAACGACAACGAGTGAAAGACGGAGACCGAGAATTCGCCGTCTCCCCACACGATGTCTTTGTCGTCGGTGCCGCTGGTTCGGTATTCGGCGTTCTCTTCGAGCCAGGACTTGGCGTCTCGGGTGAAGTCTTCGAGAGAGGGAATGGCGGCTGAGCTCACACTTCAACCGTAATTGATCGACGGATCAGTATCGGTACCGAGCCCCGGGTTGGGTCATAATCGAGGTATGGGGAGGACTGGGGGATCGACGCGTCGGCTAGGCCGTCCGCCGTCGACGGATTCCGAGGAAACCAGAGTCCGAATCCTCGATGTGGCCCGACGGGAATTCGCCGTGCTCGGATACGAGAACACGACCAACCGCAATATCGCCACGGAAGCGGGAATCACGACGGCGGCCCTGTACCACTACTTCCCGTCGAAAGCGGATCTGTACGTGGCGGTCCTCCTGAGAACGGAGATCAGCGTCGAGGCGAGGTTCCGCGCCGCGTGCACGGGTTGCAGTTCGCTGGTCGAACGACTGGGCGCCGTCCTCGACGAATCCCACCGGATGAATTCGGAAGATCCTTCGCTGGCACAGTTCCTCGCTGCGTTCCGCATCGACGAACGGCGGCACGACGAAATCGGACGCGCCCTCCCGGAGGCAAGTCGGACCATCGATGTCTTCTTTCGTGACATGGTCGATCAGGCAGTCTCCGACGGGGAGGTGCCGCCCTCGGCTCGAGGGCCGGTGTTGTCGCTGATCGCAATCCTCTTGGTCGGCCTGTCCGATGCCATGTCGGACGACTTACGGGCCCATCGTCGAGGGGTCGATGCCGCCAAAGCGTTGATGGCCGGAGGAATCTCGTTCGTGCCTCACGTGACGCGCTGACTGCTTCGACCCGGCTTCGCGCCAACTAGGGTGAGGAGGACGTTCGGGGGGTCGAACGTTGGCAAAAAAAGGGGGCGTCATGGGAGTTCTCGACGGTCGGGTCGCGTGTGTCACGGGTGGGACGCGAGGAATAGGCCTCGGCATCGCGCGGGCCTTTCTCGACGAGGGCGCGCGTGTGGTGGTGAATGGTCGTGATCCGGCCAAAGCCGATCGCACCATGAAAGAGCTCGGCGCCGGTGATCGAGTTCACTTCATCGCCGGCGACGTGAAGACTCGCGAGGTGTGCGAGGCAGTGGTCGACGGGACGGTGTCGCACTTCGGTCGCATCGACATTCTCGTCGCCAACGCCGGTGGAGCGGCCGACTTCGCTCCGATCGCCGAACTGCCCGACGAGCCCCTCGAAGACGCGCTTCGGTGGAACCTGTGGCATTCCTTCTGGTGCATGCGACGCGCCTTTTCCTACATGATTCCCCAACAGTCAGGTCGCATCATCAATATCTCGTCGGTCGAAGGAAAGGTCGGCAAACCGGGTCTGTCGTCGTACGTCGTCGCCAAGCACGCGGTCAACGGTCTGACGAAGTCGGCGGCCAAGGAAGTTGGCCCCCTCGGAATCACGGTGAATGCACTGTGTCCCGGAGTGATCGAGACGGACATCGTGAAAGAGGGCGGTGCCGGTGCGGCGGCTGCCATGGGGTTGACCTACGACGAGTTGTTGGCTCAGTTCGCAGCCGATTCGGCGATCAAACGGATCAACGAAGTGGAGGACGTGGCGAACGTCGCCGTTTTGCTCGCTTCCGATGCCGGAGCGGGAATCACTGGTTCATTGATCTCGATCGACGGAGGAACGTCGCCCTACTGACGGGCGCGCGTGGTCGAGGCGAGTTTCGAAAGAGAGGACAGACATGGGCAAGTTGGACGGAAAAGTCGCCTGCATCACCGGAGGAACGCGCAGTATCGGACGGGCAATGGCCGACGCGTTCCTCGGCGAGGGAGCGATGGTGGTCGTGAACGGCCGTGATCCCGCAAAGGGAGCGGCCTGCCTACAAGAGATGGGGGCGGGTGACCGGGCAGCCTTTTTCCCTGGCGACTCGTCGAAGCAGGACGTGGTGGAGGGGCTGGTCGATTTCACGATCGAAAAGTTCGGTCGACTCGACATCTGCTGTCTGAACTCGGGTGGCGTTCAGGCCACGGCTCCCGTCTTCCAAATGACCGATGAGGAATGGGAACTCGAGGTCGATTGGAATCTCAATCACGTCTTTTGGGGAATGAGGCGTGCACTTCAGCACATGATCCCCCGGCAGTCGGGTCGGATCATCGTGACTTCTTCGGTCGAAGGAAAATTGGGCAAGCCGGGGCTCCCCGGGTACGTGGCGACGAAGCATGCCGTCAACGGCCTCGTGAAGTCGGCAGCGCACGAGGTCGGAACCCTCGGGATCACGGTGAATGCGATTCTTCCTGGGATCATCGAAACCGACATCGTGCGAGAGACCGGCCCCGCCTCGGCCCAGGCGATGGGAGTCGGCTCGTACGAGGCATTGATCGATCTCTTCTGTTCGGAGTCGTCGATCAAGCGACCCAACAAGGTCGAGGAGGTCGCCGCCGTAGCAGTTCTGATGGCGAGCGACGCAGCCAAGAACATGACGGGCTGTCTCTTCCCCGTCGACGGCGGCACCCTCCCTTACTGACCGCATCTCGATGGCCTACTCACATCTGGAGCGAGCCAACGATCTCGAGCCATCGGACGGGCATCGTCACCTTCTCGAGTTCTGTCCGGTCCATCGCGAAGAGAGTTTCGAACCTCCGTTCTTCGTGGTCTCGCGCCACGCCGACGTGTTGGCGGCACTCCTCGATCCCGAACAATGGCGAAACGGACGGGGCCCTGGTGTCTTCGAGCAGGTCGGGGGAGTGCTCGGTTCGGCGGACGACCCCGATCATCGCCGTCAGCGACGAGTTCTTCAGGACGGCTTCCGTCCCGCCGCAATCGCGTCACTGTCCGAAGGGATCGACGAGATCGGGAACAGACTCTGGACGAAGGCGTTCTCTCGAGACGGAGAAGGAGACTTCGTACGACTTTTCTCGTTTCCTTTTCCGGCCGAAGTGATCGCCGAGTTGCTGGGAGTCGAGCCTGAGGACCGAGACAAGTTCGGGGAGTGGTCCGACGACATCGTCAACGGTCTCGGAGGGGGTGATCTCGAACTCGTCGAGCGAGCGAACGTCGGTATCTATCGCATCGTCGATCGACTGGTGGAGGATCGGCGTCGGATACTGAGCGAGGGTGGTGAGCCGCCCGATGATCTCGTCTCGGTCATGACGAAGGCCCACGTCGCCGGCGAACTGTCCCATGGTGAGGTGCGACGCCTCAGCCAGCAGATTCTGGTGGCCGGACACGAGACCACGGCCAGCCTCATTTCACTCATGCTGTATCGCTTGATCATGAATCCACGTCTCGTGGACGAGCTGAGGGCCGATCCGACCCTGATCGATTCGGCAGTGGAAGAGTTCTTGCGCTTCGACTCCCCGGTGCAGGGTCTCTTTCGTACCAACGAGAATCCCTGCGCCCTTGCCGACGTCGAGATCGACGCCGGATCCAAGGTTCAGATGTTGTTCGCGGCCGCCAATCGTGACCCCCGTGTTTGGGATCGACCCGACGACATCGTGCTCGATCGCTTCGCGTCAGGTGGTCGACCACATCTGGCCTTCGGATGGGGAGTGCACCATTGCATCGGCAATGCTCTTGCTCGCCACGAGGCGAGATTCGCCCTACGCGCCATGTTGGCCACCTTCGAAACCGTCGAATTGGTTGGGGACGTCGAAGTCAACTTCCCGTTCATTCTTCGCGGTTTGACGACGCTGCCGATTCGGTGGACCGTTCGATCGACACCCGCGATGGCCTAGGGTTCGACCGTGTCGAGAGTGACGATCGTGACCGGCGGAGGATCGGGTATCGGTCGAGCAACCGTGGAACGCCTCGTCGCCTCGGGAGGGTCAGTCGTCGTCGTCGATCGCGACCCGGGAGATCTCGACGTCACGCCGTCGCTCAGGATCGTTCGCGGGGACGTGACTCGAGAGGACGTGAATCGCGAGGCCGTCGAATGCGCCGAAACGGACTTCGGCGGTCTCGACGCTGTCGTCTTGAACGCCGGTGTTCCAGCGAGCGGTGATCTGCTCGAGGTTCCGCTCGACGTTTTCGATCGGACGTGGGAGGTCAACGTCCGAGCTGTGCTGCTCGGGATCAGGGCCACCGTTCCTGCGTTGCGGAGACGCGGTGCCGGACGAATCGTGGTTACAGCCTCGACCTCGGGGATCGCTGCCGATCCGGGGATGTGGCCCTACAACTCGGCCAAGGCGGGAGCGATCAACTTGGCTCGTGCCGCCGCACTCGAACTCGCGCGCGACGGGATCACCGTCAACGCCGTGTGTCCCGGCCCGACCGAAACAGGTATGACCGCCGGGATCAAGGCAGTACCGGCCGTCCACCAGTCGCTGGCGCGAGCAGTGCCGATGCAGCGATGGGGCCGCGCCGACGAAGTCGCAGCCGTCGTCGAATTCTTCGTGTCGGAAGCGGCGAGTTTCGTGACCGGGGCCGTGATCCCGGTCGACGGAGGAATCACGGCCAACACGGGGCAATTCGCCCCGGCATCACGAGAGGACACGCTGACATGAGCGATCACCCCGAGAACTATGAGGACGTCACGGTCTTCGGACTCGACGACGACATCGAGGAGCAACTCCTTCTCGGTCACAACGAGTGCACCTTCATCTGGTCGAACAAGGAGGGCTGGCCGGTCGGGGTGATCATGTCCTACGTCTGGAGAGACGGTCATTTCTGGTTGACGGCATCGTCTCAGCGAGCACGTATCTCGGCGGTTCGGCGTGATCCGCGCGTGTGCATCGTCGTCACCTCGACCGGAACGGCTCTTCCTCGGAACATGACCGTCACATGGAAAGGGACGTGCGAAGTTCTCGACGATCAGGCCACCAAAGACTGGTTCTATCCGGCTCTCGCCGAAGCGATCCTCGGGTCCGGTCCACGTGCCGATGCATTCCGCGATTTTCTCGATTCGCCTCGCCGGGTGATCCTGAAGGTTGCTCCGACGCAACGAATCGGTTACGACGGGACCAAGATGGGGAAGGCGACGAGCGAATGGATGAAGTCGCGAGCCCAAGCGAGCGAATGAGGAGAACCACATGCAATTGGGATTGACGGCCAACGAAGTGTTGACGACCACCCGGTCGGTGCGTAAGCGTCTCGATCTCGACCGTCCGGTCGAGCGCGACGTTCTTGTCGAGTGCGTCGAGGTCGCCCATCAAGCGCCGACTGGCTCGAACATGCAAGGGTGGCGATGGCTCTTCGTCGAAGACCAAGCGAAGAAGACCGCTCTGGCCGAGATGTATCGCGCCAACTTCTACCCCTACATCAACGATCCCAATCGCGCCAAGGGTGATGATCAGGGCGAGAGGATTCTCGACTCGGCGAAATATCTGGCCGATGTTCTCGACCGCGTTCCAGTGCTGTTGATTCCGCTGATCGCCGGTCGGCTCGACACCGATACTCCGACTTTCCGGCAGGCGTCTTCGTGGGGATCCCTGTTGCCGGCCGTCTGGAGCTTCATGCTCGCCCTGCGGGAGCGGGGGATGGGTTCGGCGTGGACCACCTTGCATCTTCCTCACGAAAAGGAAGCCGCGGATCTATTGGGCATTCCGTTCGATCACTACACGCAGGCGGGTCTCTTCCCAGTGGCCTACACGGTCGGGACGGACTTCAAGGTGGCCAAGCGGGTTCCGGCCGAGAAGTTCATACGTTGGGATTCGTGGTCCTGACCCAGTTCCGAGCCTCGTCGGACGACGTCCACGTGATGGCATTGTGGAGACAACGTCGAAACATGGGGTCGGCGTAGGTGACCGGCCCGTCACCGAACTGCAGGTACACCAGAGGAGCGCGTCCGTGGGTTTTCGCCCACGCCACGAGACGACTTCCGGTCGGATGAGTCCAGCCGGTGTTGTCGTTTCGCCGTCCTCTGATCGCCGAGTCAGCCGAATAGAAGCGTGAACAATCGTCGACGGGAAAATCGGTTGCCATGAGGGGATGAACCGATGACTCGTCGACGGGAAAGCAGTAGAGCTCGTCGGTCAACGAGAACGAGGTGCCGAGTCCGTCGCACACCGGGTGATCGACGTCCAGCACCTCGACTCGGTGGGTCACGTCGAAGAGGTATCCCGAGTCGGGGTACTCGACTGTTCGCCACTTTCCGGGTTGGTAGTGAAATCGTCCCCCCACCATGTCGGCGAACCATTCCTCGGCTGGCCACGAAGCGATGGCGTGATGAAGGAACACGAGGCCAGTTCCGTCGTTCGCTAGCGCGTCGAAAGTCTCGGTCACCTGATCGGGCGGATGGGGAAACAGCACAGGCGGTTCACCTCTGGTGAACGTCAACCCCGGCATGTCGTAGAAGACCAACACGTCGTGTCCGATCTCCGGAGTCTCGAGAGCGTGCCATTGGATGTCGTCGAACGATGCGAAAATTTCGAAGAATGCTTCGGCCACGAACGGATGGCCGCCGGTCACGACCCCGACGTCGATCATTCGTCGGGTTCGAGGTTGACGCGGTGGTTGACGACTTGTGGGCCCCCGACCCAGCCGCACATCTGCGGGTCGCATTCTCGAATCTCGCCTTCCAAGTAACGGCCGCCGGAGGTGAAGAGGCCCCAACGCCCGTCGAGAGTGACCTTGATGTGCCCGTGGCCGTCTTGTTCGTAGAGAGCCTTCGTGAACGGGTGAACGATTCCGAGCATCAGCGGGCGTCCTCCATCCAGCGGTCGAGAATCTGATGGAACCACCGAACTTTCGCCTCTTGATAGTTCGAGAGGGTGACACCCGGCTTCGAGGTGGTCTCCAGTCCTTTTTGTACTTTCGCCATGTTGAACACGTCTTGATCGAAAACCTTGGCGAGCATGCCGAGCTCGGGGGCCGTCGTCCACGACTCCTCGACTCCGAGATCTCGACGTGAGGCATTGGCCGGGCGCTCGCCGTCGAATGGCGACAGGAACATCACTTCCATGACGGACGATCGGTGGTCGTCTCCATTGGGCCGGAATCGATAAACGATGCGATTGAACGCTCCCCAAGGGTGGAAGTTCGGAAAAACTGTGTAGTCGATACTGTCCATCATCTCGGCGTCACTCATGCGGTCGACCCGATCGCCAACAACCGGTCGCCACCGTTCACGTGCCGATGCCGCGGCGATCTCTCGGGCTGAACCTCCAGGAGGAATCGGCAGCGGGCTCGCTTGATCGACTCTCACGTCCAGCATCGACCGAAGCATCTCCTCTTCGGAGACCGCGTACCAGAGATGAGGGCTAGGAGTGAGCCCTGCCGTGATGACGCGCGAAAAGTTCTCCCAGACGTCGACCTGTGAATTGGTGTCGCCGAGGTAATAGAGGATCTGAGGATGCGTGGCGTTGACGTGATACGCCTCGCAGAAGGCTTCTTGAGCAACTTTCCAATTCGCTTCGATGACCTTGGTGACGTGAGCCTCGATGTAACGATTCTCGAGATCCCAGATGTGAAAGTGCTCGTCGAGGCCAGCGACGAAGTCTTCGAATGAGGCGCACGAAGAATCGGGATTGATGAAGACGAAACCGGCCCAGATACCCACCTTGCACTCAGGAAGGGCGAAGTCGGAGTCGCGACGCTCCTCGACGTGAGGGAAGTCCCATTGGGCGGGAACATCGGAGAGTTGTCCGTCGATCTTCCAGCAGAAGCCGTGGAAGGGGCAACGCAATTCGGAGGCGTGGCCGTCGTGGTCTTTCAGTTGTCGTCCGCGGTGTAGGCACGCGTTGGGGAACGCCTTCACGGACCCGTCAGCTTGGCGAATCACGACGTACGACAGTCCGGCGATCTCGTAGACGACGTGGTCTCCAGTTTCGGGAATCTGCTCGAGGCGACAGGCGAACTGCCACACCTTCTTCCACAGAAGCTCACGTTCACGTTCGTGCCACTCGCGCGACACGTAGCGCTCGATCGAGACGTCGGCCGACCCGAAAGCTGGTGGTGCTTGCCAACGCAGAACGTCAGGAACCGGATGCGAGTCGCGGTCGAGGAGCTCTTGGTACGTGATTCCCGGTGATCGAGATGGACGTGGTTCGACGGCGGTCATCAGATCATTATTGACCGGATGATCACTTCCGTCCAGACTCCGACTACGATCGGATCGTGTCGTCGGGGGACGACAGAGTAAGGGGGGAGTTCGTGGGTCTGCACTTCGCCGACATTTTCGAGGGTCACTCGGCAGCATTTCCGCAGGAGACGGCGGTGTCCTACGGGGATCGAGACGTCAGTTGGGGTGAATTCGATTCGACGTCGGCTCGCCTGGCCAGCGCCTACAGCGCAGTCGGGATGGGGCTCGATTCGAAGGTGGGCATGTTCATGTACAACTGCCCGGAGTACCTGATGACCCAGTACGCGGCTTTCAAATCCCGTGTCACGCCGGTCAATGTGAACTACCGGTATCTCGACGACGAACTGTGGTATTTGCTCGACAATTCCGACTGCGAGGCGGTGGTGTTCCACTCGAGTCTTGGCGATCGAATCGGACGGGTTCGGGAACGCCTGCCGAAACTCAAGTTGTTGATCGAGGTGCCCGACGGACCGTCAGCCAACGTTCCAGGTGCTCGTCAATGGGCCGACGTGATCGCTGCGCACGAACCAGCACCCTCGCAGAGACGCGAGCCTTCGGACGTCTACATGCTGTACACCGGTGGAACGACCGGAATGCCCAAAGGGGTGATGTACGAAACCGGCCCGTTCACCGATGGCTTCCTCGGGTTCTACACCGGACCGATGGGCCGCGGCCCGTTCGAATCGGTCGATGAGGTCGTCGGAACGGCGACCGTCGTTCACCAGGCGATGGGGCAACCGGTCGCCATTCCGGCCTGTCCCCTCATGCACGGTACGGGGGTGTGGCTCGGAGCGCTGCTTCCTCACCTCATGGCTGGAAAGGTCGTGCTACTCGAGGGTCGATCGTTCGACGCTCACGAGATGTTCCGTGCCATCGAACGGCACCGGGTGGCCACGTTGGTGATCGTCGGCGATGCATTCGCCCGACCGATGATGAACGCACTGCGCGAAAAGGCCGATAGTGGTACTCCGTACGACACGTCATCAGTGACCACCATCGTGTCGACCGGAGCGATGTTCTCGGCCGACGTCAAAGCCGGAATCTTCGAACACATGCCGGGCGCGATGGTGATGGACATCCTCGGATCGAGCGAAGGTGGAATGGCGCAGACGGTGGCCACCAAGGACAACGTCAACACGACGGCAAAGTTCGGTGCCATGCCGAACACCAAGGTGTTCGGTCCCGATGACGAAGAAGTGGTCCCCGGATCCGGACAGACGGGCATCGTGGCAGTGAGCGGTCCGAATGTGCCCCTCGGTTACTACAAGGACCCCGAGAAATCCGCTCGGACGTTCCGCGAGATCAAGGGTGTTCGATACAGCTTCCCGGGCGACATGGCGATCGTGGAAGCTGATGGGACGATCACTCTGCTCGGACGAGGATCGAACTGCATCAACACCGCCGGCGAGAAGGTGTTCCCCGAGGAAGTCGAAGAGGCGGTCAAGACTCACGAATCCATCGCCGACTGCTTGGTGTTCGGGGTGACCGACGAGAAATACGGCCAACGAGTCGTCGGGGTCGCGTCGTTGGCCAATGGAGTCGAGTCCGTTTCTGGCGATGCAGTGATCGCGTACACCAAGGGGCGTCTGTCGAGTTACAAGGTGCCCAAGGAACTCGTGATTCTGGAGACTGTGCCGCGTGCGCCGAACGGGAAAGCCGATTACAAGACCGCAAAAGAGCTGTTCGAGAAGGCGACTGGCGGCTGATCATGACATCGATTGACAGCCGGGTCGGCGAAGCACGTAGTGCGGGACCGAGTGTCCAGGATCTGCTCGCGGCCGATACGCGCACGGTGCCGAAATCACTTCTCGACAGCTCGTACGTGCCCCAAGGCTTGGTCGACGTTCCGAAGACGCGATACACCGACCACTCCTTCGCCGCACTCGAGAACGAATACATGTGGACGTCGACGTGGCAGATGGCCTGTCATGTCGACGAACTGCGCGATCCGGGCGACCACGTGGTGTACGACGTCGCCGATCAGTCCTTGCTGGTCGTACGGACGAGAGAAGGGGCCATCAAGGCGTTTCACAATTCGTGCTTGCACCGTGGCACCAAACTTCGGACCGACGACGGACGTGTCGCGTCGTTCCGTTGTCCGTTCCACGGTTGGCGATGGGATCTCGACGGAGTTCTCGTGGAATTGCCCGCCGAATGGGATTTCCCCCAAGTGTTCGGGCACCCCGATTCGTGCCTCCCGGAGGCGCAGGTGGCCGAATGGTGTGGCTTCGTCTTCGTGAATCTCGATCCGCAGGCGGCACCGTTCAACGAGGTCGCCAAGAAGATGGTCGAACACTTCGGGCGAGATTTCGCCATGGCCAACCGCTACAAGGCATTTCACGCCGTCAAGGAAGTGCCGGCGAACTGGAAGGTGGTGATGGAGGCCTTCGCCGAGGGCTACCACGTGATCGCAACCCATCCGCAGATCCTCGAATTCGCGGGCGATGCGAACAGTGAGTACTCCATCTGGGAGGAGTCGCCCTTCGTGACGCGATTCGTCAACGGATTCGGAATTCAAAGTCCGCACCTTGGGCCATTGTCCGAACAGCAGGTCGCCGACGCCTACATGGCTTTCTCGGCTCGATCGAGCAAAGGTGCGATCGAAGTTCCCGAAGGCAAGACCGCCCGCGAAGTGGTCGCCGAAGTGTTCCGCTCCGCGATGGCTCCGATCTTCAAGGTGGACTTGTCGACCGTGTCCGATTCCGAGATGCTCGACGCTCACCTGTACCACTTGTTCCCTGCATTCGCGCCGTGGGCTGGGGTCGGACAGTCGCTCGTGTACCGCTGGAGACCGGGCCCGACCCCCGACACGTGTTTCATGGACGTCATCCGCATGATGCCGGTTCCCGACGGTGAGGATCGGCCCGCTCCAGCGCCCATCCAGCGCCTTCGCCTCGAGCAGTCCTGGCGGGAGGCCGAGGGGATGGGTGGACTCGCCGACGTCTTCGAACAGGACATGGAGAACCTTCCCAAGGTCCAGCTCGGTCTCAAGATGACGGCCAAGCGAGCCAAACAGGGAGTGTCGTTCGGCGCGTACCAAGAAGCGCGTATGAGACTTATTCATCGGCACATCGACGACGTGATCTCCCACGGTCTTGTCGCCGATGGGCGGGATCTCTCCGAGCTGGCGCCATTTCGTATTCCGGAGGGCTGACGTGCTCGACGAGAACTGGGCGACGTTGTGGGAGGCATTGGCTGACGCACAGCCCGACCACACCGCTGTCGTCATCGGTGAACAGCACATGACGTGGCGGTCTCTCGACGATCGGGCATCGAGATTGGCCGATTACCTCGACCGAGCGGGGATCGGCCACGATGCCAAGGTCGCCCAGCTGATGTTCAATTGCCCCGAGTATCTCGAGTCGGCGTATGCCGCGTTCAAGGTTCGTGCCAGCACGGTGAACGTGAATTACCGGTACAAGGCGCCCGAAATCGTTCACGTGCTGACCGACTCGGGATCGACCGCCCTCGTGTATCACGCAGCGTTTCGAGAGGTCGTCGACGAGGTTCGGGTGCACATGCCCGAACTGAAAGTTCTGATCGAAGTCGGTGACGAGACTCCGGCTATCGGTGCAGTCGCCTACGAGCGTGCGATGAGCGAGAGCCAACCGATGCCGCGTATCGCACGCTCGGGTTCCGATTCGCTGCTTCTCTACACGGGAGGAACGACAGGTCTTCCCAAGGGGGTCGTGTGGAGTCATCGAGGTCTCTTCGGTGCTCTCGCGTTCACGGGATACGCGACGTTGGGGCTCGACGTTCCCGAAACTCCAGAAGAAGTCGCTCGGGTAGCTGTCGACTTGCAGAAGTCGGGTCGAGGGCCAGTGAACATGACTGCTCCACCGCTCATGCATGGCACGGCGATGTTCCTTGCTTTCTCGACCTTCGTTCTTGGAGGAACGGTCGTTTTGCTTTCTGGGCGACGGTTCGATCCGGCGGAAATGCTCACGTTGGTCGAGAGGGAACGAGTGTCCCAGATCTCGATCGTGGGTGATGCTTTCGCGCGACCGATCATCGCCGAGATGGAACGTGTCGAGGACGAAGGTCGAGCGTACGACTTGGTGTCACTCGGGCGGATCGTGTCGACAGGAGCGACGTTGTCGAGCGAATCGAAACGTGCGTTGATGGCGCGATCGCCCAATGCAGTCGTTCTCGACATGATCGGGGCTTCCGAAGGTGGGCCGTTCGCCGTGGCGATGACGATGCCTGGTCAGGATCCCGTTGACACCGCGAAGTTCATGGCGACTCCGAACACTGTGTTGTTCGACGACGTCACCTGGGAGAAGATCCCGTTCGGGTCGGGACGATCAGGAGTGTTGGCGGCGGCCGGATCGATGCCCGATGGTTACTTCGGCGATCCCGAGAAGACGAGCCGTACGTTCCGCGAGATCGACGGAGTTCGCTATTCGATCCCAGGTGATTACGCGATCATCGACGCCGACGGAACCGTTCAGTTGCTCGGCCGTGGCTCGGTGTGCATCAATTCTGGAGGAGAGAAGATCTATCCCGAAGAGGTCGAGGTGGCGGCGCGATCACATGATGAAGTAGTCGACTGCGTGGCGGTCGGTCTGCCTGACGAGCGCTTCGGTGAAATCGTGGGTCTTGTCGTCTCCCGCACGAACGGCTCGACTCTCGACGAAGATGCGGTGATCGCGCACGTGAAGAAGTCGATCGCCGACTACAAGGCCCCACGACGAGTCGTGTTCGTTCCCGAGATCTACCGGAGTCCATCCGGGAAGGCCGACTATCGGTGGGCCAAGGAGCAGACGTCGTCCTGACGTTCAGTCGAAAGTAGCTCGCGCCTTGAAGTCGGGGCCGTAGACCGGTGCAGTCGCGTCGATTCGGTGCTTGCGACTCTCGGCGGACTTCAGTCCGAAGGTTCCGAGGAGTTCGCGCATGCCGTGGTAGTTGGGGTGATCGAAGTGAGCGGCCAGAGTCGCCTCGTCCTGCCACAGCTCGTAGACCTGGATGAGGTCAGGTTCCACCGGATCGGCCGCGAAGCAGTAGACGAGACACCCTGGTTCGTCGTCTCGAGTGCCCTTCTGAAAAGGGATCGACGCCTCCACGGCTGCGTCTCGACGGCTCGGGTCGTTGATACGAATGGCTGCTTCGATGGCGATGAGTGCCATGGGTCCTCCTTCATCGGTGGTGACAGCCGACATTACGTCGTCGGTCGCCTACGCTCGGAACCGAGGACACACGGGAGGGCGAATGCAAGCGGCATTGATCACCGGTCGAGAGACTTTGGAGTTGATCGAGTTTCCCGACCCACGCGCGGCCGAAGGTGGAGTCGTCGTCGACGTCTCGTTTTGTGGGATCTGCGGAACCGACGTGCACGCGTATCAGAGTGGGTCTCCGTACAACCCGGCGATTTGCGGTCACGAGTGGGTGGGGCACGTGTCCGAATGCGGGGACGGGGTTCGCGGTCTCGACGTCGGAGATCGAGTGGTGGTTGGTATTGCTCCGATCTGTGGACGGTGTGCGGCGTGCCGCGCCGGCCAAAGCGATCACTGCCAGGTCGCTTTCGTCTCGGCTCTCGGACGAGATCCGCTGGCACCACCGCATGGAGGATTCGCCGAGCGGATCGCCGTCTCCAAGGATCGAGTGGTGAGGGCCGATCCACGTCTCTCCGACGAACAGGCGGCTCAAGTCGAGCCAGCGACTGTCGCCTTTCACGCTGTACGTCGAAGTCTCCTGCGCAGTGGTGATGTCGCGGTGGTTCAGGGGGCCGGTCCCATCGGACTCGGGACCATGCAGTGGGTGCGAGCTGCTGGCGCCGGTGTCGTCGTGGTTGTCGAGCCGAACGAGCGTCGCCGTGATCTCGCTCTCGAACTCGGCGCGCATCACGCAGTGGCGCCCGGCGAGGGAGCCGATCAATTGATCAAGACTCTGACCGACGGCCTCCCTCGGTGCCGACATCGTGTACGAATGCGTCGGACGTTCGTTCGCCGTTCAGAGCGCAGTCGATTTCGCCCGACGTGGTGGCGCACTCTGTCTCGTCGGACTTCCCGACGAAAAGGCGCCGATCGATGTCGGGAGTTGGCTCGTGAAGGAGATCTCGGCCACGTCGGCCCTCGCTTACACCCGAGACGAATTTGCCATGGCGATGAGCATGATCGCCGACGGACGGTTTCGTACCGAACCGATGCACACCGCCACCGTCGGCCTGGACGGGCTCGATTCTGCGTTGGCCGATCTGGCGAGCGGTCAGTCGCTCGAGACGAAGGTTCTCGTCGATCCGCGACGGTGAACTCGGCTGTCAGGCCCGCTCGCGAACCCCAGCCTCGCGAATGAGCGTCGCTGGTTGTTGGTGGAAGCGCCCGTTGCCGCCGATCGTCGTCTGACCGGCGTCCACCACGAGCGTGTGTCCGGTCACGTAGCGAGATTCTTCGCTGGCGAGGTACACGGCGGCATTCGCGATGTCGACCGGGAGCCCAGGAATTCCGAGCAAGGAACCTGCTGTGATGTGCTGCGTCACGGTGTCGATGGCTGTGTGATCACCGGTGACGACTCCGGCGGTCATGGCCGAAACCGTGTTCCCGGGTGAGATCGCATTGACGCGAATTCCGGATGCGGCCAGCTCGGATGCCACCGATTTGGTGAGTCCGATCACGGCGTGTTTGCAAGCCGTGTAGCAGTGAGGGCCAAGCCCTCCGAGAATTCCGGCGGTGCTCGATGTCGACACGATCGCCCCGGACTTCTGCGGGACCATCACTCGCGCCGCGTGCTTCATCCCCAAGTAGACGCCACGAAGGAGGATCGACACGGTGCGGTCCCATTGGTCGGTGTCGGTCTCGGCGATGCGTCCGACTGCACCGACGATGCCCGCATTGTTGAACATCACGTCGAGACGCCCGAAGGATTGCACGGCCTCGTCGACCGCGCCAGCTATCGAGGACTCGTCCGTGACGTCGGTGTGGACGAATCGGGCGACGTCACCCAGGCGAGTTGCGAGTGCGCGTCCTGGTTCGTCCTGGATGTCGGCGATGACGACACGTGCTCCTTCTTCGACGAAGCGCAGTACCGTTCCCTCGCCGATGCCACTGGCTCCTCCGGTGATGACTGCGATCTTTCCTGCCAGACGTGACACGACTTCCCCCTTTTGGCCCGTGGTCCAGTGTGGAACACTTGATCCGTGGCACAAACTAATCGCGAGCAGTGGTTGAGAGAACGGTCGGTTCTCAGCCATTTCACTCTGGATCGCATGCATCCCATCGACGACCGCGTGAGGCTGGCGTCGGAGAATGGTTTCGGAAGTATCGGGCTGTTCGTGGGGCAGTTCCTAGAACTCGAACGTGAAGGATGGGGCACTTCCAGAATTTCGGAACTCCTGGATCGATACGAGATGAAGATCTCCGAAATCGAGGTGATTCCCGGTCTCGGACGCGAGGGTCTCGGCGGGGATCGGGCGGCAGTCTGGGAAGACGCGGCATTTCGAATCGCCGATGCCTTCGGCTGTCGCTATCTGCAGGTGATCGGTTCGGCCGGCGACAGAGTGGCCGCAGCCAAGGCGTTCGGTTCGTTGTGTGATCGCGCCGCCGATCACGGCTTGGTCGTCGGACTCGAATTCGTGCCGTTCACGGACATCGTTTCGGCCGGTGATTCTCGTCGGATCGTCGAGGATGCCGATCGGCCGAACGCCGGTATCTGCGTCGACGTATGGCACGTCGAACGGGGTACACGAGACCTCGACGAGTTAGCCGAGATCCCAGGGGAACTGATCACCGGCGTCCAGGTGAACGACGGATCGATCGAACCAGCCGACCCCGATTACTACACCGACTGTCTCGCTCACCGGGTGGCCCCGGGAGAGGGAGAGATGCGAGTCGCCGAGATCCTCGAGATCGTGCGTGCCTCCGGATGTTCGGTGCCATGGTCGGTCGAGGCGCCGTCGACATTGGGCTGGGCATCGCCGGACGACCACGTCGCTCGCTGTGCCGCTGGATTACGAAAGTTCCTGGAGGCCGAGTCGTGACGTCGAGCAAGGAGATCACTCGCTTCGACGGCCTCCTTCTGGCCCGCGAGTATCGCGCATCGCGCGAGCGAATCTCAGCGATCGTCTCGGCACAGGACGACACGATGAGGGTTCCGGTTCCAGCGTGTCCGGCCTGGAATCTGCACGACTTGTGCGCCCACGTCACCGGAATAGCGGTCGACCTCTCGGCCGGGCGTGTGCCGAAAGGCGACTCGCAACCTTGGGTCGATCGTCAGGTCGACGAACGTCGGAAAAACTCGACGGCAGAGGTCTTGTCCGAATGGTCCGCGGTGGCGGATTCCTTCGAGGGGATGATCGAACGCGACCCTCGGGCCATGTGGGGCCTGGTGTACGACGTGATCGTCCATGAATTCGACGCTCGCAACGCCCTTGGCGATCGTTCGGGACGCGAGGCGTCAGGCGTTCGAGTCGCCGCCGAGCTCGGACTGAAGCTGGTGAAGGCCGACCTTCGGCGAGCTGGTCTCGGTGCGATGTCGGTCGACCTGGAAGGCGAGGAGATCGTGGTGGGAGAGGGGACTCCGTCACTACGGCTCAGAACCACACCGTTCGAATGCCTCCGCCTCCTCGGAAGTCGTCGGACGTACTCGGAGATCGAGCGGGCCGATTTCGAAGGTGATGTCGCTTCGTTCGCCAACGGGTTGTTCCACATGGATCTTCCCGTGCACTCCCTCGGGGAGTAGCGAATTACCATGCACTGAAACGTTCACACAGGGGGAAACATGGGTCAGTTCTCGGGCAAGACAGTTCTCATCACCGGGGCCTCGTACGGGTTGGGTGAGGGATTCGCTGAAGGATTCGCGAAGGAGGGAGCCGACCTGGTTCTCACCGCTCGTTCGAAGGATCTCCTCGACGGCGTCGCAGACCGAATGCGGGCCCTTGGATCGAAGGTGACCGTGGTGACTGGTGACGTGGCGGTCGAAGACGACGTGAAGAGGGTTGTCAGCACCGGAATCGCCGAACACGGAAAGATCGACGTCTTGGTGAACAACGCCGGTGTGAGCGATCTGCGCGGCTTGTCAGCCGAAACGTTCGACACCGCGACCTGGAACTGGATCCTGTCGATCGATCTCACCGGCGCCTTCATGTATTTGCGGGAAGTCGGTCACCACATGTTGACCCGAGGGTCGGGTTCGATCGTCAACATTTGTTCGATCATGGGAAGCGGAGCGAGCGAGATGAACATCATCGCTTACGCAGCAGCCAAGGGTGGCCTCCGCAACGTGACCGCTCAGGTCGGCTGCGAGTGGGCCGATCGCGGAGTGCGCGTGAACTCAGTGTCACCTGGCTTCATCATGACCGAGATGGTGCGGCCAGCGCTCGAAGGACTCGGCATGGACAAGTGGATCGCCGGACGCACACCGATGCGTCGTATCGGCGAACTTCACGAGATCGTGGGCCCGGTCATGTTCCTCGCATCCGATGCTGCCGGCTACATCACCGGACACGATCTGCTGGTCGACGGCGGAACCAACGCCTCCAATGGCTACTACCAGATCCCGCCGATCCATCATGAGTGGAACAAGGGCGACGCCGAGAAAGTCGGACAGGGTTACCCGGGAATCCAGCCGCGCCCCGACTGGTATCAGGCTCTGGCGGCCGGCATCCCCGGCTTGCATTATCCGATGCCGGAGGCGTGACCTCCGACGTCAGATCATCAACTCGTGAACGTTGTGGTCACGCATCGCGGCTTGGGCTCGAGTGATGACCTCGGTCCAAAGTTTCATGGCTCTCTCGCTCGATGAGTCGAGAGTGCCCACGGCGTAGACCGGGATGATCCAGCCGTAGAGAACGCCGACCCGATAGTCCTGGAAGAACTGCTCGAACGAGTAGCCGGTGACGCCCAAGGAGACGAGTTCGTCATGGTAGGTGCGCAGAAGTGCGTCTTCGTGCTGACGTCGCACATCGATCGGCACGCTCTGACTCATGAAGTAGCCGATGTCGTAGGCGCCGCCGCCTTTGCTGGAGGTCTGGAAGTCGATCATCCACACGGTGTCCGCGCCGTCGTCGAAGAACAGATTGTCCAATCGGTAGTCGAAATGGGCCACAGTGTTCGGCATGGCGGCGATGCGGTCGAGAAGTTGATGGACGTTGTCCCCGAATTGCTCCATGACAGGCACCATGTCGGCGTCGACGGCGTGCTCGAAGACTTGAAGAAATCCGGGGAGGGACGCAGCGTAGACCTCGCGTCCGATCTTCATCCCGTCCGAATTCGCCATGGGCATCCAGTCGATGGCCGCGAGCGCGTCGTTCTGCCAATAGCGAGCATGGAGACGGGCTGCGGCTCGCATGGCGGCATGACCATCCTTTTCCGAGACGCCTGCGGCCTGGTCGCCGACCCGTAGGTGGCTGAGGTCTTCGAGGACGAGGACGTGATCGTCGTTCTCGAAGTCACTGGCGATGCCGTAGGCCTGAGGGACGACGTCGAGGGACGGAGCGATATCGGCGTAGAACCTCGCTTCCCTCTCGAAGACTCGAGCCGCCGCCAGAAGCCCTCGCACGTTGGCGTCCTGAGTCGGAATCTTGCAGATCATGGTCGTTGGCCCAGAGCCACCCGAGTAGCCCACCTTGATTCGCCCGACTTCGCCCATGAAGCCGATTCCGGGTCCGACGGTGTCCCCTTCGATCGAGGACACCGATGTGGAGGCGTCGATGGTGCCAGTCGACCGGAGACGTTCGGTGAGCCAGGCTGGTGTGATCTCAGCCGAAGAAGTAGGGAGTCGTGCCATGGTTCAACCGTAGTCGTCTCTCGGCACGGCTCGATACCTGGTCCGACACTAAGGTGAACTTGGAACGAGGGGGTTCTCATGGCTCAAGTGCCTGTCGCCGAAGGGGTGTTCACGTGGCCGTCCGATGCTCCGGCATTGATCGGAAGTCGTTGTGTCGCCTGCGGAAATCACATGTTCCCCGTTCAGTCCGGGTGCCCGAAATGCAGTGGTGATTCGACCGAGACGGTCACTCTCGGTCGGCGAGGCACGTTGTGGACGTGGACCATTCAGGGATTTCCCCCGAAAGCACCTCCGTACGCTGGCGACGCCGACCCGAAGACCTTTCGCGCTTTCGGTGTCGGTTACGTCGAACTGCCGGGTGAAGTGAAGGTGGAAGCCCGACTGACCGAGTCGGACCCGGAGAAATTGAAGATCGGTATGGAGATGGAGCTGGTCATCGTTCCACTGTCAACCGATGAGAACGGTGATGAGGTCGTGACGTTCGCTTTCGCTCCGGTGGCGTGAACGTGAAAATGGCGAGAAGGATTCGAAAGGAGTTGTCATGAGTGTCGACGTGGCGATCGTCGGGATCGGTATGCACGAATTCGGTCGGACCGAGGGTGTGTCGGGAATGGATCAGGGAGTGATCGCCGTGAGGCGAGCGCTGGCCGATGCCGGCGCCTCGTGGGATGACATGCAGTTCGCTTTCGGCGGTTCGATGGCGGCCGGGGCGGCCGACACCATGGTGTCGCTCCTCGGTCTCACCGGCCTGCAGTTCATCAACGTGATGAACGGATGCGCAACAGGCGGTTCAGCGCTCTTCTCGGCGTACAACACGATTCGTTCTGGAGTCTTCGACCTTGGCATCGCGATCGGATTCGACAAACACGAGCGCGGTGCATTTCGAGTGAACACCAAGGGAGCCGGCCTCGGCGACTGGTACGGATCGAGTGGTCTTGCCCTCACCACACAGTTCTTCGGGATGAAGATCAACCGATACATGCACGAATACGGGATCTCGCACTCGACTCTCGCCAAAGTGGCGTCGAAGGCCTTCCGCAACGGTTCCGAGAATCCGATGGCGTGGCGCCGCAAGCCTCTGTCCGAGCAAGAAATCGCCGACTCGCCGATGTTGTCCTACCCGCTCACGCAGTACATGTTCTGCAATCCAGGCGAAGGTGGAGTCGCGCTCATTCTGTGTCGGGCCGACAAAGCCCACCTGTATTCCGATCGACCGATCTATCTCAGGGCGGCGGCTGTTCGTAGTCGTCGATTCGGCTCGTTCGAGGTGTTGGCACCATCGATCGCCCTCGAGCACAACGCTGGTCCGACCGTCGATGCGTCCAAAGCTGCTTTCGAAATGGCTGGCATCGGGCCCGAAGACGTCGACCTGGCTCAGTTGCAGGACACCGAAGCCGGGGCCGAAGTGATGCACATGGCCGAGAACGGTTTCTGTGAACACGGCGAACAAGAAATGATGATCCAGGCCGGTGAAACCGAGATCGGCGGGCGTTTCCCGGTGAACACCGACGGCGGGTGCTTGGCCAATGGCGAACCCATTGGGGCGTCCGGACTTCGACAGGTCTACGAGAATGTTTTGCAGCTGCGCGGTGACGCTGGTTCACGACAGGTGCCGAACGACCCCAAGGTCGCGTACACCCATGTGTACGGAGCTCCGGGAATCTCCGGAGTGACCATTCTCTCCCGCTGATGTCGGCCGACCAGCTCCGCGCCCTGTGGGACGAACGGGAAATTCGCGATGTTCTCCACAATTACTGTCGAGGCGTCGACTCGATCGACGGTGACCTTCTCTCGACGGTGTTCGCCGAAGATTGCCTCGTGGATTACGGCCCGGCCATGGGAGGGCCCCGTCGAGGCCGCGAGGCGATCGTTGCCGGCTTGGTGTCGGGTCTTCCCCGATATGCGGGAACCCACCATCAGGTCTCCAACATCCAGATCTGTCTCGACGGAGAGTCTGCGGCAAGTGCCGTCACGTACGTGACCGCCTGGCACCGCTTCGACGACGGCCGACCTGATGCCGTTTTCTACGGTCAGTATCACGATCGATTCGAGCGCACGGCCGACGGGTGGCGGATCGCCGAGAGGGTGCTTCACTCGAGCGGAAACGAAAACTTCGACGTGCCGTGGCGCATGATCCGACGGTTGGGGAGGGACTGATGGCGGTTCTCACGGTTGACCATGCGGTGGCTCGCGGTTCGGAGATGGCGCTGGTCGACGAGTTTCGAGAAGTGACCTGGACGGAACTCGACGAGCGCGTCAATCGTCTCGTCAATGGTCTTCGGGACCGAGGGCTGGCCACGGGTGACACAGTTGCCGTCATCGCTGGCAATCAGTGCGAATGGTTCGAGATCGCGCAGGCCTGCGCGCATGGCGGTTGGACGTACGTGCCCGTGAATTGGCATTTCGTCGCCGACGAACTGGCCTATCTCTTCGCCGACTCCGATGCGGTCGCAGTTTTCGCCGACGAGCGGTTCGCCCCGGTGGTGGCCCGTGCTCTGTCCGACGAGAGAAGCGGGGGTGTCGGGCACGTCTTCGGTATTCGAGCGCCCGAAGGTTCTCCTCTCCGATCTGACGATCGTTACGTCGACTTCGAGGAAGTCGTGGCCTCCGGTGACCCGGGAGAACCTTCCGATCAAGCGCTGGGTGGTCCGATGTTCTACACGTCGGGCACGACCGGTCGACCAAAAGGGGTGCGAGGCGCTCTGTCGGGTGGGATGGCGGCCACTCCCGAGATCATGAAGCTGGTCGCCGGTGGGTTCGCCAACTTCGTTCCTGCGGGCGGGCGCACGCTTCTGTGCGGCCCCTTCTATCACTCTGCCCAGTGGGCCTATTCCTTCCTGCCGATGATCAACGGATCCTCGGTCGTGATGCAGCACAAGTACGACTCGGCCGAGGCTCTCGTATTGATCGATCGCCACCGATGCACGAACACCCATTTGGTGCCGACTCAGATGAAGAGGCTCCTCGACTTGCCCGACGCCACGAAAGCATCCTTCTCGGGTGAGTCTCTGCAGATCGTGTGGCACGGTGCGGCGCCCTGTCCGCCAGCCGTGAAACGAGGCCTCATCGAATGGTGGGGACCCAAGATCACCGAGTACTACGGGTCGACCGAGGGTTCGGTCATCTCGATCATCCCGGCCGACGAGTGGCTGGCCAAGGGAGGAAGCGTCGGCCGCCCTGTCGATACGGTCGAGGTGATCGTCGTTGGTGAAGATGGTGAACGAATCCTCGACGGTGGCGAAGGAACTCTCTACTTCCGCAACAAGATGGGGACCGATTTCAGCTATCACAAGGACGAGGAGAAGACGAAGGCCGCCCACCTCGAACCCGGTGTATTCACGACCGGGGACGTGGGCTACCTCGACACTGACGGTTATCTGTGGCTCTCGGATCGCAAGATCGACATGATCATCAGCGGTGGAGTCAACATCTACCCGGCTGAGATCGAGGGAGTCCTCGCCGTTCACCCGGCCGTCGAGGACGTAGCCGTCATCGGTGTGCCCGACGACGAATTCGGTGAGAGCGTGAAGGCGATTGTCCAAGTCGTCGACGGAAGTCAAGCCGGTGACGACTTGGCGGCCGAGCTCATCGCTCACTGCCGAGAAATGCTCGCCGGATACAAGGCGCCGCGCTCGGTCGATTTCATCGAGCAGATACCGCGAACTGGCACCGGGAAGATCCAAAAAGCCCCCTTGCGCGAGCCCTACTGGGAAGGTCGAAAGAGGCGGATCTGAGCATGATCGATTTCTCTCGGACGTATCACGTCGGAACTCGTGTTCCTGATATCGAGCGTGCGATGGACGAGATGG
This sequence comes from Acidimicrobiia bacterium, assembly GCA_009923785.1. Lineage (GTDB taxonomy): Bacteria > Actinomycetota > Acidimicrobiia > Acidimicrobiales > Ilumatobacteraceae > Casp-actino8. The sequence goes on along the minus strand of RFSV01000004.1, from coordinate 30,314 downwards.
GAACGACGCTCGGGTTGACGTGGTGTTCGCTCCAGGTGCGCGAACAGACCGTGTGGTTGCCAGAGACTGGGGTCGAGACAATTCCGTTGAAGTTCACCTACTCGTCGGAGGGTCCGCTCCACGTCGAGTTGTTGGAAGGCGCGGTCGGCTCCATCTGGGATGGTCGCGGTTCACCGGGAGCACACCATCTCGGTATCTGGTCCGATGATGTTCGAGGCGAGACGGAGGCTTTGATCGAAGCCGGTTGGAAGCTTCTCATGGCTCAAGCTCCCCCCGAAAACGGCTACGGGGCATTCACCTACGTGCAACCGCCTTCTGGCCTCATCGTCGAACTGGTGTGGAGCGCGATTTCGCCGATGTTCGAGAAATGGTTCGCCGGTGGCCCGCTCGGGTGACGGGACCGGCGTGCGCGCCGACATGTCGCCGAGCGGATTCGGGCCGACGTCGACCACCGACGACGTGTTGCAAGGTGTCGACCTCGCTGGACGCTTCTATTTGGTGACGGGTGCATCGGGGGGCCTCGGTCTCGAGACTTCCCGCGCCTTGGCAGCACACGGGGCGCGCGTCGTCATGGCGGCTCGGAATCGAGACAAGAACGAGGCAGCGGCCGAGGCCATTCGTCGTCTGCATCCTGATGCCGACCTCGAACTTCTCGACATAGATCTTGGCTCACTGGAGTCGGTTCGAGAAGCTGCTTCGCAATTTCTCGATTCGGGAAGCAAGCTCGACGGGATCGTCGCCAATGCCGGAATCATGGCGACGCCGTTCGAACTGTCGGTCGACGGTTTCGAGAGTCAGTTCGCAGTCGACCATCTCGGTCACTTCTTGTTGCTCGACGTGCTCTTGCCGCGGTTGGCCGAATCAGGAGCGGCGCGAGTCGTTGTGGTCAGTTCGGCGGGTCATCGCATGGGTGATGTCGATTTCCACGATCTGAACTTCGAACGGCGCGACTACGACCCGTTCGTCGCCTACGGCGCGGCCAAGACTTGCAACGTCCTACATGCCGTGGGAATCGACCAGCGATGGAGCGAGCGCGGTGTCCGAGGTTTTGCCGTGCACCCCGGTGGAATTCACACCGAATTGGGGCGGTACATGACCCCGGACGTGATCGGAAGTCTTCTGTCACGGATGGACGGCAGTAGCGGATTCCGCTGGAAATCCATTCCTGAGGGAGCAGCCACCCAGGTCTGGGCGCTCACGTCACCACTCCTGAACGGAGTCGGGGGCGTGTACTGCGAAGACTGCAACGTGTCGCCCGTTCTCGGAACAGACGTCGAGACGGTGGACGGCCCAGGCGTGGCGGCTCGCGCCGTGGATCCTCGACGGGCCGACGAACTCTGGAGTCTGAGCGAACGTCTGGTCTCTAGAGCGGATTAGCCTCGTCTCATGGCGACGATCCTTGCTCACATCTCCGTTCGTTCAGGAGCGGAGGCCGAGTTCGAAGAGATTTCGCGCGAACTCTACGAACGAAGTCATGCCGGTGAAGACGGATTGATCCGATACGAGTACTGGCGAGGATCCGAACCGAGCACCTACTACACCTTGCTGTCGTTCCGAAACTTCGAGACCTTCATCGCTCACCAGACGAGTGACCATCACGAAGAAGCATCGCCGAGGTTGGGTTCGGTACTCACCGGAATTCGTCTGGAGTGGGTCGATCCCGTCGATGGAGCCTCGCCCTTACCACGCACCGAGTCCCAGGACCTGTCCCATGTCGAGCACGAACTCACTCGGCTGTACGCCGATCGGTTCGCGGCTCGGATCTCACCGTGGTGGGGCCCCCTCCGCCACTGAACCTTGAAGGAGTAGACGTCATGACCGACACGATCGACGACAAGAAGCCGTGGTTTCTGGCCGGAAACTATGCACCGGTGCGCGACGAAGTCACGGATACGAATTTGAGAGTGACGGGATCGATACCGCCGTCGTTGTCGGGGCTGTACGTTCGCAACGGTTCGAATCCGAAGTCTGGCACCGCCGGCCACTGGTTCTTCGGAGACGGAATGGTTCACGGTGTGCGCCTCGAAGGGGGTCGGGCCACGTGGTATCGCAATCGATACGTGCGAACACCCAAACTCGAGAAGGGTCTCGACGCGATGGACCCCGACTGCATTCTCGATCCGACTGCCAGCGCCGCCAACACTCATGTCCTCGCTCACGCCGGCCGAATCTGGGCCTTGGAAGAGGGGCACTTGCCGTGGGAACTCTCCTCCGAACTCGAAACGATCGGCTGTGACGACTTCGATGGCGGGCTGAAAACCGCCTTCACGGCTCACCCGAAACTTTGTCCTGAAACCGACGAACTCCACTTCTTCGGTTACGGCGCTGTCGCTCCGTACGTGACGTATCACGTCCTCGACGCCAAGGGCGATCTGGTTCACAGCGCGCCGATCACGACGCCGAAGGGCACGATGATGCACGATTTCATGATCACCCGTGATCATGCGATCTTCATGGATCTGCCCGTCGTCTTCAACATGGACAACCTTGCTCAGGGTCTTCCTCCCATCGGTTGGGACGACGATTACGGCGCTCGAATCGGAATCCTTCCGCGTTTCGGGACCGACGCCGACGTGAAGTGGTTCGAGGTCGACCCGTGCTACGTCTTCCATCCTCTCAATGCCTACGTAGACGGGAACCGGGTCGTGTGCGACGTAGGCCGCCACGCATCGATGTGGCGGGGCTCGATGGAAAACTTCGAACCCTGTTTCATGCATCGCTGGACCTTCGACATGGAATCAGGTTCGGTCACCGAGACGCAGATGGACGATTGGGCTCACGCCTTCCCTCGCGTCGACGATCGGGTCGTCGGCTTGAAGCATCGCTATGGCTGGGTGTCGGGCACTCGCCCGGGTGCGCGCGGTGGGATGGACGCTCCGGGAGTCATCGCCCGCTACGACATGTCGGACGGCTCGAAGTCGGTGCACGATCTGGGTCCGTCTGCTCACCCCGGCGAATTCGTTTTCGTACAGGAGAACTCATCGGCAGGAGAAGACGAAGGTTGGGCGCTCGGATTCGTGTACGACGACGCGACCGATACGAGTGACCTCGTGATCCTCGATGCCAGCGACTTGTCGAAACCGCCAGTCGCCCGGATTCATCTTCCGCAGAGAGTGCCATTCGGCTTTCACGGAAGTTGGATCGACGACTCGGTCATGAGTTGATCTCGTCGTCTCGAAGGCGTCGCACGTACTGGTAAAAGCCGACCAATTCCGGTGTGGCTTCGTAGACCTCGACAAGATGTCCGAGGTCGTGTCGTGCATCGAACATCATGAACCGTTGTCCGCGTTTCGTCGTCGCGTCGAGGGCTATCGGCCAGCCGAGTTCGGAGCAGTTCTCGGCTGCGTCGTCGATCGACGGGACGATGAACGCCACGTGATGGATTCCGTCAACCGGACCGACTCGAGGCCGACTGTGCTCGACGATCAACTCGATCATCATTTCTCCCCACTGCGCGAACGCCGAGGAATGGTCGAAGTCGGCGGGTTGTCCGTGAACGAGGCAGCTGTCGAGCTCGACGTGTCGAACGATCACGAAAGGGCCGGTTCCGAGTCGTCGTCGCCACGACGTCAACGTCGATTCGTCCAGATCGGGTGCACTGAAGGCCATTTGGCGGGGACCTGACCGGAACGAATTCATGTCCACAGATTGTCAGGTCCGATCGGTCTAACGTGATCCCATGGACGAGCACGTCAAACTCTTGTTGGATCGTCAAGAAATCGTCGACGTGACGGTGGCCTACACCTACGCGCTCGACACCAAGAACTGGGCGGCTCTCGACGACGTGTTTTTGGTCGATGCCACTGCCATGTTGACCGAGGAGCTGAACGGTCGAGAGGCGATCAAGGAAAGAGTCCGTCGGGCACTCGATCACCTGGATGTCAGTCAGCACATGATCTCGAATCATCGGATCGAAATCAGTGGGGACACGGCGACGAGTTGCTGCTATCTCCAGGCCCAGCACGTGCGGGAGGCTGCGCCTGGCTCACCGAACTTCATCGTTGCCGGCCGTTACGAGGATCAACTGGTGAGAACCGCCGACGGCTGGAGAATTTCCCACCGTACGTTGGTGATCATGTGGACCGAGGGCAACCCTGCAGTAGCACGCCAGCGCTGATCACTTGTTCGATCGTCACTCGACGTAGTCGGCGAGGAGTTGTGGTACCCCCATGCCGTCGGGAATTCGGTCGAGGCCGATCATCCGGTCGATCTGCTCGTGGAAGTGCCAGATGCGGCGTTCTTGATAATTGATCGGAACTCCGGAAATGGCCGACGACTCGAGTGAACGTTGCATGGGGGCCATGTTCCAGAAATCCTCTTGCATGATCTGATCGAAGCTGTGGAGGCGCGTCGTCCACTGAGTCGGCAGGTCGTCCTCGGATGCGAATCGGTCGAGCGAGTAATGCGTCCATTCGATTCGAGTGTTCGACTTGTCGATCGGCCAGAACGTGATGAAGGGGAATCCGTAGGCCGCAATCGGTGTGATGAGATTCGGGAAGATCGAGTAGGCGGAACTGGTGCACCGAACCATGTCGTTGACCGTGTCGATATCGGTGAATCCTGGGGCGACGACGTGCTGGTAGTCGTCCCAGGCAGTCATTCCGTTTGCGGACTGTGCCGTTCGCGAGAAAGGAGTGATCATTCTCGACGCACCTCGAGGCAAGAGACTCATGACGGCCCCTCGGTTGTCGAGAATGCTCTCGCCTCCGTGGCCGTGAATGTGCCGGAAGTGGTACACCTCGAGGAAGGCTTCAGCGGTCACTTTCCAGTTGCACGGGATCACTTCACTCCGTCGGGCGACGGTCGACAGACGCGGCCCCTGGAGCTCGTCGAGTTCGTGGGGTATCGGATCGAGCCATTCGAGCAGTGGCAACGCGGCGGAGTCTTGGTTGACGAAGATCCATCCGTCCCACTCCTCGCATCGAACGGTTTTCAGGCATCGCAGCGACCGGTCGAGATCGACGAAGTCTCGCTCGTCGGGTACGGAGACGAGGCTGCCGTCGTGGATGTCGTACGACCATGAGTGGTACTGGCATCGCAGGAGTCGGCTGGTTCCGCGCGTCTCTCGTACGACGGGAGCACCGCGGTGTTGGCACGTGTTGTAGAAGGCCCTCACAACGTCGTCGGTGCCTCGAATGAGAATCATCGGAGAGCCGAGTGAGTCGAAAGTGACGAAGTCTCCCGGTCGAGGGAGTTCGTCGACTCGCGCTGCGAGGACCCAACATTTCGGCCAGAGAGCGTCTTGTTCGAGATCGAAGAACGCATCACTTGTGTAACGCTCGACGGGGATGTCGGGGAACTGCGGGAAGCCTTCGGGAGGAGCGGTTCGCTCGAACTCGTACCGCATCCGCGCGGTGAGGCGGGAGACGAGTTCGGAGTCCATCAGCCGGCCAGACTTCCGGCGTCGGCGACCACGACTTCGCCGGTGATCCAGGCCGCCATGTCGCTCGCCAGAAAACACACGACCCGGGCTATGTCGTCCGGTACACCGCGACGGCCAAGCGGGTTGCGAGCCATGACCGCTTCCACGTCGAGACCCGCTTCTTTGAGGGGTGTCATCTGGGTTCGAACTCCGGGAGTGTCGATGGGTCCGGGAGCGACGGCCACGACTCGAATGTCGAGAGGAGCGAACTCCAGCGCCAGAGCTCGGGTGAGTCCCACGACAGCGTGTTTGGAGATGGAATAGGCGCTGATGCCGGGAGCGGCTCGGAATCCGGTGGTCGAGGCCAGGTTGACGATCACACCACCGCGCATTCGCCGAGCCGCCTCACGAGAACAGGCGAAAGTTCCTCGCACGTTGACATCCATCATCCGATCGATGAAATCGTCCTCGGCGTCGAGTGCCGGTCCGGTCGTGGGGTAAATGCCGGCGTTGTTCACCCAGATGTCGATGCCGCCCCACGTGGACATGGCGAGTTCGACGAGGTCGACGATCGAGGTCGTGTCGCTGATGTCGACGGGTGACGAGAGGGCTTGGCCTCCGGTGGCCGCAATGTCGGCCGCCATGGCGGCGGCGGCAGCCTGGTCGATGTCGGCCAGCAGAACCGACGCACCGGCTTCGGCGAGTCGTCGCGCGATCTGGGCGCCGATTCCAACGGCGCCCCCGGTGATCACGGCACGGCGTCCGGTGAGATTCCAGAGTTCGACGAGAGGCCGGGACGAGTGATCTTCGATCATGAATGTCTCTTTCGGGGGCGAAAGCCGATGTGGAGCTCTTTGAGGGCACGAAGGCAGAAGTTCGGGTGATGGGTGAAATCGTTGCTTCCCTCGACGAACCACATGTCGTCGACCCGGTCGACCAGGGCACGAAATCCGAGAATCAGTTCACGACGTGCGAGGGGTGCTCCGAGGCAGTGATGGCTACCGAAACCGAAGGCGAGGTGGCTCCGAAGATTTTCGCGGTCGAGGTCCATCACTTCCGGACAGTCGAAGTGGCGGGGGTCCCTGTTGGCGGCGGCATAGCGAACGTTCACGACGGAACCAGCGGGGATCACGACGCCATGCATCTCGACGTCGACTGCCGCAGTCCTGAAGAGCCCTTGAACAGGTCCTTCCAGACGCAGAACTTCCTCAGCGAGCAACGGCACGTAGGTGTCAGGGTCGCTGGACACCTTCTCCCATTGATCGGGGTTTTCGATCAGAAGGCGAACCCCTTCGGCTAGGGCGTTGGTGGTCGTCTCGGATCCTCCGACGAAGGTGTCGGCCATCATCTCGGCATGGAGTTCCTCGTCGGTGAGAGTCCGACCCCACTCGGGGACTTCGGTGTTGACAAGGTCCGAGAGCAGGCTGTCATCGGGTCGACGACGAAGGCGCTCGAAGATCGATTGGAAGTAGTGCTGAGCAGCGATTTCTTGTTCAGTCGACCAGATCGCCTCCTCCTCGCTCTGCATGAGCCCAAGCCGCTGGACCCACGCATCCGTCCAGGCCTTGATCTGCCAGATGTCATCTTCAGGAACGCCCATCTGGCGTCCGATGACCACGAGAGGGAGGGGAATCGCGAACGCTCGTACCCAATCGCATCGTTCGTTCTCGATGAACTGGTCGATGAGTCGATGTGCGAGGGATTCGATGAAGGAGTCGAGTTCACGAATCTTGGCGGGACGAAAGGCATGATTGAACAAACCCCGCATCTCCCGATGTTCAGGATCGTCACGTGCGGCCAAAGTGGGGGCGGGGATCCAACCCTTGTCTCGATAGAGCTGACGCAATTTCGCCGATCGGGGATCGACTCGGCCACGGTGCTGGGCGCTCGGAAACCGTTCGGTGTCGAGCAGTACGGCGCGCACGTCTTCGTAGCGTGATACGACGTACATCCCTGTCCAGTTGTCCTTCCAGACCGGCGCTTCGTCCCGAAGAACTGTGTAGGCGGGATACGGGCATTCGGACACCGCGGGATCGAGAAGCGAAAGCGTGGCGGGGTCGATGTCGCGCTGGTCCTCGTCCAGTCCATGAGGCCATTGTCGCGCACGAGCCGGAGTGTCTCAGCGAGCAGGGGTGGTCGAGGTCGATTCGAACTGGACTAAACATGGGGGATGTCTCCTTCGTCCTCGAGTTCGCCTGATTCGCTCGTCCCGGTCGATGCCGCCGATTACACGGCCATCTCCCGACTGCTCAACCGCTATGCCGACGCTGTGGTGCATCGCAACGGGGTCCAGTGGGCGAGTTGTTGGGACGTCGACGCCGTCTGGGATCTCGGGAAGAACCGATTGGTGGAGGGCAAGGAATCGATCGTGAAGCTCTGGTATGCAGCCATGGGTGGAATGTCGGCCGTCTTTCAGATCGTTCACAACGGCGAGGCGTGGTACGAAACCGGTTCCTCCGAGCGGGCCGTGGGGCGTTGGTCGATCAGTGAGAGGTACCTGACCGCGAGTGGTGATCGAGGGCTCTTGCTCGCCGACTACCTCGATGGCTTCGTGAAGCGTGACGGCTCGTGGCTGTTCTCACGACGACTTCTCCGTCCCCACTACCAAGGTGCACCCGACCTATCGGGTGATTTCTTCAATACCCGAGCCGGGCTGGAAAGTTCCGGCGATTCTCCCGATGTGTGAGCCCTCGTCGATGACCGGTCCGGTGGGGCCGTTGCCCTAGCGTCGTCTCATGCCTCAGTTCGCATCCGAGCTCGCCCTGGCACGCCCCGACGAGATTGCTGTTCGCGATCCGCGTCGTACGTATCGGTGGGCCGAAGTCGGTGACATCTTGAATCGTGTGGCGAACAACGCATTGACGTGCGACCTCGGTCCTCGCCGGCGCGTCGCTGTTTTCGCTGAAAACGCCGCCGAGACGGCCCTGGCCCATCTCGGTTGTCTGCTCGGCAGCGCCTCGACGGTTCCGGTCAACTTTCATCTGACGGCCGAGGAAGCGGCCTACATCTTGGTGGACTCCGAATCGAAGCTGCTCTTCGTGGGGCCAGAGACTCTCGAGAGGGGAGTCGCCGCCGCCGAGTTGGCGCGTCGTGACGGTGCCGAGATCGACGTCATCGGCTGGGACGTGTCCGACGAGAGAGTGACATTGTGGGACACGTGGCTCGAGCGAGGCGATCCGAGCGATCCGCCACTCGATGTCGTGCCGCGCGCCAATCTTTTGTACACGTCGGGGACCACCGGTCGACCCAAAGGCACGGAACTTCCGCCCACGATGTTCGCCGGTGGCGACACGATGGCCGAACACCTCGAGGGGATGAAGGCCAATCGCTTCGCCGCCTACGGAACTCATCTCGTCGTCGGGCCGATGTATCACACCGGACCGCTGAACGGCATGCGACTTCTCGTCCGCGGCGTACCCATGGTGATTCTCGGAAAGTTCGATGCCGAAGCGACCCTTCGAGCGATTCACGAGTATCGAACGGAATCGTCGGTGATGGTGCCGACCCATTTCGTGCGTCTCCTTGCTCTACCAGACGAGGTCAAACAGAAGTACGACGTGTCGTCGATGAAGCTCGCCGCTCACACCGGTGCCTCATGTCCGGTCGACGTGAAGCGGGCGATGATCGAGTGGTGGGGGCCGATCTTCATCGACGCCTATGGAGCGACCGAAGTCGGGACCACGTGCCAGATCTCCAGTCAGGAGTGGTTGGAGCATCCCGGGTCGGTTGGGCGGCCGATTCCGCCGTTCTCGGTCCGAGTTCTCGACGACGACGGCAACGATGTGCCGTCCGGTGTCGAGGGCCGGCTCTTCTTCGTCGACTCGACAGGACGGGGTGTCGTCTACCCGAACGATCCGGAAAAGACGGCGGCGGCGAACATTGCGCCCGGTGTGTTCACTCTCGGCGAGATCGGCTTCGTGGACGCCGACGGCTACGTGTACATCACTGATCGGTTCTCCGACATGGTGGTGTCGGGAGGGGTCAACATCTACCCCGCTGAGGCCGAGCAGGTACTCGTGCAGCACCCGTCAGTTCTCGACGTCGCGTGTATCGGAGTTCCTCACGTCGAAATGGGAGAGGAGCTGAAGGCACTCGTCATTCTGCGAGACGGTGTCGAGGTGCCGTCGGAGAAGGACATCATCGATTTCTGCCGGAACGGATTGAGCCACTACAAGTGCCCACGTTCGGTCGAGTTCGTGTCCGACCTCGGACGAAACACGATGGGGAAAATCAACAAGCGGAAGCTCCGAGCGCCGTATTGGGAGAAGTGATGTCCGAACCAGTTCTGATCGTCGACGACCCGGCACCCAAGGTGCGTCGTCTCACTCTGAATCGTCCGGAGAAGCGCAATGCTCTGAATGATGCGTTACGTGGTGCTTTGTTCGACGAGTTGCGACGAGGAGACAAAGATGCCGGCGTGTCGGTGATGATCATTCGAGGAGCTGGTCCATGTTTCTCGGCCGGATACGACCTCGGATCACCGAATTCCGATGTCGAGCGATCAAGTGCCTACGCCGACGGCTGGTGGTCTCGCCACGTGGTGAACAACTGGTTCGAGATGTGGGACATGTCCACGCCGATCATCGGTCAAGTTCACGGTTATTGCCTGGCCGGGGGAAGCGAATTGGCGACTGCGTGCGATCTCGTGTACGTCGCCTCCGACGCGCAGATCGGCTACCCGCCGGTGCGGTTGATGTCGCCCCCTGACATGCAATGGCAGACCTGGATGATGGGTCTTCGGCGGGGGATGGAAGCGCTCCTGACCGGGGATTCCATGTCGGGTGTCGAGGCGGTCGACGCCGGGTTCGCCAACCGCGCTTTTGCGTCGTCGGATCTCGAGCGGGAGGTCCTGGCGGTGGCCGAACGAGTGGCCAAGATCCCCGCCGATCTTCTGGCCCTCAACAAACGAGCGGCTCATCGGGCGATGGAAGCGATGGGTATTCGGGCCGGTATCCGGGCCACTGCCGAGATCCAGGCCCTGGGCTTTCACCAAAAATCGTCCAAGGAGTACATGGGATCCTTCGCCGCCAAGGGAGTCACGGCCGCTCTGTCCGAGAGAGATGCGGCGTTCGGGGATTACCGCGAGTCGAATTCGTGAGCGCAAGACGCCGATTCGGTTACTGATCGTTCGATCAATTGATGATAGAAAATGGAGACCCGGCCAGCCGGTCGGGAGGGGAATAGGGGGAAATTGTGCTGAGACGCACCAAAACTTTGACGGCCCTCGTTGCTGCCTTCGGTTTGACCATGGCGGCATGTGGGGGAGACGACGGGGGATCATCCGAAGCCACCAGTGCTCCGGAGACCACCGCGGCGAGCGCCGATTCGGGCTCGACCGACGAAACAACAGCGCCGACGGACAGCGGATGTCCGTCCGAGCCCGATCTGTCGATGGACGCCGAACTCGGCACCGGTGCGGGTGCTCTCGAACAGGCGCTGCAATGCGCTGAAGCGAGTCCTCTCGTCGCATCGGGTGATCCGGTCGTGATCGGCATCATGAACCCCGAAGGCGATCCGAACGGATCATTCCCGGAGTACACCGTGATGGCTCAGGCTGCGGTCGATTTCATCAACAACGAATTGGGCGGTATCGGTGCGGATTACGCAACCGGAACCCCTGGTCGTCCGATCAAGCTCGAAGTCTGCAAGATGGCCATTTCACCGGTCGATTCGCAGAAGTGCGCCAACGAATTGGCCGCCAAGAATCCTCTCGTCGTGTACTCGACTCTTAACTTCTTCGGCAACCACTTCCCGATTCTCGTGGAAGCCGGTATTCCAGTCGTCGTGGGTACACCGATCTCGCCGGCTGACTTCACCACGGCGGGCGTGTACGCCATCGGTGGCGGCGGTGGCTGTCTCGGTGTCCACACCGGCCTCATCTACTACGCCACGCAGGAAGTTCTCGGTGGCACGGCCGACGCGGTCAAGGTCGCGGTTCCGTGGGCCAACACTCCTCCGGGAGTCTTCTGTTACCACGACCTCGAGAAGAAGCCGATGAACGTGCTGAACGGTTCGACTGCTTCGAGTTCGTCTCTCGCTGGTTCGATGCCCGGTCTCGAGCACACGGGCGTCTCGATCCTCCCGGGTCAGGCCGACGTGACGCCAGACGCTCAGAAGGTTCTCGATTTCGACCCGGACGTGATCATCTACTCCGGTCAGGGTGCTGACTGCTGGTCGCTCGTGAACTCGATGCTGAAGTTGGGCTGGACACCCGACGAGACTCCTCTCGTGTTGTCCGGTGCTTGCACCGACTTGACCACCATGGGTGAGCTCGGCGACAAGATCAAGGGCACCTACATGATCGGCTCGTCGTCGATCCTGGTTCCCGAGGCGCTTCCGCCCGGCCAGCTGCAGCGTGAGGCTTTCGTGTACAACGAAAAGGGAGCTCAGTACGCATCCGACGACACGTCGGTGGGCAAGGGCTTTGGAACCCAGGGCTTCACAGGAATCATGGCGATCTGGATGGTCGCCAACTCGATCGCCGACAACCTGTCGGGTGATGGGCTCGTCTCGGCTTTCGAGGCGACCAAGGATCACCATGCCTTCGCTGGTTCCGGAATCTCGTGCCAGGACGCCATCGCCCCGTACGTAGCCGTCTGCAACTCGCTCGTCTCGGCGAGTCAGTGGGACGGCAGCCAGCTCGTTCCCGTGAAGGATGACTTCTCGGGTCTCGATCTGGTGGCCGGGACCGAACTCGACTTCGGCGCCAACGGCTGATCCGACGTTGTGGGCTGTGGTGGAGGGGAAACCGCCACCACAGCCCACAACACGTCGTGTTCGACTTTCAACACGCTTTCTTGGTCGTCCTTGGCTGACGGCCCGTTCATTCCACGTCGACGACTCGCCTGAGGACTCGGCAATCCTGAGAAAGGATGTGCGTGAAGGACGCAATCGCTTTCGCTTTCCTCGGCCTCGGTGCGGGAAGTTTCTTCGCCCTCATGGCGACCGGGCTCGTGGTCGCCTACAAGGGATCCGGAGTGATCAACTTCGCTCATGGCTCGGTGGCGATGTACGCCGCCTTCACCTTCAATTATCTACGAATCGACGGGCGCCTTCGGCTTCCGTGGGTCGACATACTTCCTACGCATCAAGTCAATCTGCCGGTGCAGATCACCATCTCGTCGGGCGGGAAGGTGAACGTCTGGCTGGCCGTACTGTTGGCTCTGGCGATGTCGGCCTTGCTCGGCGTGGGGATGCATTATCTGGTGTTCCGGCCGCTTCGCAATGCGGCGCCACTCGGCAAGGTGATCGGTGCGATCGGCGTCATGCTCTATTTGCAGGGTGTTGCGCTGGTGAACTTCGGCTCGGAGAATCCGCAGCCGAAATCAATCCTTCTACCCGACACTCTCTTCAAGAACTTCCTCGGCTTCGGAAAGCCCATGCCGGGAGAGAATCTCGGCCTCTTCATCATGGCCGTGCTGGTCGGGGCGGTTCTTTGGTTCAACTACAAGTACACGCGGTTCGGTTTGGCGACTCGTGCCGCCGCCGGAAACGAGAAGGGGGCAGTGCTGCTCGGCTATTCGCCTGAGCGTCTTGCCCTTTTCAATTGGATCATCGCCGCCATGACGGCCGGTCTGGCCGGAGTATTCGTCGGTTCCATCACCGGCGCTTTGACGCCGACCAAATTCACCACCCTGATCGTCCCCGCGCTTGGTGCTGCATTGATCGGCTCGCTGTCGTCGGTGCCGATCGCGATCGCCGGTGGTGTCGGGATCGGCATGATTCAGACCGTCACCTCCACGTGGATGACCGGGAAGTCATGGTTCCCCGATTGGCTCCAGTCGGGTGCCACTGACGCCATTCCCCTCGTCATCATCGTGTTGACGCTCTTCCTGAGGGGTAAATCGCTGCCGATCCGAGGAAATATCGAGGAACGACGACTGCCCCTTTCGCCGTATCCGAAGCGCATCGGGTGGCACGTCGCGATCCTGGTTCCCCTCGGTGTGGTTCTGGCCTATGGGCTTCCGGGTGACTTCGTCTTTGCTGGCCTCTCGGGCAAGTGGAGTTTCGCCTTCATGACGTCGTTGATCGCGGCCATGTTGATGCTCAGTTACGTGCTCCTCGCCGGATACGTCGGTCAGATTTCGATGGTCCAGCTGTCGATCGCTGGTGTGTCGGCGTTCTTCATGGCTCGTATGAGTGCCAATGGTGTTCCGAGTCCACAGGATCCCTTCGCAGTGTCAGGTCCAGGTCTTCCGTGGCCGATCGGTGCGACGCTCGGCATCATCGTCGCCATCGCCGTCGGCGTGCTGCTCGGGATTCCGGCGCTGCGGATCCGTGGCGTCCAGTTGGCAGTGGTGACGATCGCGGCCGCGGTGGCTCTGCAGACTCTGTACTTCGACAACTCGAAGTTGACCAATCTCATGGCCGGCTCCAACGCAGCCGTTCCTCCACCGACGTTCTTCGGTGTCGACGTTGGTTCGACGGGCCCTCGCGGATTGACGGACTCTCCAAAGTTCGTGACGTTCTGTGTCATCGTCTTGGCGGCGATGTGCGTCATCGTTTCCAATCTCCGGCGGGGAAGTACGGGCCGACGATTCCTCGCGGTCCGCGCCAACGAGCGAGCAGCGGCGTCGGCTGGTATCGACGTTGCGAGGACGAAACTTCTCGCCTTCGGAATCGCGTCTGGTCTGGCTGGTGTAGCCGGTGTGATGACGGCGTTCCAGCAGCAGCAGATCTCGTCGTCGAACTGGGTCTACTTCGCCGGCCTCATCGCACTCGCTTTTGCCTACCTCGGCGGAATCACATCGGTTGCCGGAGCTCTCATCGGCGGAATGCTGACCGGCTCGGGCCTGATCTCAGTCTTCGGTTCGCACCAGTCGTCGGGACTGCACACGTACACGCCTCTGATCGGTGGCGTCGGAATGATCCTGACCGCCATCATCCATCCGTCGGGCCAGGCGATGCTGTTCCAGCCCCTGCTTCAGTATTTCGGCCGGTGGCTGAAGGCCGCGCGGGTGCCTGAATGGCTGGTCGTGGCGCGCCGGCTCGGACCGTACGTTGTCCTCGGGCTGGCCCTGGGGGCGATCGGTATCAATCCGTGGCGAACTGACGAGTGGAGTCGCCCCTGGATGATGCTCGTGGGTGTTCTCCTCGTTCTGTTCGTCCGCTCGATCGTCGTACGAATCCGCTCCGGCGGTCACGAACCGAGCAGTGATTCACCTGCGGAGGTGTCGGCGTGAACGCGTTGCTGCAGACCCATGATCTGACCGTCGCCTACGGCGGATTGCGCGCCAACTCCGACGTGAGCATCACGGTCGAGAAGGGGAAGTTGGTCGGACTGATCGGACCCAACGGGGCCGGCAAGACCACCTTCATCGATGCCATCACCGGGTATACGCCGGTCACTTCCGGTACGGCCACCTTCGCCGGTCGAGATCTGGCCCCTTTGTCTCCGGCCAAGCGGTCCCGATCCGGTTTGGTGCGCACGTTCCAGTCCCTCGAGCTCTTCGAAGATCTGACGGTGTGGGACAACTTGCTCGTCATGGCCGAGTCGTCGAAGTGGTGGTCATTCCTGGCCGACATCTTCCGACCTCTGCGGACGTCGGGCGTCGAGAGCAAGGCCGAAGAATCTCTGGAACTCCTCGGGTTGTCACATCTGCGTGATCGACTGACCCTCGACTTGTCACACGGTCAGCGCAAGTTGGTGAGCGTTGCGCGTGGGCTGGCGGCCAATCCCGAGCTCCTCCTTCTCGACGAGCCGGCGGCGGGGCTCGACACTGCCGAGTCGCAACAGTTGGGAATTCTCCTCCGTCGTATCGTCGACTCCGGAACGACGATCTTTTTGATCGATCACGACATGGGTCTCGTACTCAGTGTCTGCGACTACATCTACGTCCTGGATTTCGGCCAGATCATCGCCGAAGGAACACCGTCCGAGGTTCGTAACGACCCTGCGGTGATCAAGGCGTATCTCGGTGAGTCGACAGGGGAGATGCAAGCCGCCGAAGGTGAAGAGGCGTCCAGAGCGCTACGAGGAGAGGGTGACGGTCGATGAGTGAGACCTTGATCGACGTTCACGATCTGAGCGCGGGCTACGGAGGGATTCCCGTGGTCCGCAATCTGTCGATTTCCGTGCGAGCCGGAGAAGTCGTTGCTCTCCTCGGTCCGAACGGTGCGGGAAAGACCACCACACTTTTGACCCTCAGCGGGATTCTGCAGCCGATCTCGGGTCGTGTCGACGTTCTCGGCGAAACGGTGTCCGGCGTCAAGCCCGAGAAGGTGGCCCGTCGTGGACTGTCTCACGTGGCCGAGGATCGTTCCTTGTTCTTCGATCTGTCGGTGAAGGAAAACCTGAGGCTCGGCCTTCGCGGGGATCGAAATGAGCGGGCGGCTTCCATGGAGGTCGCACTGGATCTGTTTCCTGCACTGGCACCGCTCGTCGATCGGCGCGCGGGCCTCTTGTCCGGAGGAGAACAGCAGATGCTCGCCATGGCCCGAGGTCTGGCATCGCGCCCCAGAGTCCTCTTGGTCGACGAGATGAGCCTCGGCTTGGCACCGATCATCGTCGAGAGAATGTTGCCGATCGTGCGGCGCATCGCCGATGAAACGGGAGCCGGAATCTTGATGGTCGAACAGCATGTCGGTCTGGCGCTGTCGGTCGCCGACCGTGGTTACGTCCTGGCCCATGGTGAACTGGCGATGGAAGGCACCTCGGCCGAGCTACGGTCCAATCGGCGATTGGTCGAGGAGTCGTACCTGGGCGGGATCTGACCGTCGAACGAATCGAGTGAGGGGGGGCGACACATCGTGAATCTCTTGACGACGTCAGGACTCTCGGTAACCTTTGGTGGCCTGCGCGCGGTCAATGAAGTCGACCTCGAGGTGGAGCAGGGGAAGTTGGTAGGTCTGATCGGACCCAACGGGGCCGGCAAGACGACTTTCATCGATGCGATCACTGGCTTCGTGCCGACGACCGGCCGCATCGAGTTCAAAGACATCGAGATCGGTCCGTTGCCCGTGCACAAGCGAGCCCGACTCGGGTTGGGTCGAACGTGGCAGTCGCTCGAACTCTTCGACGATCTGACCATCGAGGAGAACGTGCAGGTGGCAGCTGAGAAGCAGACCACCGGAAGTTTTCTCCTCGATCTCGTTCGGCCCGGACGGCGTCGCGATCGTGACGGAGTCGACTTCGCTTTCGAAGTGCTCGGAATCGGTGATTTGGCGAACAAGCACCCCAATGAAATCAGCCAGGGGCAACGCAAACTCGTGTCGGCCGCTCGTGCATTGGCGGCCCGGCCGGATCTGGTGTGCATGGACGAGCCAGCGGCTGGTCTCGACACCTCGGAGTCCCAAGAGCTCGGGCGCCGACTGCGTCGCATCATCGATGCCGGTATCACGATTTTCCTGGTCGACCACGACATGGGTCTGGTGCTCGACGTGTGCGACTACATCTACGTCATCGAATTCGGCGTCAAGATCGCAGAAGGAACTCCCGATCAAGTGAAGCGCGATCCCCGGGTGATCGAGGCCTACTTGGGCAGTTCGGCGAGGGACAACTGATATGGCTCGTCTGCTCGACATCGATGGAGTCAGCACCGGTTACAACGGCGTATCGGTTGTTCGTGATCTCACGATGCACGTGGACGAGGGCGAGGTCGTGACCCTGTTGGGTCCGAACGGTGCTGGCAAGACCACGACACTCCTTACCGTGTCGGGACTCGTTCCTTTGATGGCGGGGAAGATCGAAGTTTTCGGTCGGTCCGTGGAAGGACGACGACCCCATCGCATCGCCCGCGAGGGTCTTGCGCACGTACCCGAAGGTCGCGCCCTCTTCTACCAGCTGACGGTGGGTGAGAATCTGAGGTTGGGGGCCGGCAAAGGCTCGCTCGACATCAAGCGCGCACTGTCGTATTTCCCGGCGCTCGAACCACTCATGGGTCGGCGAGCGGGACTTCTCTCAGGTGGAGAACAGCAGATGTTGGCGATGGCACGTGCTCTCACCGTGAATCCACGCCTCCTCTTGGTCGACGAGATGAGTCTCGGACTCGCACCGATCATCGTCGAGCGTCTCCTTCCAATTCTGAGGCGTATTGCCAACGAATCGGGAGCGGGCGTACTTCTCGTGGAGCAGCACGTGCACATGGCGCTCGAAGTCGCTGACCGCGCCTATGTGTTGAGCCATGGAGAACTCGTCCTCGAAGGGCCAGCCGACCAACTCGCCAAGGACCGCAGTCTGATCGAGTCGTCGTATCTCGGGGCCGAGTGATCCTGCTTCAGGACGGCATCTGTTTCAGATACGACGCTGCGTCGAAGTAGTCGCGCCACAGGGTGATCTTTCCGTCGACCACTTCCCAGACGCCGTTGACGGGTAGTTCCACCCAGCCGTGCGGCATTTCGAATCGATCGAGCCGCTCGTTGAAGACCACATTCCCGGATTCGGCCTGTCGGTGGATCACCCACTCGATCTGCGAACAGTTGGCGAACATTGGACCGAGGATCCCTCGGACTCCTTCGGGACCGAACACTTTGATCATGGGGACGTTGTCGTATTCGCACTTCTCGTCGACCATCGAACACGCAGTGTCGAGATCGTTCGCCTCGAGAGCTCGAATGAACGCGTTGACGGTTTCGAGAGGGGTCATGAGGGGTTCTCTTCCTTCGTAGGTGGTTCCTTGCTCCAAAGCACATCGAAGTCTCGTTCCACGCCGAGCACTTGATAGGCCCGTCCCATTCCGACACAGAAGCCGATCGTCACGGTGAGTTCGAGAAGTTCGGGATCGGTGAAATTCTGTCGAAGGCGACTCCAGAGATCGTCGTCGACAGAGGTGTGATCGATGGCGAAACGCTCGGCGTACTCAGCGGCCAGTCTTTCTCGCGACGTGAAATCCGGGTGATCGTGATAGTGCTGAACCGAGTTGTAGGTCTCGTCGCCCATTCCTTGCTGCATCGCCGATGCAGCGCGAGTGTTCAGTCAAACGACGCACTGATTGAGCTGGGCGATTCGCATACGGGCGACTTCACGCTCACGGATGCTGAGCGACGAACGTACGTAGACCGCCTCGCTCATGGCCGCCATACCCGCTCCCATGTGCGGCGCGAGTTGCCAGATTCGGTGGGCTTCGAGTCCGTCGCCTTCAGGTACGTCGATTCTGGCCATGGTGTCTCCTCGTCATGATTTCGCTGGACAGTTGATTCATCAGTGGTGAGATCGTTCAAGAACGGTGATGTGAACGGGAATGGCGCTTTGCACGACCATGCCGTTCACCGCGTCGTAGCCCCGATCGACCGATACCAGTCGGCTGGTCGGACTACCGACATCACGAACCTTTTCGTCAGTGAGTGACGATCCGCCCCAGGAGTGCGCCATCGAGATGACGCCTTGGCGTACGTCGTCGGCTGATTCGACCACCGCTTGAATCGAAGCTCGAGGACTCGTGATCTCGATCAGGTCTCCATCGGCCAGGTCGTACGACTCCATGTCGTCTGGATTCATGTAGGCCGGATTGGTGCTTCCCTTGGCGCCGAGAGCCGACAACTCCGAGCCAAAGGAGTTGAGCACGTGTTTAAGTCGTCGGCTCACGAGGCGGAACGGATAGATCGAAGGATCGACTCCGAGTGCCGTCGCCCCGTCGACCTCGTCGATCACGGTCTTCATCTCTGCCACGATGTCGTCGGGCGCGACAGTGAATTTCGCGGTACATCCCGGATCGGCGGGCTGGACCACCATCGCTTTGTCGGGGTGCACCTTCATGCGCTGTCGACGAACTTCGTCGAGGGGCATTCGTGATCCTGCGTAGACGAGATCGAGCATGTCGTCATCGGTCGGTCGTTCGTCCATCGGCGCCTCGCCTCCGGGGAACGGGAGGGGCGAACCGAGTCGGCGCGCGAGTTCCCAGAACACCTCCCACTCGTTCAGAACGTCGCCAATTCGGGGCGTGACGGCCTCGGTGTAATTGGTGTACGGGGCTCGGAACCAGCGGTCCATGAGGTGAGGAACGTCGGCTCTTTCGAGCGACAGTGTCGGAGCGATCACGTAATCGGCGAATTCGGCAGTCGCGGACATTCGGTGATCAACGACGACGAGAAGTTCGAGATCTTCCATGGCCTGAATCGTCAATTCCTGATCGGGCCAGGCGACGACGGGATTTCCGCCGCTGACGATGAGGGCGCGCACCCGACCGTCGCCTTCGTTCAAGATCTCCTCGGCGAGTGCGGTGGTGAGCATCTCGCCACGAATACCTCGCAGATTACGGACGCGCTGGGGCGCACCGGTAGCCGGAGTTCGAGCCGCGTGCACCTGCGCGCGACGGGGAGTTTCGGGGTACAAGAAGTACCCGCTCTCGAGAACGTCACCTTCACGGTTGACACGACCGCAGATCGTGTTGAGCGCGATCGAGAGATGCTCAGTGAGGCTCGAATGAGGGGCCATACTCGGACCCGTTCCGGTTCCACTGGTTCCCCGTCGGGCGGTCGCGAACATGCGAGCCGCCGCAACGATGTCGTCGGCTGGGACGTCACAGCGATTCGAGACGTACTCGAGATCGAAAGGGGCGACGGCTGTGAACAAGGAATCGAGATCGTCGACCCAGGTGTCGCAGAACTCGTGATCGTACAGCCCTTCCTCGAGGACGATCTTGAGAATTCCGGCCATGAGGGTGGGGTCTTCACCTGGCTTGGGAGCCAAGTGGATGTCGGCTTGCGTCGCCAGTTCGGTCCGGCGAGGGTCGATGACGATCAACTTCATACCGCGCTTCTTCGCGTCACGCAGGACGACGTAGGGGTTCGTCCCCTGGAGTCCGCCCACCGGGCCAAAACTCGACACCATCGGGTTGTAGCCAATGGCGAGAAGGACGTCAGCGTCACTGAAATTGTGGTACCCGGCTTCCCAGATACCGACTCTGAAGGGAGCCGTGGTCTTCGCCGGTTGATCGATGGTCACCGACGTGTAGAACGACGGAGATTTCAGTCCCTCATGGAAGGCTCGTGCCGCCGGAACCGCCAGTGAATTCTGGTAGCCGCCGGTGCCGGTGTACGAAGCAATGGCGCGGGGACCATACGTGTCGAGAATGCGACGCAATTCGGCACCGATCGCGTCCATGGCTGCTTCCGACGAGATCTCCTCGAACGTGCCGTCCGGCCGCCGCTTCAGCGAGGAACGGAGTCGACTGGGATGAGTCATCTGTTCGGGTATCTGCCGGCCCTTGATGCAGGTGTAGCCGGCGAAGAGAGGGTCCTCGGGGATCCCTCGAATGGCCACCGCCTTCCCGTCGGAAACGTCGACTTCGATCGGACAACTGGCATGGCAGAAGCGACAGAAGGTTTGGTGTGTGGCCGTGCCGTTGCCGTCTGAAGTCACGAACGAGACCCCCTTCATCATCCACGGCTGACCGCGGTTCCCCAACGGGAGATTCCCCCCGCTACGGTTCTGAAACTACCCCATGATTCGGGGTCGTTCATGACCGTGGAGTCGCCTGGAAAGGAGACGCAAGTGGATGTACTACGGGAGTCGACTCGAAGAAATCTGGATGCGCTGATCGCCCGTGACCAAAGCCTGATTGCGTGCCCGTATCCGACATTCGCCGACGTCCGTGAGATCGGCGGCGTCGTCTACAGCGAGCCTCTCGGGGCATGGGTCGTCACCCGGTACGACGACGTCCGGGCAATTCTTCGGGACACCGAACGGTTCTCGAGTCTGTCGCCAACCGGACCCCAGGCTGCCGGGGCCAGCTTGATGGCCGGAATCGCCGAGCTGTCGCAAGATCCGACGATGGCGGCCGTTCTCGGTTCGGTGTCGATGACTCGCGGGCGAGCCGCCGTCCTCTTGAACGCCGACCCGCCCGACCATCGTCGTCAGCGCCGTCTGGTGAATCCAGCCTTTCGACCGGACAGGATCCGCGCTCTCGAACCTCTGATCGAGTCCACGGCTTCCGCCCTCATGGACGTCGTCGTCGACGAGTTGAACGAGGTCGGAGAGGTCGACATCGTCGCCCGTTTCGCCGTCGGAGTTCCCATGACGATCATTGCCCATGCCCTCGGCGTACCCGACCACGATCTCGGGACGTTCAAGCGGTGGTCGGACGACATCGTGATGCCCGTTGGAAATCACGATCCGAGTGTCGATCAAGTCAGAGGCTTCTTGGTGTCGACCAAGCAGTTCAACGAGTATTTCTTGGAGCGAATCTCCGAACGGCGACGCCAACCCACCGACGACATCTTGTCGGACATCGCAAATGCGGTGATCGATGGTGAGGAACTGAGCGATGACGAGCAACTGGGCATGCTCACGCAGTTCTTGGTGGCGGGTAACGAAACGACCACCAAACTGATCACGAACATCGTGCGACATCTCGCCGAGGCTCCCGACGTCGCGCGTCGTGTTCGCGAAGATCGGTCACTCGTCGAACCCTTGGTCGAGGAGATGTTGCGGATCGAAGCTCCGGTGGGAGGCCTCTTTCGGCAAGCCAAGACCGACGTGGTCGTCAACGGCACCGAGATCCCGGCTGGTCAACATGTGTGGCTCCTGTTCGCGTCAGCGAACCGAGACGAGTGCCGATTCGCCGACCCTGACGTCGTGGATATCGATCGACCGAACCTTCGTGAGCATCTGGCTTTCGGTAACGGCGAGCACTTCTGCCCAGGGGCCGGGCTGGCGCGGGCGGAGGCCCGGATCGCCACCAACGTGGTGCTCGATCGTTTGGACGACATGTCGCTGTCTCCGTCCAACGACTACCGGTACGGCGACTCCTTCGTGTTGCGAGGCCTCGAACGCCTGCTAGTGCGCGCCCGTCCGGTCTGACCGGTCCCCGAGAGATGGCGCCGAAGTGATCGCTGGATTAGTTTGGGGGATCCGACGGGGGTCGGTGAATGGGGGACGTCATGGAAGATCGGTGGATCACCGACCGGCACGCGAGTGAGCGTTGGCCGCACTACACGAGGGCCAATGCGGGAGAGGTGCTCCCGTCATCGGCGAGCCCGTTGTCTCAACAGTTGTGTTGGGAGAACGGAATCATGCATGGCTGGCGAGATGGCTACGTTCGAGGTGGCAACTACACCCTCGATGAATTCACCGACGGCGAGTACGAAGTGGCGGGCTTCTTCGGTGGCTACTTCTACATCAACCTGTCGCACGTCCGAATGCAAGGAGTCCGTAGCCCTCTGTTGACGGTGGAACAGCTCGATCTGGCCTTCTTCGGCGACCATCCCGACGTTCCGCCGTACGTCCCCCACCCGCTCGACGAACGGCCTGATCTCGTCGAGGGAATCCTCGGTCATCTGGCGTGGGTGATGTCGACGACCTCGGTCCCCGAGGTCGACGCCGAAAAGGTGATGACCATCGAGCTTCGGCGCTCCCGTCCGGATCTCGGTGCAGCATCGGACGACGACATTGTGGCGCGAGTTCGTATGGTCCAGCCTCTGCTCGGGAAGCTGTTCGACAGCCACACGCCGCCCAGTTCCGACTCGGCGATCGCTCCCGGGATTCTTGGTGCCGTGTGTGCGGCGATCGGAGAACCGGAGACGGCGATGAAACTTCTGTCCGGTATCGGTGATGTCGACTCGGCCGAACCCAGTTATCGGATGTGGGAGTTGTCCCGGTTGGTGAAGAATTCCGCCGAACTCACGTCCTCGTTCGATCAGGGCGTGCAGGGTCTTGTCGGTCGCCTGACGTCGTCTCAGGCCGCGGATGCGAAGAAGTTCGTGGCCGAGTTCGAACAGTTCTTGGTCGAGTTTGGCTCTCGTGGTCCCAACGAATGGGAGATCAGCTCGGACACTTGGGAGACGAGGCCCGAAATCGCCCTCGCTGCCATCGATCGAATTCGCTTGCAGTCCGACGACGAGTCTCCGCGACTTCGCAACGACAAGAAGGCCGAGGAACGTCGGCGACTGACCAGTGACGTGCGCGCCAAAGTTGCTGCTCTGGGGGAGGAGTTGGCAGGACAGTTCGAAGGCGCGTTGGTTGCCGGCACTCAGATGGCGGTCCGAGAACGCACCAAGACGAACATCATTCGTGCCGTCAACGAAGTCCGGGTGGCGATCAGGGAGCTCGGCCGTCGTCATGCCGACGCCGGACACCTTCGTGACGCGCATCATGTTTTCATGCTCCTCGATGCCGAGCTCGAGGAATTCGTGAAGAATCCCGCAGCATTCACGGATCTGTTGGCCGATCGTTACCGGACCTGGAAAGAGATCCAGAATCTGGAGCCACCGTTCATCATTCGCGACGGTGTGGTGCCGCCGCTTGGCCAGTGGGCCAAAAAGGGTGCGAGTTCGGCTACCAAGGCATCGGCCGGCGACGTGGTCCAAGGTGTTCCGGGTTGTCCGGGCACATATGTCGGTCGCGCTCGGGTGATCCTGGACCCCGCCGACCCGCGAGACCTTGAACCCGGCGACGTGCTCATTGCACCGAACACCGACCCGGCCTGGACGCCACTCTTCATGGCGTGTGGCGCCGTGGTGGTGAACGTGGGCGCGGCGATCAGTCACGCCATCATCGTGAGTCGTGAACTGGGGCTCCCGTGTGTCGTGTCGGCGACCGACGCCACCTTGCGGATCCCGGACGGATCCTTGATCGAAGTCGACGGTGACACCGGAGCCGTGACCGTCCTCGAGGTCTCGTCGTGACGAAAAAGTTTCGATTCGGACTCCAGGGGTACGCACCCTCGTCGGCCAAAGAGTGGCGGGACACGGCCAAGAAGGCCGAGGACCTCGGGTACTCCTCGTTCCATCTCGCCGATCATGTGATCGGACCGGGCCCAGCTCTCACGCCGACAGGTCACCCGGTCCAAACAGTGGCGGCGATTCCGGCCATGGCTGTGGCCGCGGAAGCCACGTCCTCCATCAAAATCGGTTGCCGTGTGTTGTGCGTCGACTACCGCAACCCCGTGATGCTGGCCAAGGAACTCGCGACTCTCGACTTCTTCTCGGACGGACGTCTCGAAATCGGGCTCGGAGCGGGATGGTTGCAGAACGAGTACGACGCCATGGGTATTCCTTTCGATCGGGCCGGTGTGCGGCTCGACAGGATGGAAGAAGTGATCGGCCTCCTCCGGGCTTCGTTCTCCGACGGAGAGCTCGACATCTCGGGTACTCACGTACACGCGGTGGGCTTCGAAGCGGTGCCGAAGCCTGTGAATCCGCACCCCCCCTTGATGATCGGAGGCGGTGCTCAACGAGTCCTCACCATCGCCGGGCGTGAAGCCGACATCGTCAGCCTCAACTTCAACAACTCGTCGGGCCGACTCGGCCCGGAAGGCATCGGCTCGTCGACTGCCGAGCTGACCGAACAGAAGATTCAGTGGGTGAAGAACGGAGCGGGGGCACGGTTCGACGACATCGAACTCGAGATCGCCGCCTACTTCACTGTTGTGACCCCGGATTCCGAGGCAACCCTCGGCAAGATGGCTCCCATGTTCGGAATGACACCATCGACCATGGCCGAGCATCCGCACGTTCTCATCGGCTCGGTCGAGGAGATCTGCGATCGGCTCGTCGATCGTCGCGAGCGTTTCGGTATTTCCTACGTGTCGTTCGGAACCTCCAACATGGAGGCTGTGGCCCCCGTGGTCAACCGCCTGAGTGGAACCTGAGAAAGGAATCGTCGTGAGCGTCGATCTGAGCACCTTCAATCCCTTCGACCCCGGCACGTTGCAGTGCCCGTTTCCGCATTACGCCAAGATGCGGGACGAACAGCCCGTGTACGAGATTCCGGGGATGGGCATCAAGATGGTCACTCGGCACGATCTCGTCATGCAGACCCTGCGTGATCCGCAGACGTTCTCGTCATCTTTTGGGACGTCGGGAATGCCGATGTCCGATGAGGTTCGAAAGCGGTTCGCCGAGGTTTTCGCCGAGGGATATCCGAGAGTCGGAACGATGCTGACGGTCGATCAGCCAGATCACACTCGCTATCGCCGGCTGGTTTCGCGCGCTTTTCATCCCAAGGTCATCGCCGAATTGGAGCCGACGATCCGAGAGATCACCGTCAGGCTCATCGATTCCTGGATCGACAAGGGTCGAATCGAGTTCGTCGAGGAGTTCGGAGTCCCTCTTCCGGTGCGAGTCATCGCCAAGGCTCTCAACGTCCCTGACGATCGTTTGGCCGATTTCAAGCGATGGTCCGATGACTCGATTGCCGGCATCGGAACCAACATCACGATCGAGGACCGCATTCAGGCCGAATACGGAGTGAACGAATTCCAGCACTACTTCGCCGAACAGTTGAACAAACGGCGGACCGAACCTCAGGACGACATCCTCACGAATCTGCTGAACGCCACCGTCGAGGACGACGATCCGGAGGTCACCGACAAGCGCCCACTCGACATGCCGGAAATGTTGAGCATCATCCAACAGCTGCTCGTGGCAGGTAACGAAACCACCACCAAGATGTTGACCGAGATGGTGAGGCTCTTGGCGGAGAACCCCGAGCAGTGGGAGATGGTGAAGAAGGATCCGTCTCGAGTCGAAAGAATCGTGGAAGAGACGCTGCGGCTGTCGACCCCGACTCAGGGCATGTGGCGGATCGTGACAGCGGACACCGAGTTGGGTGGCTATCCATTGAAGAAGGGTGACCGGCTGATCATCGTCTTCTCGTCGGCCAATCGCGACGAGTGCCTGTACTCGGAGCCTGATGCTTTTGATCCCGATCGCGAGCACCTACGTGATCACCTGGCGTTCGGCAAGGGCATTCACTTCTGTCTGGGTGCGAATCTCTCTCGTCTCGAGGGAAAGGTGGCTCTCGAAGAGTTGTCGAAGCGCATCGAGTCGTTCCGTCTCGCCGACTCGAACAAATACGAGTACTTCCCGAGTTTCATGTTGAGAGGGCTCACTAGTCTCGACATCGAGTTCACAGCTGCTGGAGCGCGATCGTGAGCCGTCCCCTCGACGGAAAGATCGCCGTCGTCACCGGATCGAGTCGGGGTATCGGTCGAGGAACCGCTATCGCTCTCGGAGAATTGGGGGCCACCGTCTACGTGACCGGTCGTACGACGGGATCGGGTGACCTCAGCATCGACACCACCGTGAAAATGGTGGAAGACGCTGGGGGCAAGGGTGTCGCAGTTCAGGTCGACCACGGTGACGATGCTCAGATCGCCGGCTTGTTCGATCGGGTCCGTGCCGACGTCGGGCGCATCGACGTCTTGGTCAACAACGTCTACAAGATTCCTGATCCGCCCGCTTGGGGCGGAGGTTTCTGGCAGCACCCGGTGTCCATTTGGGACGACCAAGTCGGTATCGGTCTGCGGGCTCACTACATCGCGTCGTGGCATGCCGCTCCGCTTCTTTTCGCCGCCGGACCAGGAGGCGCGATCTTCAACGTGTCGTCACCAGGTGGCTCGTCGTATCACTTCAGCTCGTCGTATGGCGCCGGTAAGGCGGGCCTCGACCGACTGAGTGCCGACATGGCTCTCGAGTTGAAACCCGAAGGGATCGCGTGCTGCTCGATCTACCCGGGCTCGGTGGCCACCGAGTTCATTCTCGAGTGGGCCGGTGAGCGTAAGAGCGATCTGGACAAGGCGCAGACGCCGCTCGGCGTTGGCCGGGCTATTGCCGCGTTGGCGATTGCGCCCGATCTGATGGCTCGGTCCGGCTCGATTCAATGGGTCGAGGACCTGTCGGAGGAGTTCGACGTTCGCGACGAGCACGGACGACTCGCTCCCAAGTATCACACCCGGGCCAACTGACGGCTCAGAATTCGAGGGCGAGTCGATCGACACCGCGGATGGTGAGTCGGTCGCGCCAGGTGATGTCGCCGACCGAACGCATGGTGGGGAAGCGCGTCACGAGTGATCCGACGGCGATCTCGGCTTCGAGCCGGGCCAGGCTCGCGCCGAGGCAGTAGTGGATACCGGCCGCGAAGGCCACATGTCGATTGGCGTTCGGCCGATCGAGGCGCAGCGAATGCGGATCAGCGAACACCGTCGGATCGTGATCGGCGGCGCCGAGAACTGTCGTCACGATCGTTCCGGGATCGACGACGATCGGTCCGTCGAGGCCTTGATAGGTGACGGGCACCATCGGTACCCGGACGGTCTGCTGCACCGGGCCGTCAAAGCGTAGACACTCGTCCACGGCTCGGGAACCGATCGACGGATCGGCATGCCACGCGGCAAGCTGGTCGGGGTGGTTCAAGAGGGCGTTGACCGAGTTGCCGATCAGATTGACCGTGGTCTCGTGGCCGGCAATGTACAAAAGCACGACGAAGCTCATGAGCTCGGGCATGGACAAGGTGTCGCCTTGGTCTTCGACGGCGAGGAGCGCCGACAGCAGATCGTCGCCCGGTGAGCGTCGACGGCTCTCGACGACGTCGATCAGATAAGGAATCAACTCGGCAAAAGCGGCGTCGACGCGATCGAGATCCTCGAGCGTCGACGTGGGCTCCAAGGCGAAGGTGATGATCTGGCTCCAATCGCGCAGTTCGTCGGCGCGGTTGGTGGGCATGTCGAGCAGATCAGAGATCACCTGGAACGGAATGGGGAAGGCCAGTTCGTCGACGAGCTCGAAGCCACCTTGTGACGCAGCGCGGTCGAGGACATCGTCGACGAGTTGCTGAACGCGTGGACGCAGTCGCTCGATCGCCGACGGCGTGAAAGCTTTGCTCACGAGTCGGCGCAGGCGCGTGTGATCCGGCGGGTCGAGATTGAGGATCGACTTCGACCCGGTGCGGCTGCGACGCCGGGCGCGCTTGGCCATGCCGAGTTCGTCGGTGGGCTCATTTCCGTTCCGTTGGCTTCGACGTCGCGGCTGAAATCGTTGCTGCGAAGCGTCCAGGCGACGTCTTCGTAGCGGGTGAGGACGATCGTGTCGAACGGAGTGCGATGCACCGGATCGTGCTGGCGCAACTCGTCGTAGAAGGGGTAGGGGTCGGCTCGAAAGGCCGGGTTCGACGGATCGAAGCCAGGACGGGACGCGTTCGTGTCGCTCATGCAGTGGTGATCGCCTGGGTGAGCGCGTCGACGACCCGGTCGAGTTCGGCGTCGGTGATGACGAGCGGAGGGCAGAAGGTGTTGGTGTCGGCGCCGACCGCTCGTGTGATCACTCCCATGTCGAGCATGCGATCGCGAATTGCCATCGGGTCGACTCCGGGTTTTTGAGCCACGGCCCAGACAGCGCCGTCACCGCGGACTTCGGCGACGAGATCGTCGGCAGCGAGCGAGTGCAGCCCGGCCGACAGCCGGCGACCGATGTGATGGGCCCTCTCCACGAGACCTTCGCGTTCGATGATGTCGATGTTGGCGAGAGCGGCGCGGCAGGCGAGTGGATGGCCCGAATACGTGAATCCGGTGCGCAGGAAGAACGAGGGGTCGGCTTCGAGGGCGGATCGCACGGAGGGTCCGACGAAGACTCCACCGAGGGGCACGTACCCCGACGTGACGGCCTTGGCGAAGGTGACGAGATCGGGTCGGACGCCGAACCGGTGGGCGGCAAACCAATGTCCGAGGCGGCCGAAGCCGCTGATCACTTCGTCGTAGATGAGAAAGGCTCCGTGCTGATCACACAGGCGGCGCACACCTTCGAGATAACCCTCGGTCGGGGGGAAGACACCACCGGCTCCTTGGACGGGCTCGACGAGAACGGCGGCGATGGTGTCGCCGTGGTGCGACATCGCTGTGGCCAGAGCCTCGATGTCGTCGGCGGGAACTTGAACCACGTCGCCGACCAGGGGGCCGTATCCCTCCCGATTTGGTGGAATTCCTTGCGCGCTGGTGCCGCCATAAGCGGTGCCGTGGTAACCGCGCTGCCGAGAGATGATCACCGTTCTTTCTGGATGGCCCGCCTGTACGTGAGCGAGACGGGCGAGTTTCATGGCGGTGTCGACCGCCTCGGAACCCGACGAACAGAAAAAGACTCGAGCATCGGCCATGGGAGAGATGGCGACCAGCCGTTCCGCCAACTCTTCGACGACCTCGTTGGTGAACGGATCGAAAGTGGAGTATCCGGCGAGAGTGGATGCTTGGTTCGCCAGAGAGTCGGCGATCTCGCGGCGCCCATGTCCGACCGCGCAGTACCAGAGCGAGGCCATGGCATCGATGTACTCCCGTCCCTCGGAATCGGTGACGATCGATCCTCGGCCCGACACGATGGAGCGGAAATCGGTGCGAGTGGGTTTGGCGAAAGGATGCAGGAAGGCCGAGACCATGACAGGGACGGTAGTAGGAGGGCCGACGGCAGCGACGGACAACGTGAAGTTGCACAACAGAATGAGAACCATTATCATTTACGTTATGCGTCGTTCCCTTCCCGTCGTTCTTGCCTCCGCTCTCGCCATCACCGCCTGTGGCTCGGGCGACTCGTCTGGCAATGGCAGCACAGCTCCGTCGATCGTGGTGACTCACTCGGTTCTCGGAGCGATCGTGTCGGATCTGGTGCTCGACTCGGCCGACGTGACGGTTCTGATTCCGAACGGCATCGATCCTCATGAGTGGGAGCCGTCGGCCAAGGACGTCGAGGCGATCAACTCGGCAACTCTGGTCGTGGCCAACGGTCTCGATCTCGAAGAGGCTCTGAACGACGTTCTGGACAATGCGGAGTCTCCCGTCTTCTTCGCCGCCGATCACATCACACCCCTCGACAGCAGTGACGATCACGATCACGGCCATGACGAAGGGCACGAGGAGGAGCCCAAGTCCGCGGACGACGAACACGCGCACGACAACGAACAACACGAACACGAAGAAGGCGATCCGCATTTCTGGACCGACCCGGTGTCGGTTGCCGAAGTCGTCGAGCATCTGAGCGAGGAGTTGTCGACCGTCGGCCTCGACGTGTCCTCGCGGGCCGATGCGTTGATCGCCGACTTGAACGCCCTCGACGGAGCGGTGTCGGAGTTGTTGTCGGTCATCCCCAATGAGAAGCGGGTCATGATCACGGGGCATGTGTCGATGGCGTACTTCGCCGCGCACTACGGGTTCGAGTTGTTGGGATCAGTCGTACCGAACCTGTCGACCTCGGCTGAAGCGTCGGCGGCCAACCTGGCCGAGTTGAAGGAAGTCATCGCCGACGAAGGCGTCTC
>RFSV01000030.1 GCA_009923785.1 Acidimicrobiia bacterium | reverse complement strand
GGCGCCGTCTTTGTTCACCACGATCGCACACGCGATCTCGCCACTTGCCGAATCGGGGAGACCGACGACGGCGACGTCGGCCACGGCCGGATGTGAGAACAAGATGTCCTCGATCTCCTTGGCCGAGATGTTCTCGCCTTTTCGGATGATGATGTCCTTCAGTCGGCCGGTGATGCTGACGAAACCATCGGCGTCGACGATGCCGAGATCGCCCGTACGGAACCATCCGTCCTCGTCGAAGGCCTCGGCGTCGAGCGCCGGATCGAGGTAGCCCTGGCAGACCTGACGGCCCTTCACGCGCAATTCGCCTTCTTCGCCGGATGCGCATTCGCGATCGTCCATCACCACTCGGATCTGCACACCTGGGCAGGGCCGGCCGTCGGTAGTGGCCTTCTTGTGGTCGGGATCGTCGACGTGAACCATCGTGTTGATGGGAGCTTCCGTGAGTCCCCAACCGCCGATGAGGGGCGCGCCGAAGGCGTCCATCATCTCGGCGTGCAACGTCTTGGGCTTCGGGGCCCCACCACCGTTGAAGATGCGAACGTCGGGCAGGAGTCGTTCCCCAGGTGGGAGCTGACGTTGGGTGTTCAGATACGTGAGCCAAAAGACGGTGCCGGCTCCGGCACACGTGCAACCGTTGGCGCCGAGCCAGGCCGGTGTGGTCGATGCATCGAACGTCTCGACCATCAGAAGTTCGACGCCGGTCTGCATGGCATTGAACAACCAGATGAGTCCGCCCACGTGGGTGATCGGGAACACGACGGCAGCCCGATCGTCGGGGCCGACCTCCATGCTCCACTGCATGCCGTCGTTGGCCGCCGACATACTGAAGTCACTGTGCTTGGCGCCCTTCGGGTCGGCGGTAGTTCCCGAGGAATAAAACAGCCACCGCAACCCGTGCAGGTCGGCCTCGTAGGGAGGTAGTCCGACGGCATCGGGGTCAGCTTCGGGTAGCGCGGGGTCGGCCACCAGAACTGTGACCTCGTGGTCGAGTTCGCCGGCGACTTCGCGCGCCATCGGACCGAAGTCGAAACCACGGAAGACTCCCGGCACGATGAGCACTCGGCACTGAGATTGTCGTGTGATGAACGAAACTTCGCGATGGCGGTAGATCGGCAGGATCGGATTCTGAACTGCACCCAGTCGGGACAGGGCACCGGTCAGGGCCAACGACTCGAAACGAGAGGGTTGGATCCACGAGACGTTGGTTCCCTTGCCGACACCCAACTGCGAGAGTCCGGCGGCCACCCGTTCGCACCAGTCCTTGTACGCACCGAAAGTGAGTGTGCGACCTGATTCGTCGCGGGCCATCTGCTTATCGGGGGTGAGTAGAGCGCGCTCGCACACCAATTGCCACAAAGTCTTGCCGTCGAGGTCGAGGACTCCGGAGGGGTATGCCATGACTCTGTTCGCTGCCTGATCTCAGAATGTGATGACCGCTCGGGCGACCGAGCCGCTCTCGAGACCCTCGACGGCGCTCTTCCAGTCGGCGATCGGGAAGGTCGCGCTCACGAGCTCGTCGAGCAAAACCTCGCCCCGACGATAGAGATCGATGATGTAGGGAATATCGCGTTGGGGGCTGACCGACCCGTAGCGACAGCCGATGATGCCCCGGTCGACCTGGGTGAGACGTCCGTACAAGCCGTGGAACTCGGCGGTTTGTCCAGCGACGCCGATGACGACCACGGTGCCGCCCCAATCGAGACACTCGAGAGCGTTGTTGGTCACGACCGGGTGGGCCACGCAATCGAAGGCCCAGTTGGCTCCTCCGGCGTTGAACGGGCCACGCGGCATGTCGTCGCGATAGGGGAGAATGCCGATGATCGCCTCGACGATGTCGTCACGTCGCCCGTCGAGGAAGTGAGTTGCACCGAACTGGCGCGCCAGACCTTCCTTTTCGGCCAAGGTGTCGACGGCGATGATCGTGGTGGCGCCTTGCACCTTCAAGGCCTGGATGCAGTTGAGGCCGACCCCACCGACTCCGAAGACGACGGCCGATTGGCCACGCTTCACGTTGGCCCGATTGAACACTGCCCCCATGCCAGTGACCACACCACAGCCGACGAGGGCCGCCGACGTGAGCGGGACGTCTTTCGGGATCTTGACGCACTGCACGTCGCGGACGATCGTGCGTTCGGTGAAAGCGCTCGTCGCGGCGAAGTTGTAGATCGGTTCACCGTCGAGTGTGAAGGGCTGACTCCAGTTGCCAAGGGTCGAGCGGCAGAACGTGGGCTTACCGTCCATGCAGAATTCGCAGAAGCCACAGGCGGCGAGGGTGGCGATGATCACGTGATCGCCGGGAGCGACGTGGGTGACCGCGTTGCCCACAGCGGCGACGACGCCAGCGGCCTCGTGCCCGCAAACGCCTGGGGACGGGACCGGATACAACCCGTGCATGTACGAGATGTCGGAGTGACACAAACCGGCCGCCGCGACGTCGACCCACACTTCGCGCGGACCTGGATCGCGTACGGACAAGCCATCGACCAGTGTCGCCGTGCTCCCGTCGTAGACGATGCCCTTCATCTGTTCCCCCTCGTTGAGCCGAATCGTCGACGAACGGACTCTAGTCCGCAAGCTCGGAGAATCTGACGGCCAGTCAGATTCGCTTCGAGACGACTCGCGTCATCAGTTACGGTTTGATCGTGACGTCAATAGCTGTCAGTTCCAAGATTTCGGTGACTCCGCTGCAAGGCGCACTCGGGGCTGTGGTGGAGGGGCTCGACGTTCCGTCCCTGTCAGACGGCGATCTGTCGGACGTCGCTGCCGAACTCGCAGCCCTGTGGAGTCGTTTTCTCGTTCTGTTCTTTCCGGCCATCGACCTGAGTCCGGCCGATCAAGTGCGATTGGCGGCTCGCTTCGGGTCGCGCCTGGCCGCCACGACCGAGACCGACAGCGACTACCGAAAGTCACCGACTCTCGCCGAGGAAGGCTTTCCTCAGATCCTGGTCCTCGACTCCGGCACCGACCGATTCGATGCGCGACAGACGGCGGTTTGGCACACTGACGTCACTTTTGCGGCAAATCCGCCGAAAGGTTCGCTCCTCTGCATGGAAATCCCAGCGACCTCCGGTGGTGACACGATGTGGTCGAACCAGATGCGAGCATACGAGTCGCTGAGCGAGCCGATCCGACGACTGATCGGTGAATTGACAGCGGTGCACGGTCGTCCTCCCTTGACGGGGACGACGTCGCACCCCATGGTCATTACTCATCACGAAACGGGTGATCCGGTGCTCTTCGTCAATCGAGGATTCACGTCGGCGATCAACGATTTGAGTTCGACCGAGAGCTCCAATCTGCTGGCAGCGATTTTCGCGATTGCCGAACGACCCGAGCATCAGATTCGATGGAAATGGTCGGCTGGCGATGCGGCGCTGTGGGACAACCGATACACCATGCACTACGCGGTGAACGACTACGCCGGGCAGCGACGACGTGTCCGTCGCACCACCATCTATCAGGATTGATCTCGCTGCGTCAGACGAGGTGGGTGATGCCGAGCATCTTGATCGCGTTGCCGCGCAACACCTTGTACACCTGCTCGTCGGTGAGGCCGAGCGTCTGCTCGTGAGCGATCTTGGCAGTGTGCGGCCACGTCGAGTCGGAGTGTGGATAGTCGCACTCGTAGGTGACGTTGTCTTCACCGATCTCGACGAGTGAGCGCAGACCGTGCGGATCGTCGAAGAAGCATCCGTAAACGTGCTTCTTGAACAACTGTGACGGCGGTTCGAGCACTTTGTCGGCGATGCCACCCCAACCGCGGTTGTCCTCCCACACGCGGTCGGCGCGCTCGAGGATGTAGGGAATCCAGCCGATCTGGCCTTCGCTGTAGGCGATCTTCAGGTCGGGGAACTGGGTGAAGTGACCGCTCATCAGCCAGTCGACCATGCTGAAGCAACAGTTGGCGAAGGTGAGAGTGGAGCCAACAGCCGCGGGAGCGTCGGGGGATGTGCTCGGCATCTTGGAGCCCGAACCGATGTGCATACAGATGACGGTTCCCGTCTCGTTACAGGCTTCGAAGAACGGCAACCAGTAACCGTCGGCATCGTGAATGCTCGGCAGATTCAGGTTCGATGGGATCTCGCTGAAGGCCACGGCGCGGAATCCGCGGGCCGCATTGCGACGGATCTCGGCGGCGGCGGCCACCGGATCCCAGAGCGGAATGAGACCGAGAGGCAACATGCGTCCGCCCGATTCGCCGCACCATTCCTCGTACATCCAGTCGTTGTAGGCGTATACGCCGAGCATGGCGAGTTCTTTGTCCTGCGCCTCGTAGAACGTCTGTCCGCAAAAGCGCGGGAACGTGGGGAAGCAGAGCGACGCCTCGATACCGGCGACATCCATGTCGTCGAGTCGTTCCTTCAACTTGTAGCTGCCCTGGCGCATCTCGTCGTAGGTGATGCCAGTGACGGTCACTTCGTCGCGTTCGAAACCGACTGCGGTGTCGAGACGGGTGAGCGGACGGCGCAGGTCTTCGTAGAACCACCAGTCGGCGAGCGGACCCTCTTCGCCTTTGACGCCCGGAATCGCCGTGAACTTGCCGCCGACGAAGGTCATCTCCCTCACGGGAAGACGCTCGATACGCGGACCCACGTCGTGGTACTTCTTCGGAAGGCGGTCGGTCCAGACGGTCGCCGGTTCGGTCACGTGGTCGTCGACCGAGATGATTTTGGGCAGTTCGCGCATGTCGCCGAGGGTAGCACCGAAATCTGACGGTGTGTCAGATTCTGCGTCGGCCCAGGTGAATTGGAGGATTCGGGGTTCATGGGGGAGAGTTGGAGCATGTCGCGCTCTCACCGCATGACCGTCGGGGTGGCCCTTCCACAGATGGCGACTGGCCTCGACCGAGACCGCCTGTTGGCCTGGTGCCGGGGGATCGACGAGGGCCCGTTCTCGAGTGTGTCGGCGGGGGAGCGCATCACCTTCCACAATCTGGACGGCTTCACGTTGTGCTCGGCGGCGGCGGCTCTCACATCACGAGTTCGTGTCCTGGTGAACGTGGTGGTGCTTCCCTGGCACGCGCCGGCGATGGTCGCGAAAGAGCTGGCGTCACTCGACGTGGTGTCAGGAGGACGCGTCGAGGTCGCGGTCGGCGTCGGTGGACGTCAGCAGGACTACGCCGCGCTCGGCTCGCCCTTTGCCGGACGCCACGGTCGACTCGACGGGGCCGTTGGCGAGTTGCGACGACTCTGGAATGGTGGCGCGGCGGCCGATGGTGAGCGCGTCGGTCCGGAACCGGTTCAGTCGGGTGGGCCACCGATCCTGGCCTCGGCGATGGGGCCGAAATCGCTTGCTCGCGCCGCGCAGTGGGCTAACGGTGTGAGTGGTTTCACCTTGCTCGGTGATTCGGCCGAATCAGGACAGCTGTTCCGTCAGACCGAGGCTGCATGGAAGCAAGCTGGTCGTGTCGACACGCCACGTCTCGTCACTGGATCGTTCGTTGCCCTCGGTGACGATTCCCATCGCACCCTTCACGACTTCGCCGAGACCTATCTGCGGGTCTTCTCACCCGATCTCGCCACATCACTTGCCGCAGCGATGCCGTTGCACGACGCCTCTCGGCTCGTCGATCTGCTCGACGCAGTCGAGGCCCAAGGAGCCGACGAGTTCATCGTGGTGCCGGCGACGAGCGATCCGCGGATGCTCGACCTACTTGCCGACGCAGTCGCCTCACGCGTTTGATTCACGTCGCAAGTCGACGAGCATTTTCGTGGCGACCGTCAGAACGAGCGTGGCGAAGAGGGCATTCGACAAGTCTTCGTTCATCACGTCGGCAACCAATCCGCCGATGATGGCGGTCGGAATTCCAGCCAGGCCGACGATGGCGGCTGTCCGACCATCGATGTTCTTCGCGCGGGCGTTACGCCACGTTCCGATGATGGCCGTGGGAATGATGACTGCCGCCGACGTCCCTTTGGCGATCACGGGAATGGCGCTGAAGAACACGATCATGATCGGGACCATCACGACACCACCCCCGATTCCCAGAAGACCGGCAAGAACTCCGGTGAGGAATCCGATGATGACGAGGGCAATTGCGCTACCTACCTCGATCGCGCCACGTCCGTCTGCTTCGGTCGGAACGTACAGGCGAATCGCGGTCAGTATCAGCATTGCAGTGAAGAGGTAGCCGATGGTGCGACGCGGGAGACGATGGATCAATTTCGTTCCATATACCGCCCCTGCGACGGCACCGATCGCCAGCCAGAGAGCCATGGCCCAGTCGACGTTGTCCTGACTCCAGTAGGTCGCGAGACTCGCGACCGAAATCGGGAAGACGGCGCCGAGTGACGTACCACTCGCCATTCGCTGGTCGAGCTTCAACACCATCGTGAGTGCAGGAACGACGAGGATGCCGCCTCCGACCCCGAAGAGACCGGACAGAATGCCGGCGCCCACGCCAACCAGTAGGGGGGGAACGAGTCGGGTCGTGCGATCCATCGATGTCGTTCTAGTCGCTCGAACCACGTCGCCTACATTTGCCTTCATGCGGACAGGTTCGAAGTCGATGTTGGCAGCAATCCTCGTGGCGACACTTTCGTCGTGTGGTGGTGGAGGATCGGACGAGGCCGAAGCCGTGACGACGGCAGTACCGGTGGAGGAGTCGGCACCCGACACCACGATGGCGCCGACCTCTGAGGCTCCGACGAGTGCCCCGACCACTGTGGCTGCGCCCGAGGTGTTGCGCATCCTCGTCACCAATGACGACGGGTACGACGCGGAGGGAATTGATGCTTTGGTGGAAGGCCTGCTCACGCTCCCCGACGTCGAGGTGACGGTGGTGGCACCACTCGCCAATCAGAGCGGAACCGGGGGCAATACCACTGAAGGTGACTTGCTGTCGTCGGCCGTGAGTCTGGCGAGTGGGTATCCCGCCACCGCAGTCGACGGATTCCCAGCCGACTCGATCGTGTGGGCCCTCGAACGCAATGGTGTCGACGAGATGCCACACCTTGTGGTGTCGGGAATCAATGAAGGCCAGAACATTGCTCTCGAGATCGCCGGATTCTCCGGAACGGTCGGTGCCGCTCGTGCGGCCGCGCTTCGTGGTGTCCCGTCACTTGCTGTCAGTCACGGTGTCGGTGAGTCCATCGACTACTCGCCGGGCGTCGAGCTGGCTCTCGAGTGGATCACCGAGCACCGAGACGAACTTCTGGCGCGAGAGGGCGGCGAGCCGCTCGAATCGTTCACGAGCATCAACGTTCCCACGTGTGCCGACGGTGCGAGCGTGCGCGGCATCGTCGAGGTGGTCATCGAGTCGATCGCCGTCGGCGACTACGGCATCCAGGACTGCGCGAGCACCGTGCCCGAATCGTCGATCACTGGTGATGTCTCGGGGTTCAACAATGGATTCGCCGTCGAGACGGTGCTGGCGGTCGCTGGGCCTCCGTTCACCGATTGACGCGGTTCACCGGCTGAGAACGCTCGCGCTCACCCGGCGGCGATGCCACGTCGAATCGCCGTAGGTCCGAGACAGCGCCCAGGCCTTCTTCATGAAGAGTTGCAGGTCGGCCTCCCACGTGTAGCCGATACCTCCGTGCACCTGCATCGAACCACGGCTCGCGCGATAGGCGGCCTCGCCGGCGAGAGCCTTGGCCATGCTCACGTCACGTGATGCCGTCGGCTCGTCGTTGGCCAGACTCCATGCAGCGCGGTAGGTGGGGGCTTTGGCGAACTCGACCTTCAAGAGAGCATCCGACATGAGGTGCTTGACGGCCTGGAACGAGCCAATTGGCTTGCCGAACTGTTCACGTTGACGGGCGTACTCGGCTGCGATGTCGATCATGCGCTCGCCGAGTCCGATCATGTAGGCGGCTGAGGCGACCGCCATGGTGTCGAAGGCTCGTTCGACGGGAACGTCGAGAGCGTTTGAGGTACCGCCGGTGACGGTTGCGATGCGCCGGCCGCCGTCGATGCCGTCGACGTCGGTCGACGAGAAGTCAGAGAGGATGCCGTCGCGCGCAACGATCACATCGGCAACGTGGGCGTGTGCGACATAGGGAGACGAGTCGATCGCGACCGTGGCGATCGTCGAACCGTCGACGACGCCCGGGACGGACGACGCAAGGAGGGGAGCGGCCACCGCCATATGTTCGAGAACCGGTCCGGGAGCAGCGGCGCGCCCGAGTTCCTGGAACAACAACACGGCATCGACCAGACTCCCGCCCATTCCGCCGTGTTCCTCGGACACGAGGAGTCCGAGGACACCCATGTCGCCGAGCTTGGCCCAGAGTTCGGGGGAGTG
Source organism: Acidimicrobiia bacterium (assembly GCA_009923785.1). GTDB lineage: Bacteria > Actinomycetota > Acidimicrobiia > Acidimicrobiales > Ilumatobacteraceae > Casp-actino8. Next base: position 13,423 of record RFSV01000030.1, on the reverse strand, counting down.
GCCCGAACCGTTCTCCCAGGTCTGTCGTACGACCGACGACGGGCATTCGTTGTCGAGCAAATCGCGTAGTCCTTCGGCGAAGAGGCGCTGATCGTCGGTGAACGAGAATTTCACGGCTCAGGCCCCTTTCGGTAACTGCAGCACACGATCGGCGATGATGTTGCGCTGGATCTCGTTGGTTCCGGCATAGATCGGGCCACTCAGCGAGAAGAGGAAGCCGTCGACCCATCTTTCGTTGGGTCCACTCATGCGTTCGGCTTCGGGGCCGATGATCTGCAAAGCGATTTCGTGGATACGAACGTCCATCTCGCTCCAGAAGATCTTGTTGAGACTTGCTTCGGCTCCTATGGGTCGACCTTCGAGCATTCCAGTGACGGTCTGATACGTGTGCAGTCGGTACCCCTCGGCCTGCATCCATGCATCGGTCACGGCGTCGGCGAGGGCCGTGTCGCTTGGATCGGCATACGTGTGCCACAAGTGGACGAGGCGGTTGGCTGCTTCGGTGAAACGAGCCGGGCTTCGCAGACTCACGCCGCGCTCGAAACCGGCCGTCGCCATGGCGACACCCCACCCCTTGTCGACCTCACCGAGGGTGTTCTCGACCGGCACGCGGACGTCGTCGAAGAAGATCTCGGCGAAGCCGGTGTCTCCGTCGAGCTGGGCGATCGGGCGAACAGTGATGCCGGGAAGATCGAGCGGACACAGAATGAACGTGAGTCCACGGTGGCGTTCGGCGGCCGGATCGGTGCGAAAGATGCCGAAACACCAGTCGGCCCAGACGGCACGACTGGCCCAGATCTTCTGCCCGTTCAGGATCCATTCGTCGCCATCCCGAGTTGCTTTGCTGCGGATACCGGCCAAGTCGCTTCCGGCGTTCGGTTCGCTCCACGCCTGAGCCCACACGATCTCGCTGGAGGACATCGTGGGCAGAAAGCGATCCTTCTGGGACTCGGTTCCCACTTCCATGATCGTTGGGCCGAGTAGGAAGATGCCGTTCTGGTTGACACGCCCCGGCGCCCCGGAGCGGTAGTACTCCTCTTCGAAAATGAGCCAGTGGATGTAGTCGGCGCCACGGCCGCCGTACTTCTCGGGCCACGAGACTGCCGACCAGCGTCCTTCCGAGAGCTTGCGTTCCCACTCGCGATGCTGCGCAAAGCCGACTTCGGTGTCGAAACTCTCGAGGGGTTCGCTCGGCACGTTGGCCGTGAGCCACGTCCGTGCCTCGGCGCGGAACGCTGATTGGTCGGGGGTCTCACGCAGATCCATGGCGTCTCGCACCCTAGTCGGCTGATCCGTGAAATCTGACGCCCCGTCACATTCGCTCGGTGAGTCGCAAAAGGTACTCGTACACTGCCGAGAGGTGAGGACGACGTGAGCGCCACGACCACGAGTTCACGGGGTCTTCCCTACGTCGCTGGCCTCGATGGCGTGCGTGGTCTGGCCCTCGTGCTCGTCGTGCTCTATCACCTCGAGTGGTCGATCGTGCCCGGCGGAATGCTTGCCGTCTCGCTGTTCTTCACGTTGTCGGGGTATCTGATCACCCAGCTCGTACTTCGAGAGTTCGACCACGACGGTCGCGTCGATCTGATCGGATTCTGGTCGCGTCGACTTCGTCGTCTCATGCCTGCATCGTTGTTCGCGTTGGCGGTGCTCGCCGTCGTGTCGGTCACCACGTCGATTTTCGACGGACCGCGACTTCGCGGCGATCTCTGGGCCTCGTTGGGCTACGCAGCGAACTGGCGGTTCGCTTCCACGGGAAACTCGTACGAGGAGCTGTTCACCTCCGCCGCATCTCCCGTTCAGCACTTTTGGTCTCTCGCCATCGAGGAGCAGCTGTACGTCGTTCTGCCGTTGATTTTCGCCGGACTTCTGTATCTCCGTCGTCGACGACTGCTCGCCATCGTCCTGTTCGGACTGGCACTGGCAAGTCTCGTGATCGGACTGGCGACCGACTCGCGGCTCGCCGTCTACTACGGCACGCACATACGAGCCTTCGAACTATTGGTCGGATCGTTGCTCGCGTTGGCCATGCCGATCGGAAGGTCGATCGGCCGAGGTTCGGCGCGAGTTCTGGCGTCGGTCTCGTCGCTGGCGGCGATTGTCGTTCTGCTCGCCGTCGGTTCGGTGCGGACGAGTGACTCGATCGTCTACGGGGGAGGCCTGCCGATCTTTTCGCTCCTGTCGGCTCTTGTGATCCTCGGCACGCTGGTGCCGGGGCCCGTGAACGCGGTCATGTCATGGCGTCCGATCGTGGCCATCGGAAAGATCAGTTATGGCGCGTACGTCTATCACTGGCCGATCTTCGTGGCCATGACTCCCGAGAGAATGAACGTCGACGGGTGGGTCCTCGACGTCATCCGTCTCGTGGCGGCCTTCGCCGTTGCAGTCGTCTCGTTCCGCGTGATCGAGCAGCCCATTCGTCGACGTCGGGTTCTGAGGTGGTCGAAGATTGCGGTCGTATCGATGGTCACGTCCGTTGTTCTCGTCGCAGTGACGATCGCTTTCGTCCCGCGTTCGGAGCCGGTTGCGTTGGCCGGACTCGATGCACCCGAACAAGTTGTCGATTTCGACACCGACCCGACGATGAACGAATCGACCGGGGTCGGCACGGCCACCCCGTCATTGCGCATTTCGGTTCTCGGTTCCGACACGACGCTGTCGGTACTCCTGGAAAGTCATGTGTCGGACGACGTCGAGATCGTGGATCGAACGGCGGCCGATTGCCCGCTTCGGCTGTCCGGAGGGACGCGAGCTGGATGTTCGCCTCTCGACGAGCTCCTTGAACTGGATGGCGACACGGACGTACTCGTCATCGGATTCGGTGCCGCTGAACGGAGATTGATCGAGGCGATGATCGGAGATCCGACGGATCCTCGTTCGGCGGAGTTCCCGGGGCTCTTGGAACGACGATTCACAGTTCCACGTGGTTACGCCGAGCAACTGGCCTCGCTCATCGACAGTCGCCCCACTTTGCTTCTCGATCGTTCTCCGGGTGACGAATTGGGGAATCGTATTGCCGACATCGGCGCGCGACGTACCACTGCCGCCTATGTCGACCCCACCCAACCTTCAACGGTGTTCGAGGAGTTCGATCTACTCGTGGCCGGTCTCGAAGAGCGCGACGTTCGTCGACGAGTGACGGTGATCGGTGACAGCGTGTCGTACGGCGTGGCCGAATCGTTGAACGCGGTCGCACGAGATCGGTACAGCGTCGTGTGGGCTGGGGGGCGCAACTGCCCGATCGTCGAAGCGTCGGAAGTCCGCTGGTGGGAGGGAGTCGAATTCGACATGACCTCGTGTCCCAGTCTCGACGAATGGGTGCCGATGGTGGAGGGCTCCGATGTCGTTCTGGTGATCGTTTCGGTTCCCGAGCAATCGGAACAGCGATACGAACCCGAAGGTGAATGGTTCGTGTTCGATGACGATGAATTCGTGTCGCGTCACGACGTCGTTGTCGAAGGTCTCGTCGACGCAGCCGTCGCTGCCGACGCTCGACTCGTTTTTTTCAGTAGTCCACTCGTTTACGGCGGAGCACTCGGTGGAGCGAGATTCGCCCAACCCGACCGCGTGGCCGGTTGGAACCAACTCATGGTGGGCTACGCCGAACGTTGGCCGACCGTCGAGCTCTTCGACTGGGCCTCGATCGTCGCGCGTTACGAGAACGAACGCGAGGGACCGGGGAGCCTGCGAGGAGATGGCGTTCACATGGATCCTGTCGATCTGACCGCGATTGTTGCGGCGGAGCTGCTTCCCTTCCTCGACGCCGTCGCTGATTAGTCTGAACACGTGACGAACACCCCCCGAATCACCAGGGTTCCAGCCGTCGACGGATGGTTCACCCTCGACGACGACGCCCACCTCATCGGTGCCAAATGTGACGGCTGTGGAACATACGTGTTCCCCCCTCGGACCGAGAACTGCCCGAACCCGGCCTGTGCATCGGGCTCGCTGTCGCTCACGCCCCTCAGTCGTCGCGGCACGGTGTGGAGTTACGTCGAGAACCGTTACGCGCCACCGCCTCCTTTCAAGGCGAGTGATCCATTCGAGCCGTACGCGCTCGTCGCCGTTCAATTGGACAAGGAGGGCATCATCGTTCTCGGTCAGGCGCCGAAGGGGGTTCTGGCGGCCGATCTGCGAGTGGGGATGGCGATGCAACTCGAGACCGACGTTCTCTATCGCCACGACAACGAGGACGGCACCGTGACCGAGCACATGATCTACGTGTGGGCCCCAGCGACTGAAGGGGGCAAGTGATGTCCGACCGAGATCTCGTGGTGATGGGTGTGGGTATGCACCCGTGGGGCAAATGGGGCAACGACTTCACCGAGTACGGAATGGTGGCCGCGCGCGCCGCGTTGGCCGATGCCGGGCTCGAATGGCGCGATATCCAGTACGTCGCCGGTGCCGACACCATCCGTAACGGCTATCCCGGTTTCATCGCCGGTTCGACATTCGCCCAGAAGCTCGGATGGACTGGCGTCAGCGTGTCGTCCAGTTATGCCGCATGTGCGAGTGGAGCCCAGGCGCTGCAGTCGGCGAGAGCATCGATATTGGCCGGCTTCAGCGACGTCGCACTCGTGATCGGCGCCGACACCACACCGAAAGGCTTCTTCGCGCCGGTGGGCGGCGACCGCAAGAACGATCCCGACTGGCTGAGGTTCCATCTTCTCGGAGCGACCAATCCGGTGTACTTCGCATTGTTCGCTCGTCGGCGTATGGATCTATATGGTGCGACGGCGGAGGACTTCGCCATGGTGAAGGTCAAGAACTCTCGTCACGGACTTCACAATCCGAACGCCCGCTTCCGCAAGGAGAACACGGTCGACGACGTGGTCAACAGTCCGGTCGTCTCCGATCCACTGCGACTTCTCGACATCTGCGCCACGTCCGACGGTGCAGCAGCGATGATCGTCGCGTCGCGCGAGTTCGCCGAGAAGCGCCTCGGATCGCTGACGGGAGTGCCGCGAATTCGCGCTGTGAGCACCGTGACGCCGACCTATCCACAGACGATCCTCGAATTGCCCGACTTCGCCACCGACTCATCGGCCGTGGTCGCGCCACCAGCACGTGGTTTCAAGGACTCGATTTGCTGGAACGCGTACGAAGAGGCCGGGGTTGGTCCCTCCGACGTGTCACTGGCCGAGGTGTACGACCTGTCGACGGCCCTCGAACTCGACTGGTACGAACATCTGGGTCTGTGCGCGCCGGGCGAAGCCGAAGGTCTCCTCCGCTCCGGGGCGACCACCATCGGTGGCCGCGTTCCGGTGAATCCGAGCGGTGGACTCTCGTGTTTCGGCGAGGCGATTCCGGCGCAGGCCATCGCCCAGGTGTGTGAGGTCGTGTGGCAGCTGCGAGGTCAGGCCGCCGAACGTCAGGTCGAAGGCGCACGCGTCGGCATCACGGCCAATCAAGGTTTGTTCGGGCATGGCTCGTCGGTGATCGTGTCGACCTGACGGGACGGTGTCGTCACTCGAGCTCGAGCAATCCCGACGAGCCCGGACCGAGTGTGCCGGCCGATCGATAGACGTCGAGTTTGGCTCGGCTGTCCTCGATGTCGAGATTACGCATGGTGAGTTGACCGATGCGATCGAGTGGTCCGAAGGCTTGATCCTCCACGCGCTCCATGCTGAGACGATCGGGTGCATACGTGAGATGCGGTCCACTCGTGTCGAGGATCGTGTAGTCGTCGCCTCGCCGTAGACGCAGCGTGACCTCGCCAGTGATGGCGGAGCCGACCCAACGCATGATCGGTTCGCGCAGCATGAGACTCTGCGGATCGAACCAGCGACCCTCGTACAACAGACGCCCCAGTCGGCGGCCCATGGTGCGATAGTTCTCGATCGTGCCTTCGTTGTGAATGGCGGTGACGAGACGTTCGTAGGCGATGTGGAAGAGAGCGAGTCCGGGCGATTCGTAGATGCCGCGACTCTTGGCCTCGATGATGCGATTCTCGATCTGGTCGGACATTCCGAGTCCGTGTCGACCGCCGATGCGGTTGGCCTCGTGGACCATTTCGACCTGATCGCTGAATTCCTGACCGTTGAGAGCTACCGGCCAACCTTCGTGGAAACGTACCGACACAACTTCGGGTTCGATCGACACGTTGTCGCGCCAGTGGGCGACGCCCATGATCGGTTCGACGATGTCCATCGGTGTTGAGAGCTCCTCGAGAAGTTTGGCTTCGTGAGTGGCGCCCCAGATGTTGGCGTCGGTGCTGTAGGCCTTTTCGGTGCTGTCGCGATAGGGGAGGTCGTGCGCCTTCAGAAACTCGCTCATCTCGGTACGCCCGCCGAGTTCGGCGACGAAGGTCTCGTCGAGCCACGGCTTGTAGATGCGTAACTTCGGATTCACGAGCAGTCCATACCGATAGAAGCGCTCGATGTCGTTGCCCTTGTAGGTGGATCCGTCGCCCCAGATGTCGACGCCGTCGGACTGCATGGCTCGCACCAGCAGAGTTCCGGTGACCGCCCGCCCGAGTGGGGTCGTGTTGAAGTAGGTCTTCCCGGCTGTGGTCACGTGGAAGGCGCCGCACTGGAGGGCCATGAGGCCCTCCTTGACGAGTTCGGCACGACAATCGACCAGTCGCGCGTGTTCGGCCCCGTACTGCCGGGCGCGACCTGGCACCTGGTCGAGTTCGGGCTCATCGGGTTGACCGAGGTCGGCGGTGTAGGCGTACGGGACGGCTCCCTTGTTGCGCATCCAGGCGACGGCTGCCGACGTGTCGAGCCCGCCGGAGAAGGCGATTCCGACGCGTTCGCCGACCGGAAGTGACGTGAGGACGCGCTGCGACGGCTGAGTAGCGGACATGCGAATAACGCTATCGGCGTCGACACCAGGCCTTCTGTATGGTCGATTCGTGAACCTCGACGGTGGCGTGCATCGCGTCGATCTACGACATGGCCTCGGATCGCTGTGGATCTGTGGCAAGCACGCAATTGCCCCCGATCCCGACGCCCTGTTCCACCGGATCGCCGTTTCTTCAGCCGAGGTCGACGTGGTCTGTCTCGTCGAAGAGCACGAGATCGCCGATCGGTATCCCGGTTACGTGACGTGGTTGCGATCGTCACCCAGTGCTCTCTGGTTTCCGGTCCACGATCTGTCGTCCCCCGATATCGAGCGAGCCGTCGAGCTGTACGCCGACGTGTGGTCGCGTCTTGGCAGCGGTCGGCACGTCGTCGCTCATTGCGGAGCCGGTATGGGACGAGCCGGCACTCTTGCCGTGGCGATGTGCTTGCACGACGGTCGATCGCTCGTCGACGCCCTCGAACACGTGCGACGTTCGCGTCCCGGTGCCGGTCCGGAGGTCGGGACTCAGTCGGCCGTACTCGCCGAACTCGCTGCCCGATTGTCGGCGTCCCCCAATTGACGTCGACCCGACCACGATCCGAGTCCGAGCAGAAGCGCACTGGCGGCGAGAGCTCCGGTCACCACGGCGCCACCCGGTGACGAATCTCGGTCGGCGAGAGCACTCGCGGCGAGCAACAGTCCTCCGACCGCCGAAACCTGAGGGATGAAAGGTCCGCTCAGGAACGCCCACACCGTGATGCCCGTGCACAGAGCGAACACGACAAAGACGGTGACGATGACACCGACGGTCCCCCAACGGATGTCGTCGGCCCACCAGACCGGTCGACCGATCACCTGAGACGATGCGCCGACACTTGCCAATCCGAGCGTGAGGCCAACCCATCCGGCGCCGACCACGCGCGACCAGCTCGGTGGCAATCGGTGGGTGTGTCCGTGATCGGCGAGAAGTGCTCGACGTCGTCGAGTCGTCTCGGGGTCGGGAGGAGGAAGCACGCCTACACGCTAGGTGACGTTCGTATCGACCCGACGTCGCGTCGACAGGTGTCGAGGCCACCGATAGCGTGTTTTCGTGGCCTCGGACGCGCGATCCGCTCACTTCGAGAAGTTGACGCTCTTCTTTCCGATGTGGAACGAGGAGGAGTACATCGATCGGACGCTGCAGGCTGCTCGTGAGGCGGCCGAGGCCCTGATCGCGTCTGGTGAGGTGGCCGACTACGAGATCGTTGTGGTCGATGATGCTTCGACCGATGCCACGGGTCGTCTGGCCGATGAGATCGCAGCAGTCGATCCGCGGGTGCGTGTGGTGCACCATCCGAAGAATCGAAAGCTCGGTGGCTCGATCAAGACCGGATTTGCAGCGGCGACCGGCGACCTTGTCTTGTACACCGACGCCGATCTTCCGTTCGACATGGACGAACTCCAGAAAGCCTGTCGTCTCATGCGGCACTACGAAGCCGACGTGGTGAGCGCGTATCGCCTCGACCGCACGGGCGAGGGTTACGTGAGGACCGTCTACTCGTTCTTCTACAACGCGTTGGTGCGGGTGTTTTTCGGTCTGAAGATGCGTGACGTCAACTTCGCCTTCAAACTTTGCCGTCGTCGTATTTTCGACCACGTGGAATTGAAATCGGAAGGTTCGTTCATCGATGCCGAGCTGGTCGTCCGAGCCCACAAATTCGGCTATCACATCGTGCAATTCGGTGTCGACTACTTCCCACGGACGCGTGGCGTGTCGACCTTGTCGTCGCCGTCGGTCATCGTGAAGATCCTCCGTGAGATGTGGCAACTGAGGAGAGAACTGCGGGCGATTCGGCCTGCCGTTTCCCGCTGATCAGTCTCGATCGACGAGGTGAACGACACACGTTCCCGACCTCGACGTCACGGCAGCCACAGGTAGCCTCGGCGCGGTGAATGAGGGCTCCTCTCGACGCCGAACGACGGCCCGATCGGACCGCGCCTCGTCGGAGCTGAATCGTTGGTACCCGGCCATTGGGGCCGCGGCAGTTCTGATCGGGGTGATCGCTGTCGGAGTGGTGGCCGATGGACGTGACGACCCGGGATCCGTACCGCCGGCGGTCACCAATTCGACCACCCCCCAGGTCGTCACCGAGAGCACGGAGACTCCGATCGTCAAACTGCCTCTGTCGCAGACCTTTGGACGAGGCGCGGCCGGACCTGAGGTGAAGTTGATTCAGGACCGACTTCTCGCGTTGAAGTTCGATCCCGGGGTGGCTGACGGTGCATTCGGTGAAAGAACTCAACAGGCGGTCTGGGCGTTCGAGAAGTTGGTGATGGGCGTACCGCGAGATCAGGTGACCGGGCGCGTGACTCCGGAGATGTGGAGTCGCATGCAGGATCCGATCGTGATCACACCGCGGCGGCCGGACTCGACACCCGACCACACCGAGATCTACCTCCCCGAACAGGTTCTGGTCGTGTTCCATCGAGACGAGACGGTGCTGGTCACCCACATCTCCTCGGGTGACGACCAAGAATGGTGCGAAGAGGTGACGATCGACCCGGGTGAGCGTGGTAACGAGGACGGACTCGAGCCCATCAACGAGGGGTGGTGCGGGCTGTCCTGGACACCGGGCGGTGTCTATCGGTACGACCGGCTGGTGGAGGGTCGACGCGAGAGCCAACTCGGGGGCATGTACAACCCGGTGTACTTCAACTACGGGATTGCCGTCCACGGCGCGCAGGAAGTGCCGTTGAATCCGGCTTCGCACGGATGTATTCGTATTCCGATGCACATCTCCGACTACTACCAGTCGCTCGTGTCGCTTGGTGATCAGGTCTTCGTGTGGGACGGCGTCAAGGAGCCCGAGGCCTACGGTTCGCAGTTGCCGCGGTTCAACTGGCGCGATCCGAACTACACGACGACGACATCGACCACGTCGAGCACGTCGACGACATCGACCACGTCAACCACGTCGACGACGGCTGCGCCTGCCCCGCCCCCTCCCGCCGCGGAGTCGTCGACTCCTTGATGTGCGGCGTGTGACGCGTCTCAGCCGAGGCAGGCCGCGACACCGTTGAACACCCCTTGACGAAATGCGTCCACTTTCTCGAACGGACTGCCGTATTCGTCGATGTCGGCCGAGACGTCGCCGATCGAGATGATGGTTCTGATCGCTTCGTCGAGATCGCCCGGCGACAGCGAGATACGCGGGTTGTCCTCGCTCGGCGGCACGACTGGCTCGTCATTGAGGGGCAAGATGTCGCCCGACCACGCGCCGGCGAGGCAATCATTCAGGAGATGGCCGAGCTCACCGTCGAGTTCGAGATCGAGAGCGACCTGCACGAGTTCGCCGTAGCCGACGGCCAGTAGATATCCGACGGCGAAGTCACCCGGTGTGCTGCTGTACACGTCGAGCATGAGGTCCGGATCGACGACGATCGTGAGTGGGGAGGCGCAGATCTCCACACCGAGAGTCACCGGTCGCCGATCGCCACACGGTGGATCGCCGTCGATCGAAACGGTCGGAGTGGACCACGAGGGGAGGACGGCGCTCCAATAGAGGTCGAGATCGCCAGTCAGAAGTTCGAACATTTCGGCATCGAAAGGGAAGTCGCTCGGGTTGGGTCGGGACAGCTCCTCGACGGTGAAGCCGAACTGGAGCGGGACGGGGGCCTCGTTCTCGTAGTCGGCGCAGGGTCCGACACCGCCGAGAAATCCCTCCTGGAACGCGCTCACTCGATCGAAGGCTGAACCGTGAGCGGCCGGATCGTCAGCACGGTCGCCGGGCCGGTCGCCCAGTTGGACGAGGCCGAGCAATGACGCCGTGATGTCTCGATCGGTGACCGATCGACCCCCCACTCCGTCCCGGCGTACGCGAGCGGTCCAGGCGCCGGCGAAACAGTCGGCCTGTAGCTCGAGAGTGGTGTTGATTCGGCTGTCGAGAATGTCGTTACGTAGCGGCGACTGGATCACGTGACCCCATTCGTGCGCCATGATCACCCCGACGACCACCACTCCGAACTCGTCGGCGAAGGACGGAAAGAGGATCTCGTCGTCGAAGACGATGAAGTCGCCCTCATCGCAATAGAAGGCGTTCTCCTCCACGTCGGCGTAGTCGCCGTTGAACGAACACCCTGTCGGGAGTTCGGTGCGTCGATCCTGTCGGTGGCCGTGCACACCACCCAGTAGGGGCGGATAGTCGTCCCCGTAGAGAAGCGGATATTCATTCGACCAGAAGTCTTCGATGTCGGTGATGGCTGCGTCGAGGAACTCGGTGTAGTCGGTCGTGTCGCTCCAGCTGCCGAATCGAACCGATGTCGCGTCGTCGATGTCGCGGCTGTCGACCAAGGTGAGGTCGGCGCCCCCACAGGCGGCCAGAAATCCGATCAGTGCGGCAGTGAGACGTTTCAGCCCTTCAACTCCTGGAGGACGGCGGAGATCTCGGTGACCTCGCCGGTCTGACCACGAATCATCGATTCGGCGAGAACCCGGACCGACGGGTTTCGTCCGGCGTCGCGCACGTACTCGGCCATGTGGATGCCACCGAGATGGTGGTCGAGCATCAAGGTGGCGAAAGCGATCGATGCATCGACGCCTTCGGCCCGCGCGAAGTCGTTCAACTCGTCTCGGGTGGCGAGGCCGTCCATGTCGTCGAGGGGGACTGGTGTCCCCATCCAGGCCATGGCGGTTCCGGTGTCGTTGGCCTCGGATTCACCAAAACTACGGAGCAGCTCGATCATGAGACCGACCTCGAGTTGCTGGGAGTACAAGATTTCTTTGGCGTAGAGCTCGAGTCGGGGGAGCGGTGCGTCGACCGACGTGAGATAGAAGAAGGCCATGTCGACAGCCTGCTCATGGTGGTAGCGCATGTCCTGGAGGAACCCCACGTCGGCGGCGTTGTACGAGACCGAGGCGTTGCGGTTTCCGACGAAGTACCCGATGCCGACACCGAGAATGAGCGAGGCCAGCCCGAGGGCGATGAAGTTCAGAGGGTTCTGCCACCACGGCAGAACGAGCACTTCGTCGCGGTCGTCGTCGCTTGATATCTCGTCGAGGGAGGTCACCCTTCCAGCGTGGCACAAGTGGTCGCCTCTCGTCCCAGCACGCATCGAAGGGTCGCTGGTAGTTTCTCACTCCGCGGCAAGACCCGCCGTGAGACCTCCTGGGGGCAATTTTCGTGAGTTCCGTACCCGAACAACCGGCCAGTCGATTGCTCGCCGTCGATGGCGTCACGGTCCGATTCGGAGGCATCGTGGCGCTGGACGGCCTGTCGTTCACGATCGATCGCGGGCAGATCTGTGGACTGATCGGACCGAATGGTGCCGGCAAGACCACGATGTTCAACGTCGTCAGCCGCATCTACCAGCCGACCGAGGGAAGCATCGTCTACGACGGAACCGATTTGCTCACGGTTCCGGCCCATGGCATCGCCCACCTCGGGATCGCTCGCACCTTCCAGAACCTGGCCTTGTTCCCCACCATGTCGGTTCTCGACAACGTGATGGTGGGGGCCCACAGCCAAGGGCGTGTTGGATTCGTACGTTCGATCCTGCGAGTTGGCGCGGCGCGAGAGAACAGAGAGTTGCGCAACTGGGCCGGCGACTTGCTCCACCAACTCGGACTCGGCTCGATCGCATTTCGCCCGGCAATGGGACTCCCCTTTGGCACGTTGAAGCGACTCGAGATCGCCCGAGCCCTCGCCGCCCGTCCCCGTTTCTTGTTGATGGACGAGCCAGCTGCCGGTCTCACTCACGCCGAAGTCGACGAATTGGGTGACACCGTTGTCGACATCCGCAAGCAATTCGACCTCACAGTGCTTCTCGTCGAACACCACATGTCGATGGTGATGAAGATCTCCGATCACGTGGTGGCCATGGAGTTCGGACGCAAGATCGCCGAGGGCACTCCACACGAGGTGCAGAACGATCCGCAGGTGATCCAGGCCTACTTGGGAGTGAGTTCATGAGTCTTTTGGCCATGCGCGACGTGCGGGCCGGTTACGGTCCGCTCGAAGTTCTGCACGGCATCTCTCTCGATGTCGAGCCTGGTGAAATCGTGGTCATCCTCGGCGCCAATGGAGCCGGCAAGACGACCACGATGCGCGCGGTGTCGGGAATGATCGGCCGCCAGGGTCAGGTCACTTTCGAAGGAGCCGACATCTCGTCGACAAGTGCCGAAAAAATCGTTCGCCTCGGGATCGCTCAGGTGCCCCAGGGGCGCGGAACTTTTGCGGAACTCACGGTCGAGGACAATCTTCGCAGTGGCGCGTATGTGCGGCGTGACGCCGTCGACGCCGACATCGACCGCTGGTACGAGGTCTTCCCGCGACTGGCCGAACGTCGATCGCAACGGGCGGGCAGTCTCTCAGGCGGTGAGCAACAGATGCTCGCCATCGCCCGAGCCTTGATGAGCAAACCCAAACTGCTTCTTTGCGACGAGCCGAGTCTCGGACTTGCTCCGCTCATCACCCAGGAACTGTTCGAGGTGTTGAAGAAGTTGAATGCCGATGAGGGCTTGTCGATCCTGCTCGTCGAGCAGAACGCGAACCTGGCGTTGAAGGTGGCTCATCGGGTGTATCTGCTCGAGACCGGGAACGTGGTGGCGTCGGGAACGGCCGCTGAGATTTCGTCCGATGACAGCATTCGCAAGGCGTAC
>RFSV01000029.1 GCA_009923785.1 Acidimicrobiia bacterium | reverse complement strand
ACACGATCATCGCCGTCGATCGCCACCAGTCGCGACTCCACCTGGCCCAGAAGTACGGCGCCACGCACACCCTGTCGGGTTCACCGGCCGAGATCACGGCCGCAATTCGCGAGCTCACCGGATACGGAAGCGACTACGCGTTCGACACCACCGGCAACGCTGCTCTCGTGCGCGCCAGCCACGACGCACTGAACGTGACCGGCACCATCGCGCTGGCCGGTGTCGGTTTCGGCGATCTCACGATCGACTTCCTGTCGATGATCAGTGGTCGCACGATCACGGGTGTGATGGAAGGCGACTCGATACCGCAGGAGTTCATTCCGCGTCTGGCCGCCCTGAACTCCGACGGCAAGTTTCCGTATCACGAACTGATCACCGAGTTCCCGCTCGACCGCATCAACGAGGCCGAGGCGGCCAGTGCGGACGGTTCGGTGATCAAGCCCGTGCTGGTGATGCCGCACTGATCACTGGGTTACGGTGGGGACATGTCCGAGATCCCCCGATTCGACCGATCGTCGTCGGCCACCGAGATCGTCGAAGCCTTCCGCACCGCCGGCTGCGCCATGATCGAGCGACTGGTCGACCCAGAAGTGGTCGACCGGGTTCGCGCCGAGATGGATCCGTACATCGCCGCCACACCCACCGGAGGTGACGACTTTTCGGGCCGTCACACCACTCGGACCGGCGCCCTGCTCGCTCGATCCCGATCGAGTATCGACATGGTGGCCAACCCCCTCGTCCTCGAGGTAGCCGAAAGCGTTCTGTCGCCGTACGCCAGCAGTTTCCAGTTGCACCTCACCCAGATCATCGCCATCGGTCCCGGCTCACCCGAGCAGCCCCTCCACCGCGATCAGTGGTGCTTCGACTTCTTCCCGTTCCCCGAAGACATGGATGTCGAGGTCTCGACGATCTGGGCGCTCGACGACTTCACCGAAGAGAACGGCGCCACCCGCATCATCCCCGGTTCGATGCTCGACCCGAAAGAAGCGTGTGCCGATGTGCACCGGACGCTTCCGGCGACGATGCCGAAAGGTTCAGTCGTGCTGTACAGCGGTCGAACCATCCACGGTGGCGGTGCCAATCGCTCCGACAAGGTTCGACATGCCCTGAACGTCGATTACGTGCTCGGTTGGTTGCGTCAGGAGGAGAACCAATACCTGTCGTGCCCGCCCGAGGTGGCCCGCACCCTGCCCGATCGAGTTCAGAAGCTCGCCGGCTACGCGCTTGGTGCCTACGCACTCGGCTACGTCGACGACGTCCGCAATCCGCGCGACTTTCTCGCCGGCGTGTCGGGGAAATCCTCATTCGGTGGAGACACGATGGGCGACGCGCACTACGGCGGTGCTTCGTTCAGCTCACCGAACGATCCTCGCTGACTATCAAGTCAGCAGGACGGCTGAATCGCCGACCGAGAAGGTTCCCGGTTTGGTGATGCGGGCGTAGGCCCCGACGTTCTGATCGAGATCGCGAACGATATGGCGCAGAACGGCTCGATCTTCAGGAACGTCATCGTTCACGGCCCGAGTCACCATCACACATCGTGGGCACGGTCCGATGAACTCGATCTCAGCCGTCCCGATCGCCATACGCCGACCGGTCCAGTCGAACTCGGAATGTCCGACCTCGTCGCCGGTGTCGATCACGAAGTTCGGACGGAAGCGACGCACGTCGATCACCGAGTCGGGCACTGCATTCGCCAGTGAACGTAAGGCAGAGGTGGTCATGATCATGAGCGGCCAGCAGTCGTAATACGTGCCTGGGGGCGATTCGAACTCCATGATGACCGGCGGAAACTGACCGAGGTCGGGCAGCGGTTCGTCGTCGTCACGACCGAAGATCGACCGCAGTTCGGCCATCACGTCGTCGGAGTCGGGACGACCCCGTCGATAGTGATCGAGATCATCGGCCGGGCGAAGGTGTTGAAGTGTGACACGGCGTCCGAGTTCCTCGCTCAGGGTCGCGTCGATATCGGGATCGTCGCTCGTGAATCGACGACCGTCCGGGAACTCGATCTCGACGACGTCGTCGTACCCGCGGGCCTCGGGATCGAGACGTCGGGCGGCGAGACGCATGAGCCCACCGATCTTCTTCGCACCACGAATGCCACCGCTGTCGAGGTCGCGGACGGCCCAGATCCGGTCGCCCACCGCACCGAGTTCATCGAGAACGACCGACGTCGCAGTTCCACCAACCATCGACTTGACGGGGTGGATCCAGATCTCGGAAACGTTCACGACAACGTTTCCATCAGCGCTGCGTGCCGACCTTCAAGTCCTTGAACGGCATGTCCTTGTCGACCATCGGTTCACGGGGCAGGCCGAGAACTCGGTCGCCGATGATGTTCTTTTGGATCTCGTCGGTTCCGCCAGCGATACCGGACTGGAAGCTGTTGAGGAGTCGCTTGGACCACGCTTCACCACGGCTCGACTCACCTTCCCAGGCATCGGTTTCGGGGCCGACCAGTCGACTGATGAGTGGCCGCATCATCCACGAGATACGCGAACCATGCAGCTTGCCGAGCGACCCTCCTGGACCGGGAACTTTTCCAGCCTTCATCTCGGCCCGGGTACGCATGGCCACGAGCGACTTCGTGGTTTCTTCGCTGTAGAGCTTCATGAGATCCTGGCGAACGACCGGATCGGAGATCTTGCCGTTCTTCTTGGCCACTTCGATCAAGCCGTCGGCGAGAGTGTGCGTGACACCGCTCGTGGAACCGGTGCCGATGGCCACGCGCTCGAACATGAGCATGGCCGTCGCCTGATTCCAACCATTGTTGAGCTCACCGAGCAACCACGACTTCGGAATGCGAACGTCGGTGAGGAAGATCTCGTTGAAATGTTTGCCGCCGTCGATCTGGTGGATGGGGCGAATTTCGACTCCGGGAGCCTTCATGTCGATGATGAACATCGATATACCGGCGTGCTTGGGAGCTTCAGGATTGGTGCGCGCAATGATCACGCCGTACTCGCACACGTGCGCAAGTGTCGTCCACACCTTCTGGCCGTTGAGTACCCACTCGTCGCCGTCGAGTTCGGCCTTGGTCTGCAGACTCGCCACGTCGGATCCAGCACCGGGCTCGGAGAACATCTGGCACCACATCGTGCGGCCGGCAATGTTGTCGGGCATGAACTGCCTCTTCTGTTCTTCGGTACCGAACTGATTGAGCACCGGCAGGCACATGCCATGGCTGATGACCAGCTCGTAGGTCATGTCAGGAAACTTGGCGTACTCCTCGCGATAGATGCGCTCGTGGCCCTTGGTGAGTCCAGCACCGCCGTACTCGGTCGCATAGGTGAGTCCGGCCAGTCCGGCCGCCGCGAGCTTCTGCTGGAAGGCACGTCCGGTCTCGATGGAGTTGACCCCGCGATCGCTACCGGTCGCGTTCTGGGCGAGGAACTCACGAACCTTGGTGCGGAAAGCTTCGGCGTCGGCAGGTGAGAGTGTCTCTTCGGTTGCAGTGCTCATGACCGAATTCTGCCACCGGCCGACCCGAGCCGTCCCTATCGGACGCCGTGACGGGGATCTCGCCCGAGGTCAGAAGCGAACCGGCATCGAGTGGATGCCGGCGATGAAGCTCGAATGCATCCGCTCGGCCACACCATTGGGTTCGAGGTGAGGCATTCGGGTCAGGATTTCCCGGAACATCACCAGCAACTCCACTCGAGCCACGTGCATCCCGAGACACAGGTGCGGGCCACCGGCACCGAAGGCAACGTGCGGGTTGGGGTCGCGTGCGACGTCGAACTCGTCGGCTCGATCGAAAACGTCCTCGTCACGATTGGCCGATCCGTAGAACATCACCACGCGATCACCCTTCGGGATCTTCTGACCGCGAATTTCGACGTCTTCCATGACCGTGCGCTTGAAATGGGCGACCGGAGTGGTGAAGCGCAGCATTTCCTCGATGGCCGTCGGGAGGAGTCCGTCGACGTCGGCCATCAACTTCTGGCGCTGATCGGGATGATCGAACAGGAGCTGCATTCCGGCAGCCAGCAGATTGCGGGTGGTGTCGCCACCGGCGTTCACGAGGAGTAGGAAGAACCACTGAAACTCGGAATCGGTCAGGCGGTCCCCGTCGATCTCGGCTTCGACGAGGAGAGTCGCCAGATCGTCGCTCGGGTTCGATCGCTTGAAGTCGGCGATCGACTGCGCGTAGCCGAGCATCTCCCCGATCGCCGCCATCTTCATCTCGGGTGGGGCGACCGTGTCGTCGTTCGTGTGCATGATCTCGGTGAGGTCGTAGAGACGTTCACCGTCGGCACGCGGCATTCCCATGAGCTCGGCGATCAATCCCGATGGAAGACGGCCGGCGATTTCACTGACGAAATCGCATTCACCACGCTCGACGACTGCATCGACGATTTCGCGCGCAAGTTCTTCGATACGCGGGCGCAACAACGGAGCGTTCTTCGGCGTGAATCCGCGGCTGACGAGCAACTTGAACCGATCGTGCTGCGGAGGATCCATGTTGAGCATCATCTGTCGACCGGCGAAGAGGTTGGCCTCGTCGGGATCGGGCAGCATCGACGTCTTTTCGTACGAACTGAAGATCTTCGGCGAGCGACTCACCAATTTCACATCGTCGTACTTGGTCAGAGCCCAGAAACCCGGACCGCTGTCCGGTGGCTCGTGGTGCCAGAACACCGGTGCATTGGCGCGCAACCATGCGTACTGCTCCCACGGATGTCCACGCTCGGCGAACACCTCGGGTGAGATCAGATCGATCTGTTCGGCTGAAGTCACGTCCCCCTCCTGAACGTGTCGACTCGACGTCGGATCAGGGACCGACGACGTCGTTGAACTGGACGCGCAGGTCTTTCTTCAGCGCTTTACCCGAGGGGTTGCGCGGCACGACATCGATGAAACGCACCGCGACCGGCTGCTTGAAGCGGGCCAATTTGCCCTCACAGTGCGACAGCACATCGGCTTCGGTGAGATCGGGATCCTTCTTCACCACGATGGCGAGCGGCGACTCACCCCACTTCTGAGACGGGATGCCGATGACCGCAGTTTCGGTGACACCGGGATGGCTCATGATCACATTTTCGATCTCGGCCGGATACACGTTCTCGCCACCCGAGATGATCATGTCCTTGATGCGGTCCTGGATGAACACGTAGCCCTCTTCGTCCATGATTCCACCGTCACCGGTGTGCAGCCAGCCGCCCTTCAGCGCATCGGCGGTGGCATCAGGACGATTCCAGTAGCCGAGCATGATGTGGCCGCCGCGTACGAGAACCTCACCCGATTCGTTCGGGTCACAGTCGCTGCCGTCGGGGCGCACGATCTTCACGTCCGACAAGAAGAAACTCTTCCCGGTCGATCCAGCCTTCTCGAGTGCGTCAGCCGGCATCGTCACGCAGGCGGGACCGCACGTCTCGGTGAGTCCGTACACCTGGCTGATCTCGATACCGATCTTGTAGTACGCCTCGATCAGCGGAACCGGCACGGGTGCGGCACCCGTCAACAACCAGCGCACGTGTTCGTGTTTGTGCTTCGCGGGGTCGTGCACGAGAAGCATGAACTGCAACATGGCCGGAACCAGCAGTCCGTTGTTGATGCGTTCGGAGTCGATGAGCTCCCAGACCTTGGTCGGGTCGAACGCCTTCATGAGAACGTGAGTTCCACCGCTGTAGATCGTGCCGAGAGCCGGTGTGAGCGCGCCGACGTGGAACATGGGCATGGGGTTGATGTACCGATCACCTTGAGCGAGATCGGCCGTGGTGCACATGGTTGCCAGAGCCCAGTACTGCGTGTCGTGGGAATGCATCACTCCCTTC
Source organism: Acidimicrobiia bacterium (assembly GCA_009923785.1). Taxonomy (GTDB): domain Bacteria; phylum Actinomycetota; class Acidimicrobiia; order Acidimicrobiales; family Ilumatobacteraceae; genus Casp-actino8. The sequence goes on along the minus strand of RFSV01000029.1, from coordinate 16,482 downwards.
GGCAATCCTGTCGTGCCCGAGGTGTACATGATGTAGAGAAGATCGTCACCCGATGCCGTGACCGGCGGCTCGATGGGTTGTTCCTTGGCCGACTCGGCCACGTAGTCGAGTGCGAAGTCGGGCTTGTTCGTCGCCGATCCGACGTAGAGCCACGAGCTGACATCGGTCTTCGATCCACGCGACTGGAGGTCGACGGCTACCGGCGCGAATTCCTCACCGAACACCAGAGTGGTAGTACCCGAGTCCTTCAGGATGAACTCGAGTTCGTCGGCCACGAGACGCCAGTTCAGTGGAACGATGACCGCGCCGAGTTTGGCGGTGGCGAAGAACGACGTGAGATATTCAGCCGAGTTCATGAGGAGAAGACCGACGCGATCGCCCTTCTTCACCCCGGCACGAACCAGTAGCTGCGCAGCCTTGTTCGTCTCGGCATTGAGTTCGGCGTAGGTGTAGCGGCGATCGGCGGCGACGTCGAACAGCGCCTCCATCTTCGCATTCACGTGAGCACGGCGGGCGAGCAGATTTCCGATGTTGATGTCAGTCGTCATGACGAACATCGTGCCACAGCAACAGCCACCGAGGTAGAGGCGAACCTCGTCTCGTGAAACTTGTCTAAGGCAGTGGGTAGCCCGCTGCCGAGGCCTTCACGGCGTCGGCGTCTTCGGGCAAGATCGCACCGCTGGCCACGGCGCTGTCGACCGCCGCATCCCACTTCGTCTGGAAGTCGGCCTTGTCGTCGTAGAGACCCGCCAATTGTTCATCGTTGAACGACGTCGTGGTGCCGAAAAGGCCACAGAAACTTCCTCCCGATTGGCCAAGTCCCGACAATGCGGCCACCGGCACGTCGACGTACGGCGTTCGAATTCCGCCCAGGGCATTTCCGTTGGCGTCGAGCGCGTAGCCGGTCAACTCGGCATCGTTCTTCAGCTTCGGTGTGGGCGGCGGAGCCACCCCGGTGCGAATCCACGTGTCGAGCGCGCGAACGGCGGCGCGAAGTACATACGTGTGTGGACCGGCGTTGATGGGCCTCTCGCACGTGATGATGCCGAAATACACTGCTGTCGGCGCATCGAGCATCGCTGCGAACAGTGCGTCGTCTCCGCCTCCGTCACCCACGTCGGTCTCGCTGATACCGAGGCTGTACGCATCGGCATGGGCGGTTCCGGCAACTTCCCAACTCCGGAAGGTGTCGCTCTCGGGTTGTTCGGCGCGGCGGTATCCAAGGCCCTGACCCACTACATCGGTTTCGGCCGAGAAGACCAGAACCGGTCGTTCGATCGCGCGGATCTGCGCCACTTGAGGTCCGGGAACCGACGGACGCGGTTCAGTTAACAGATCGGCCCCGCGCGCGCCACGACTGTGCACGAGATAACCACTGAAGACGTCATGAATCGGGGCCAGAGCATTGATGTAACTCGTGAGTCGGAACGCCGACTGCGATTCTCCAGCGGCGATCACGCGCTCGGGGACGAGGCCACCGAGCAAAGTCGTCGACTCGTTCCACACGAGGGCGCCGATTTGGCTGAACATGTCGTAGCTGTAGTCGTCACCAGGATGATTCAACGATCCATAACGTTCGGGGTCGGCGATCTTCAGCACTCGTGGCGCACCCGTCGGATTTCCTCCGCCTTCCACACCCACGCGTTGAGCCGAGACACCGATCCAGACCATGCCCGAGCGCAAGATCTCGTTCTTGGCCAGATCGAACGACGGCGACACGTCGAGGCCAGCCGTTACGTTCAACCATTCGACGATCACCGTCCCGTCGAAGTCGTTCGCGTCCTTCGGAGAACGCACCACGATGCGCGTCGCGAAGTCGGCGGTGTCGTAGGGCGTGACCGTCCATTCGCCATCGATCGAGAGTTCGGTGTCGGAGGCGAAACTCGACGCCGTACCGCGGACGAAATATTCGGTCTCGATGTAGTCCCATGTCGCGACGTCGAACGGACTGACCCCGAGGACGACCTGTCCGAGTCCGCCGGTGATCGGTCCTTCGATCGTCGCTGTCGCCACGTCGGTGAGGGAAGGTGGTGTGGGTTCGTACGGAGCCTCGGTCGTCGGGCTCGGAACATCAGAGGTCGGCGGGGCGACCGTGGTCTCGGCGGCCGTGGTTGAGGGCTCCGTCTCGGACGACCCCGAGTCGCCACCCCCACAGGCGGCCAGGACCAAGAGAGCGGCGGGAACGAAGCGTCGGATCATGGGTCGGGAACGTATCCCGTCCCAGGTCAACAGGCCCCATCCAAAAGTTGCTATATACCCCTATGGGTATGTAGCGTGGCGGTATGACTCGTCGGCGCACCACCTTGTCGCTCGTCGGACTCGCCCTCGTCCTCTCGCCCATGGTGGGCTGTTCGGGAGACGGTTCGTCCTCGGCCGAACAAGCCCGCGCCGACACCGCAACCGCCCCCGACGCACCAAAGGACTCCCGCATGATCATCGACGTTCGAACTCCCGCCGAATTCGCCGGCGGCCACCTCGATGGCGCGGTCAACATCGACATCCAGTCGCCCGACTTCGCCGAAGAGATCGGCCAGCTCGATCGTGCGGGTTCGTACGTCGTGTACTGCCGGAGCGGCAACCGCTCGGACATGGCCATGGCCCAGATGCTCGACATGGGTTTCACCGACGTGAGCAACGCCGGAAGTGTCGACGAAGCATCGGCCAGCCTCGGAATCTCCGTCGTCAACTGATCGTGTCCGAGCCGCGCATCGTCGTCCAGCGGGCCGATTCCCGACCACACACGAACATTTCGTGGCTCGACAGTCGCCACTCCTTCAGTTTCGGATCACACTGGGACCCGAACAACACCCGACACGGACTCCTTCTCGTCAACAACGACGATGTCGTGCGCGCCGGTAGCGGATTCGATACTCATCCCCATCAGGACATGGAGATCGTCACCTGGGTGCTTGACGGCGAACTCGAGCACAAGGACAGCGAAGGCAACCGCGGCATCCTCTACCCCGGTCTCGCGCAACGCATGTCGGCCGGCACGGGTATCTGGCACTCCGAGATGAACCCGAGCGGCGACACCGACGTGCACTTCGTGCAGATGTGGGTGCTTCCCGATACCGAGCGCATCGATCCGAGTTACCAACAACTCGACATCAACGGCGAACTCGCGAAGGGTGGCCTCGTCCCCATCGCGTCCGGTCAGGGACACGACGCCGCCATCAGCATTCGACAGCGAGACGCCGTGCTGTGGGGAGGCCGTCTTTCGACCGGAGAAAGAGTTCGTGTTCCCGATGATCGACACGTGCACGTGTTCGTCGCTCGTGGCTCGGCCTCACTCGAGCACGCCGGAGAACTCTCGACTGGCGATGCCGCACGACTGTTCTCGGTCGGCGACGTCGAACTCGTGGCCGGAGTCGACGGGGCCGAAGTCCTGGTCTGGGCCACGGCCTGAGAGCCGAACAACGGCCACTACTGTTCGTCCATGGCGACGGCACGAATCAACGGCACCGACATCAACTTCTTCGACACCGGCGGCGACGGGCCGGTGGTGATTCTCAGTCACGGTTTTCTCATGGACCACACCATGTTCGAGCCACAAGTGGCCGAACTCCGCTCGACTCACCGTGTGATCACATGGGACGAACGCGGTTTCGGGGGCACCAAGGCGACCAGCGAATTCACCTACTGGGACTCGGCCCGCGACGTGCTCGGACTGATGGACCACCTCGGGATCGAATCGGCGATCGTCGGAGGAATGTCACAGGGTGGATTCCTCTCGATGCGGGTCGCGCTGACCGCACCCGAGAGGGTGCGCGCCCTGATCCTCATCGACACGCAGGCCGGCACCGAAGATCCAGCCAATGTCGAGGGGTACGGACAACTCCACTCGGCATGGCTCGCGCACGGATCGTCGGCCGTTCAAGACGTGATCGCCGGCATCATCCTCGGCGCCGGCGATTGGCAGTCGTGGTTCGACAAGTGGGCCGTGTTGCCAAGCGAACAATTCACCTATGCATTCAATTGTTTGATGAACCGCGACGACATCACCGATCGACTTGGTGAAATCTCGGCCCCCACGCTCATCGTTCACGGTGACGCTGATGCGGCGATTCCGGTGGCCAAGGCCGAAGTGCTCCGCGATCGAATCGCCGGACCCACCGAATTGGTGGTGGTGGCCGGTGGCTCACATGCCGCCAATCTCACCCACCCGGGGCCGACCAACGCCGCTATTCGCGCCTTCGTCGATCGCCTCGGACGATGACTTCCGAGCATCTGGCCGTAACCGCCGTCAAGGCCCACGTCGACACCTGGAACTCGATGGACCGCGCCCGGTGGGTCGCTCTCTTCTCACCCGACGTGGTGTTCGAAGACCCCGTCGGAGCACCACCCAAGGTCGGAGTCGACGCCGTGCACAAGACCTGGGATCGCTCGTTCACGCCAGGGCGTCGATGGACCTTGCATCCGCGACAGATCGTGGCCGGAGGTGACGCCGAAGCTGCTGTCGTCATGCACAACGTCGGCGAACTCGGCGACAAACGCGTGGAAGTGAACAGTGTCGAGATCTTCACCGTCGGACACGACGGACGCATCGAACGGGTTCGAGCGTTCTTTGATCAGCCGACCGAGTTCGCTCTCGCCGACTGGTTCACTCCCGAACGCTCGGAATGATCCGACTCAGACGGTGAGCGTGTTGATGAAGATCTGCCACGCCAGAGCCGACTTCGCCGTGAGACTGAGGATCAGGTACACCCGCTCGCCGAAGACGTAGTCGGCCCACTTGCCGATGCGCTTGTACTGGAGCCACTGGTTGAGAGCGAAACAGTTGAAGAACACGAAGATGCTGGCGAAGATCCCGTAGACGAAGGTCGGCATCTCGCTACCCGGTCCGATCAGGTAGATCACGAGGCCGATCCACGGCGCCACTCCGGCGATGCAGCCGAACCAGAACGGCGTCCACCACACCCTCTTGCCTGGCTCATTGACCACTTCCATCAGCCAACCGAACAGGATCATGGCCACATTGGCTCCGGCGATTCCGATGAGCCCGGCCACGTCTCCGATCCCGAAGATCATGGCGATGAGCAGGATCATGAGAGTCGACGACAACGAATACTCGACCCAACGGAAGCGGTTCACTTCTCGTTCGAGCCCGGCCACGTATCGAGAGCGAGCCAGCGGAGATGCAACGAGAGCATGAAAGATCGCCGACAGAATCAGAAAACCGAAGACTCCGTAAGCGATGCGCACGTCGAAGAGACGATCGAGTCGTTCGATGTCGAGTCGACCATTGGGCGCGTCGTTCCAGAAGAAGCTGGTGACTGGAAGTGTGAAGTCGTTTGCCGCCACGAGTACGACGACGGCCTGTACGGCGTGAAGAATCGACGCTCCCACATTGAGTCGTTGGAGTCGTGACTGCGTCGCCTGATCGATGGTCGACATGAGTACCTCCTCGGTAGTGCGAGCGAGCCTATGAAATTCACGAGGTCGACGGGCTCTGTTACCGTTCGCCCGTGACTCTCGACATCAGCCAGAAGGACGCCACCGTCCATACGTCGTCTTTCAACCGATCACAGGAATTCGATCTCGATCCCGCCGATTTCGATCGAGCCAAACGTGGTTGGATCGCTTCCCTCGAAGATGTACACGTTCGCGACTCACAAGGTCGCACAGCGAGCAACATCGGTCGCTACGCCTTCCTCGACGCCGACTGCCCCGACACCGTTCACCCAAGTTTGTGGCGACAGGCTCGGCTCAACGCCCACCACGGACTTTTCGAAGTCGCCGAGGGCGTCTGGCAGGTACGTGGCTACGACATCTCCAACATCACATTCGTACGCGGCGAGGTGGGATGGATCGTCATCGATCCACTCACTGTCGAGGCCACTGCTCGGGCCGCCTATGAACTCGTGACCGAACATCTCGGCCACCGGCCAGTCACCGCCGTGATCTACACGCATTCGCACGCCGACCATTTCGGCGGAGTACTCGGTGTCACGTCACAGGCCGACGTCGATGCTGGACGATGCCGAGTGATCGCGCCGGTTGGCTTTCTGCATGAAACAGTCGGCGAGAACGTGATTGCCGGTGTCGCCATGAGCCGCCGGGCCACTTACCAGTTCGGACCGCTCCTGCCGTCAGGCCCGAAAGGACACGTGAACTGCGGACTCGGTCTCTCGATTCCGATCGGACCTCCCGGTCTCATCGCTCCCACCGAGGACATCACCGAGACCGGCGAAATCAAAATCGTCGACGGCATCCGCATCGAGTTCCAACTCACGCCCGAGACCGAAGCACCGGCCGAGATGAACTTCTTCTTCCCCGACCAGGGTTGGTTGTGCATGGCTGAGAACTGCTCACACACGATGCACAACCTTGTACCGATCCGAGGAGCACTGGTTCGCGACTCGCTGTCGTGGTCGAAATACATCAACGAAGCGATCGAGCTCTTCGGTTCGCGAACCGACGTGATGTTCACATCTCACAACTGGCCCCGTTGGGGGCGCGACGACGTCCACGGCTTCTTGTCGTTACAGCGCGACATGTACCGCTGGATCCACGATCAGACCATGCGTCACGCCAACCTGGGTTTCACGCCGCTCGAAATCGCCGAGCATTTGAATCTTCCCGAGGAATTCCTCGCCGAAACTCACACCCGCGGGTACTACGGCGACCTGGTTCACAACTCGAAGGCCGTCTACCAGCGCTACCTGAGTTGGTACGACGCCAATCCGGCCAACTTGAACAAGCTTCCCCCGACTGAATCGGGGAAGCGATACGTGGAACTGGCCGGCGGGTCAGAGGCGATGCTCGCCGCCGCTCGACGCGCGTTCGATGCTGGCGACTATCGATGGGTGGCCGAGTTGCTCAACCACCTCGTGTTCGCCGATCCGACCAACGAAGCCGCTCGGTCGCTACAGGCCGACACTCTCGAGCAACTCGGCTATCAGAGCGAATCGACCACGTTTCGCAACGCCTATCTGATGGGTGCCCAAGAACTCCGACACGGTCCTCCTCAAGCGGGGAACTCCACCGTTCGCGGGCGCGGCATCCTGGCCGCCATGACGATCGAGCAGATCTTCGACACGCTCGCCGTCCGGTTGAAAGCCGAGGCCGTCGTCGGAGTGAAACTGAGCGTCAACTGGACCTTCCCCGATCTCTCCGGAACCCCGGATGAGAAGTGGCTCCTTGCGGTGTCGAATCGCACGATGTACTCGGTGAGGGGACGTCACGACGACGATGCTGTGGCAACTCTTCGACTCGACCGATCACTACTCATCCGGATCATCACCCAGGAGACGTCGTTCGTCGACGAGATCGGCGCCGGAAATATCTCTCTCGATGGGGATGCCGGGGCACTGTTGACAGTCTTCGGCAATCTCGACGTCTTCATGGGCGGCTTCACCATCGTCGAACCCTGAAAGTGGCGCCCTCTGGTTGAATGGGGCCATGACGTCACTCGCTGAGAACGACACCGTGTCCACACCGACTGCAGTCACTTCCCTCCCAGGTGTCGTAGCCGGGGTTCGCCACACCTTTGGGAGCCGGGTCACCCGACCGCTGTCGTGGCGCAAGAAGCAACTCGAGCGGATGATCGCGATGCTCGAGGAGAACGAAGCTGCTTTTTCTGAGGCCCTCGCCACCGACCTCGGCAAACCTGACATCGAGGGATACATCACCGACATCGCGTTCGTGATCGGTGAAGTGAAGCTCATGTTGAAGAACCTTCGACGCTGGAACCGGCCGGAACGTGTTCGGACTCCGATCGTCGCCATGCCGGCGTCGTCGAAGAGAATTCCCGAACCTCTTGGCGTCGTCCTCGTGATCGCTCCGTGGAACTACCCGGTGCAGCTACTGCTCGTACCGGCGGCTGGTGCGATCGCCGCCGGCAACGCCGTCGTCATGAAGCCATCGGAGGTGTCGTCGGCGACCTCGGCATTGCTCGCTCGATTAGTGCCGAAGTATCTCGACTCCTCGGCCATCGCCCTCGTCGAGGGCGGAGTTCCCGAGACCACGGCCCTGCTCGCCGAACGTTTCGACCACATCTTCTACACCGGCAACGGAACCGTGGGACGGGTGGTCATGCGAGCCGCCGCCGAACACTTGACTCCGGTCACTCTCGAACTCGGTGGCAAGAGTCCGACCATCGTGCATTCGTCGGCCGATCTCGAGGTGACCGCCAAGCGAATCGCCTGGGGCAAGTGGCTGAACGCCGGTCAGACGTGTGTCGCGCCCGACTACGTGCTGGTCGAGAAATCGGTCGAGACCGATTTCGTCGAACACCTTCGCAATGCCATCGCCGAGTTCTACGGTGACGACCCGCAAACGAGCGGCAGCTTCGGACGCATCGTGTCCGATCGACATTTCGATCGACTGAGTGCACTTCTTTGCGGAGGTCGAGTGATCGTCGGTGGTGACACCGATCGCGCCGAGCGCTACATCTCCCCCACCGTGATCACCGATGTCGACCTCACGTCACCTCTGATGAACGAGGAGATCTTCGGTCCGATCCTGCCGATCGTGCCGATCGACTCGATCAGCGACGCCATTTCCTTCGTCAACTCGAGGCCGCATCCCCTCGCGCTGTACGTGTTCGCCGAGAAGAAATCGGTCGTCGATCACGTCCTGACGCACACGACCGCAGGTGGAGTCACGGTGAACGGCACTCTCATGCACCTCACGAGTCCTTACCTGCCCTTCGGCGGAGTGGGCGAGAGTGGCATGGGGGCGTATCACGGCGAGACCGGCGTTCGCATCTTCCAGCATCGCAAGCCGGTCCTCTCCCGCAGCACCAAGGTCGACCCGTCACTCGCCTATCCGCCGTACACCGAGCGAAAGGCCAAGATTTTCCGGAAGGTTCTCTGACGTGGGTGTCGCCAACACAGTTCTCAGTGTCGTACTGGCCTTCTTGTGCGCGACCTCGGCTCTCGCCGATTTTCGAGCGATTCCTCAGATCCTGCAGACGATGGAACGACTGCGTATGCCGGTCCGTATCGTGCCGGCTCTCGGAGTGGCCAAGTCGGCCGCAGCCGGCGGCCTCCTCATCGGACTCGGTATCGATCGGCTCGGCGCTTTCACTGCGCTCTGCCTGTCGATCTATTTCGTACTCGCTGTTGGTGCCCACATCAGAGTGAAGGACGCCGTCACTGAAACACTTCCGGCGCTGGTGATGCTCGGACTGAGCGTGGCCACATTTGTGACGTCGCTCTGAGGCGAATCAAGCTGACGGGACCTCGGTGGCTCCGCCGCTCATGATGTATTCGATCCACCACGACGGTGCGTTGTCGAGCAGATTGCCGAGATGCGAATAATCGTGCCAGCGACGGATCAGGCCCCCGCGCACTTCCATCACCGATGTGAACGGATGGACGATCACTTCACCGGTTGGAAAGTGCCACTCCTCTTTGTGCTCGGTGATCACCACGTCGCCGTCGGCCAACACGAGTCCGGGGACGTGCACCATCTTGGCGGTCGGACCGAGACCCAATTCGAGACGTTCGGCGATGGCGCGGCCACCCACCACCGGCGGGACGGCTCCGACGTCCATGTACTCGGCGTCGTCGGCGAACTGCGCGGCGACTCCGCTCCAGTCCTTGGCGTACATCATCTCCCAGTGTCGTTCGACGACTTTGCGGTTGGCATCGTTCGAAGCGCTCATGACTTTCCTTTCTTCGGCGACAAAAGATGCCGCAGAGTTTCGATGACGACGTCGACCCAACAGTCGTCGACTCCCGGTTGGTTCACCACGTCGACGAGTATCCGTTCGACCAGAAGCGACTGACCCAAGTAATCGCTACCGACCAGATCCACCGAGCGGTCCAACGTCCGCCGGGGAAGTCGAGTTCGGCCCCCGACAGCTACTTCTCGGCAGCTTGCACGACATTGTCGAGGGTGACCTCCATGTTGCGACGATTGTGACTGGCGCGGTCGGCGACGCCACTCACGACCTTTCCGACCTTCGACGAGAAACCACCTCGGTGATCGACCCACGAATGGGTGACGCGACATCCGTTGGCGGTGGGTTCGATCTCGTACACCCAGTCGCCCCAGTTCTTGCCGAACACCATCAGCCCGAACGAGAACTTTCGCGGCGCGTCGACATGATTGACCTCGACAATGGTCGACCATGACCTCTTGCCGTTGGAGTTACGACCCTTGAACTTTGCGCCGACGGCCGGTCCAGTGGCCCCCTTCACCCATTCACCACCCTGATTCTCAGGTGACCATTCACCCATCCGAGGAAGATCGGTGACGAGGGTCCACACCTTGTCGGCCGAGGCGGCGATGTCGCGCGAAACGGATACTGCGTCGCTCATGATGTCACTCACCCACCAATTCTTTACGAAGTTCACGCTTCAAGAATTTGCCACTCGCATTTCGCGGAATCGGCTCGTCGCGGAACCAGATCTTGGACGGAATCTTGTGCTTGGCGAGTGACGTGGCGAGGAACGAGCGCAAGTCGTCGTCGGACACCGCTTTGCCGGGGGCCAACACGATGCAGGCCGCAACCTCTTCGCCGAGGCGCTCATCGGGAACTCCGAACACCGCCGCCTCAGCGATTGCGTCGTGCCGATAGATGGCGGCTTCGACTTCCGAGCAGTAGACGTTCTCGCCACCACGGATCACCATGTCCTTGGCGCGGTCGACGATGTACACGAATCCGTCCGGGTCGATACGGGCGATGTCTCCGGTGTTGAGCCAACCGTCCTTGATCGACTCCGCGGTTGCCTCGGGCCGATTGAGATAGCCCTTGATCACGATCGAGCCCTTCACGCACAGAATGCCAGTCAGGTTGGGATCGCGAGGCAGGTCGTTGCCCTCTTCGTCGACCAGTTTGGCGTCGAGAGTGGGAACCACCGGGCCGCACGACGACGGCTTGGTGGTGTACCAGAGTGACGTGTTGGCGGTGATGATGCCGTGGGTCTCGGTCATCCCATATCCCGTCGTGGGCGTGCCCTTCTCGAGTTCCTTGTCGATCTTCTCGACGAGGTCGGGCTGTACAGCCGCACCGCCACCACTGATCGCCCCGATCGACGACACATCACGCTTCTTCCAGTCGGGGTGCATGATGAGTTCACGGCCCATGGTGGGGACACCCGAGAAGTTGGTGGCCTTCTCACGCTCGATGAGTTCGATGGCGCGACCTGGATCCCACTTGTACATGAGAACGACAGCGCCACCGACCAGGGTGGCCGGGTGAAGAATGCAGTTGCAGGCAGTCACATGGAAGAGCGGTGTGGGCGCCATGAACACGGGCGACAGAGCCGGCGGTGAAGGGGGTGCTTCCGCCAGATCGCCGGCGGCCACTGCTTTGGCGATACCTGCTGTCGCCGCTCCGGTCATGGCCGCGATGTTCATCACGTTGTCGACCGATCCGCGATGGTGCAGCTGAGCACCCTTTGGGAAGCCCGTGGTACCCGAGGTGTAGAAGATGGTGGCATCGTCGTCCGGGTCGATGTCGGCGGGTGGCAACACACCCGGATCGGCCATCGCCATGACATCGGCCCAGCGGAATCCACCGGCCGGAACTGGTCGATCGGTACGGACCGTGACCACCGGAACGTCGAAAGCCTTCGGCATCTGCGTGAAGCGCTCGAGCCGTTCGTCGTCGACGATCAGCATCTTGGGTTGACTGTCGTTGAGTGCATACTCCATCTCGACCGGGGTCCACCAGGCGTTCATACCGACGCACGCCACACCGATCGACACACACGCCCAATAGGTGACGACCCACTCGGGGTAGTTCCGCGTGGAGATGGCTACGCGGTCGCCCCGCTTCACTCCGTTGTCGACGAGGAACTGAGCGAGCTTGCGCACCTGGGCGTGAATCTCGGCGTAGGTGTACGACTCGTCTTCGTACACGACGTACTTCTTGTCGCCGTGGGCAGCGGTCATCTCCCACACCACCCGCATGTTGGGCGGGGCGGCGGCGTAGGTCTTGACCTCGACCCCCCTCACGGTGGTGGTGGTGACGGCGAACGGGGAGCCGGGGCCCTCAAGTTCTTGACGGGCAGCGATGTAATGGTCGATCACGCCTCACATCGTGGCCGATGACCCATGTCTCCAGCAACGTGAGAAGCCCGCCAAGGTCTCAATTCTGGTTCAGGCCCTCGACCGACTCGACTCGCCATCCCCGCCCCGACAGCCCGTCGTCGAGCCAGCGGCGCAGTGCCAGCGTGGCTCGCACGTCGTCGGCGTTATAGCGCAGAAGTTTGTCGGCCATCGCCTGGTGTTCGGGATGATCGGGGTCGCAGGCGATCCGGTACCAAAGAATCGAGTTGGCCCCTCCGGCGTCGTCGGCATCCCACTCGAAACCGGAGAGCGGTGCCAGATCCTTCAGCCCGAGACGGCGCGTCGGCCAATGGAACTTCTTGGCGAGATCGTGCATGTCGACCCACCAGTCGTGCGAGACCAGAGCGCCGATCTGATCGACGGTCGGGACGTACGGAGCCCCGTTGGCACGGATCGACGCTTCCTTCATCCGTGGAATCTCGGCGAAGCCACCCGAATAGCAATAGACGGCGATGGTCCGTCCCTCGCCCTCGACGCGCTCGACCGTGTGGTGCAACCACGTCCAGAAGTCGGCGAGGAGTCGGGCTTCCACCTGAGGATCGGTTCGGTCGTACGAGTGGAACGAGAGGTACTCGCCGTCGGTCCAGTGGCCGTCGGCGGTTCGCTCGCTGATCCAACAGCCGTACATGTAGACGATGTCGTCGTTCTCGATGTCGAAATCAATCTCGACATCGGCACGTGGAACCACGACCGGCGCCGAGTCACGTTTCACATAGGGACGGCCGTCGTCTCGCAGGAAGACACGCGCCGTATCGATGTGGGCCGCCAACTGCGAGTACTGGGGAACCGGATTCGATTCGAGGTTCACCGGGTCGAGCGCGGCGAGTTGCGGGATGGTCTCGACACCACCCTCGGCCAGTTTGCGAACGGCTACGACACCAACACCCTGCAAGAGCGATACGTGTTGTTCGGCGACAAGTTCTGACTCGCACACGTCGTGCCAACGACAGGTCTTGCATTCCTCCCGATACACGGGGCGTGTGTGAGGCGGTTCTCCGTTACGCATGGCCAGGACAGCCGCCCAGCGCTCCCTCCATTCTCGGCGCGCGATGTCGAGGAGCGAGTCCTTCCCGTCGTCGAGAGAACGCCACGTGATGCCGAGATATCCGCCGTCGGAATCAGGATTGATGGTTCCACCCACGGCGTCGATGTCGGGCGCATGGCCCAGATCGTCGAGTAGCAACCAGTAGTGAGCCAACTGCAACCCGTGATCGGTCTTGGGTTTGCCGGTTCCGAGATCGGTCGGTGCAGCAACGTCGAACCACGGCTCGGCCATGGTCGATACCGGCCATTGCTTTGCCTTGGCCGATCCTTCGAGTGGTTTGGAGTTCTTCACATCGACTGGGAGATAGGCCCACTTGCCGTTGGCCATCTTGTGGTCGCCGAAGCGAACGAGAGCATCAGGACGACCACCTCGATGGTGCACCACCGGCAACGACGCACCGATGATCAGCCGATCCCCACGCGCCATGGCCGCTGCGGTGGCCTCGTCGACGTCGTCGAACAATCGCATCGACGAAACGCCATGGAGACGAGACAACTCATCGAAGACCTCGGATTCGAAATCGAGACCCTCGTCGAATCGCATCTGCTGCTGGTCGTCCACAGGAAGCAACGCGAGGCCGTCGTAGTGGTCGTTGCGATCGTTGACCTCACGATGGGCGCACCCCACCACGAAACGCGATCCACCGAGGTCGTCCGCCTCGAGCTGCGAGGAATCGAAGTGGTCAGCGGACGACAAGGCCATTGTCTTCGTGATACTTCCAGAATTTGGTGTGCTGAGCGTGACCTCGGCCCACCACGTCGTCGCGACCGAGGGCTTGATCGGCGGCTGGAAGGTGGGTATCGAGAGTGTGACCCACGCCGTCTCGGGTCACGAAGAAGCACGCCGATCGATGACGGGACGCCATCACACAGAGTCGGCCGGTCTCCAGATCGAACGAACTCGGAACGAGAACTCCTGACAGCGGATGCACGGCGATCATGACTGGGCGTTGCAGACCCTGCCAGCGCTCGGGTGTGGTCACCCGAATGCCTCCGGACCCCCGAAAGTGAGACGGCAACGCTCGCTCGATGGCCGAATTCATGAGGTTGTGCGTCGAGGTGATACCGATGTCGTCCGGAGTGAGAGATCGTGGATCATCGCGTTCACCGGGCTCGGATGCATACACACATCGCAATTCGATCAACCGCTCGGCGAGGCGAGCCACCAACTCGGCGAGATCGGAATCGGGATCGACCACTGCTCCCGACATGTCGGAGGGATGAGCAAACACGACCGTGGATGACCTATCGATCGCCCGAATAGCGCGATCGACAGGAGACTCGAGATCGAGAGACTTGGTCGGACGAAGGAACCGCTCCCCGGGAGCGGCGACTGGATCGAAGGCGAAGTCGTAGAAGCCACGTACCAGTTCGACCGAATCGTGCGGAAGTCGCCAGCAGGTGTCGAGGAACAACTCAGTCGTGACCGCCTGCAGTTCAGGATTCGAGAGGATCACATCGGGTGCCGGTCGATGCGGTGCCACCGGCGAAACCTCCCATCGATCGACGTCGACCGACACGACCGGCGGAATCTGGCCCGGATCGCCGATGAGAACGAAACGAGCCGCGACGTCGCGCAGAGTGAGCAAGTCGGCCCAGGTCATCTGCCAAGCCTCGTCGATGAACACCATGTCGTACGACTGATCGTCATCGGTGATGGCCCACTTCGACACCGTTCCGACGACGATGGATGCACCATCGGGAAGTGCCGTGCGATCGGAGGTCACGAATACGTTCGGGGGCAGTTCACCCCGGTAGCGCGACGACGAGAACCGTACGATGTCGGCCTGCGGATAGGCAGTGGCGATCTGCTCGCACAGGTCGTCGACCTGGTTGTTGGTCTGGGCAGCTACGACCACACGTAGTTCGGAGTCGACGACGGCGGCCAACGATCGCACGAGGTTGAACGACTTGCCCGAACCAGGTGGCGCCTTCACCACGCACAGACGTCCGTCGGACACGAGGAACGACCGGAGGTCGTCGACGACGCTCACAGATCGGCCTCGACCGACTCGAGAACGACTCCGTCGTCGTCGTAGGCCGCGTGTCGAGACGGCGGCGACAGAAGGAACGAGGTGATATCGCGGTCGACTTGCACTCGAGCCGACCTGATCTTCTTGCGCATCAGGCCGGCGGGAACGTCGGGAAGCAATACAAGAGTGCAACCGAGCCACTTCGCATCGCCCGACGCCCACTCGTGCGGGGCCGACGACTTGGCTTTCTTCCATTGCGGAACGAGCACCAGACGACGTTCGTCGAGGTCGACGTCGGTCACCTGAAGACACATCTTCGGATGACCGGCAATGGTCAGCGTCCGTCCTGATTCGATCGTGGTGAGGTCGGGGTAGGTGTAGGTGGCTTCCCACTGATCGACTGCAGCCGAGGTCACGTGGGCGATCACGCCCTTTCCGGCCGCCAACTCCTCCCGTTGAAGTTCGCGATCGCCGTGCACCAGCAAAAAACGCGCTTCGTCGTGATCGGCCACGCGAGCGTGATACGAGCCGGCCGCCGCGCGCGCATTGTGATCGGTGAAAACGTTGGGCCAGAACGGAGGCTGACCGGCTGCCTCGTTCATGGCTCGTTCACCCCACGCCACGTAGAACGACTTGGCACTGGACGCCACGAGTTTGGTGAGGCCGACGTTCGATCGTCGGCGGTCGGACCGCAGCAGGGTGATCGCCGACGCGGTGAGCTTCCAACGACGTTCGAGTTCGACCGCCAGCACATGGTGAATGGAGCGGGCCGTCGCCTCGGAACGGCCATCGCTCCACGACGACACCAGCGGCTGGAGATCGCGCCGTTCGGTTTCGGGTTCGACCACAGTCGACACCGACAGGCGTTCGGCTTCGTGCGCGGCGGCCCAACGGTCGTCTCGTGAACCTTCCGCTTGCAACCAAGCCAACAGGTGACCCACATGTGACTGACGCACCGGTGACGTGGGGAACACGTATGCCGAACGCAGAGCATCGGTAGCCGTAGCGACTACTTGCTGACCCGGTCGTTGAGCCTCGAGAAAGAGCGCGTTGCACAGGTTGCCGAGTGCTCGTAACACGACGACATCGGAACGTTCCCAGCGTGTACGCGCGTAGGCGGCGGCGAGGAACTGGATCATCTCGAGGTGAGTTGCTCCAGGTAGCCAGAGTTGACGCAACGACTGAAACCTCCTGGACCGGAAGCGTGCCACTGGGGATGTCGAAAGTGGCGCAAGAAGATGGGGGCGACATCGATCATCATGTCGGCCACCAGATCACGGTTACGAGCTTCGGGAATCGTGACCACGGTCGGGCCCTCGGCCAAGGTTCCGACAGCCACGCCCCACGGGCGGGATTCGCCGCCCATGCGGAGAAACGCCGCGATGAGAACATCGTCGTCATCGGCTAGGTGACGATTGATCGCGGCCCCGCGCTCGGTGGG
>RFSV01000028.1 GCA_009923785.1 Acidimicrobiia bacterium | reverse complement strand
TGCAACATCGGGATCACGGCCGGCGAGATCGCCGAGTTGCCGAGCGCCGGCAAGAAGAACGTCGGCATCGTGAGCCGCTCGGGAACGCTGACGTATCAGGCGCTCTACGAGTTGAAGCAGCGTGGTATCGGCGTGAGCACATGTGTCGGCATCGGTGGTGACCCGGTTCCGGGTACCAACTTCATCGACTGTCTGCGTGAGTTTCAGAACGATCCCGAGACCGACGCCATCATCATGATCGGTGAGATCGGCGGATCGGCCGAGGAAGAGGCGGCTGAGTTCATCAAGGCCAACGTCACCAAGCCGATGAGTGCCTACATCGCTGGCGTCACGGCGCCCCCGGGCAAGAAGATGGGGCACGCCGGTGCCATCGTGTCAGGCGGCAAGGGAACCGCGCAGGGCAAGATGGACGCGCTACGAGCGGCTGGTGTGAAGGTTGGTCAGAACCCGACCGAGGCCGGCACCTTGATGGCCGAGATCATTGCTTCCCTCGGCTGAGAACTTTTCGTTCGACTGACGATTCAGACGCTGGGCGGCGGCGGGGGAGGAGTCGATCCACCCGATCCGAACGAGTCCTTCAACTTGTTGACGTCGGTCAGATCCTTCAACTTGCCACCCGACTCGGTGAGGTTCATCACTGATCCGGCGAACACCGCGATGGTCGCCAGGAACGACAACCACAGACCGAAAGCCCGATCGAGGTCGACACCCTCTTTGTCGGGTCCGGTGATCATGAGCAACACCATGAGCAACAGTGCGACGGCCGATAGCAAGGTCTGCACAAGCGGGAGATTCGACCGGCCGACCGACTTGCCGGCAGCCGTCGCAAGTGCTGTACCGCCGACAGCGATCACGAGAATCCAGGCGATCCAGCCCCGCGCCCAATCGAAGGCGTTGCCGGCCGTGTCGGAGAATCCGAACATCTCGATCTTGGCCCAGTCGATGAACAGCCCCGAAATGATCATGACGAGAGCGCCGACCGTCATGAGCCAGGTCGACGGCTTGAACGATTTGAAATCCATCACCCCTCCTTCGTGCCGACAACTTCGGCATCGATGCGACGTACGGTAGTTCTCCCAGCAGACCGGTTGATCCAGGTGGTGTCAAGGTTCGGTCTGAATAGGGTGACATCGTGCCCACCGCTCTGATCAGCGTCTTCGACAAGTCGGGCGTCGCCGATCTGGCTCGCACCCTCGTCGAATGCGGCTGGAAAATCTTGTCGAGTGGCGGGACGGCGACCGCGCTCCGCAACGACGGTGTTCCCGTGACCGATGTGGCCGACCTCACCGGATCGGGAGCGATCCTCGGGCATCGCGTGGTGACGTTGCACCCGTCGATTCACGCTGGAATTCTCGCCGATCTGTCCGACCCTGAGCACATGGCCGATCTCGAACGTCTCGGTATCGAGCCCATCTCGCTCGTGGTCGTGAACCTCTACCCGTTCGATTCGAATCAGTCGGTCGAACTGATCGATGTGGGCGGTCCGACGATGGTGCGTGGTGCGGCCAAGAATCACGCCCATGTTGGTGTAGTGGTGCGCCCCGGTGATTACGAGCGAGTCGCCGATGCAATCCGCACCGACGGCGCATTATCGGCCGAGTTGCGCCGCGACCTGGCCACGATCGCTTTCGCCGTGACTCGCGACTACGACGCCGCCATCGTCGGGTGGTTGTCGGAATCATCCGACGCTCTACCGGATCGACTCGTTCTCGACGCGACGAAAGTGCAGTCCCTCCGCTACGGGGAAAACCCCCATCAACAAGGCGCGCGCTATCGATTCGCCGGTGCCACCAGTTGGTGGGACTTCGCCGTGCAGCACGGTGGCAAGGAGATGAGTTATCTCAACGTGTACGACACCGAGGCCGCGTGGCGTCTGGTGAACACGTTCGCCGATCCGTCGTGCGTCATCGTGAAGCACGCCAATCCGTGTGGAGTGGCATCGGTTGCTCCCGACGAGTCGGCTGATTCTCTCGCCGAGGCGTACCGGCGAGCCAATGCGTGCGATCCGGTGAGCGCATTCGGCGGGATCGTTGCGCTCAACTCGACGGTCACGATCGAACTGGCGACATCTCTTGCTGACGTGTTCACCGAGGTCGTGGTGGCGCCAGGTTACGAACCCGAAGCTCTCACCGTTCTCGCCGCGAAGAAGAACCTACGTGTCCTGTCGGCGCCACAACCGTCCCGTCAGCAACGAGACGTTCGACCGGTCGATGGGGGTCTTCTCGTGCAGACCACCGATCACGTCGGTCTCGATCGTTCTTCCTGGAGAGTGGTCACGAAGGTTCAGCCCACCGACGAGCAGTGGCTCGACATCGAATTCGCCTGGAAGGTGTGTGCGGCGGTGAGCTCCAACGCCATCGTGTACGTGAAGGATCGGCAGGCGTTCGGAATCGGTGCCGGCCAGCAGAACCGACTCGACTCGGCGCGAATCGCCACCGAACGATCAGCCGGCCGCGCCAATGGTGGCGTCGCAGCCAGTGACGCGTTCTTCCCGTTCCGCGACGGACTCGACGCCGCGGCAGCGGCGGGGGTCTCGGCTGTGATACAGCCGGGTGGGAGTGTCCGCGACGACGAAGTGATCGCCGCGGCCGACGAACACGGAATCGCCATGGTCTTCACGGGTGAACGGCACTTCCGCCACTGATCCATCCGTAGAATTCGTTCGTGGCCCGAATCTCTGATCTCATCTCTGCTGGCCGCACGTTCTCGTTCGAGTTCTTCCCGCCCAAGACCGACATGGCGCAGCTCACGTTGGGTCGCACGATCGCCGAACTCGAAGCCCTCGATCCGAGTTTCGTGAGCATCACCTACGGTGCAGGCGGAAGTACTCGGCAGCGCACCCAAGAGTTGGTTCAGTGGATCCGCAAGGAGACGCGTATCAATCCGATGGCGCATCTCACGTGCCAGGGACACACCACGGCCGAGATCGCCGAGATCCTCGACACGTACGCCGCATCCGATGTCGAGAACATCCTGGCTCTCGGCGGCGATGCTCCAGTCGACGGATCGTCCCTCTCGAGTGATTACACGTACGCCAGCGAGTTGCTCGACGACGTATTGGCGTCGGGTCGGTTCTCGGTGGGGGTGGCGGCGCATCCCGAAGTGCATCCGCGGTCGCCCGATCGCGAGTCCGATCGTCGACATCTGGCCGACAAGTTGCGACGAGCCGATTTTGCAGTCACCCAGTTCTTCTTCGACGCCGAGGTTTACCTGCGGATGGTCGACGAACTGAGTGAACTCGGCGTCGACAAACCAGTGATTCCCGGCATCATGCCGGTCACCAACAAGTCACAGATCGTGCGCATGGCCCAGTTGTCGGGTGCGGTATTTCCGGCCTGGCTGGCCGAACGACTCGATTGTGTCGATTCGCCCGACGACGTCCGTCGAGTCGGAGTGGAAGCGGCAACCGAGTTGTGCGGAGAGCTCCTCGCTCAGGGTGTCCCCGGCTTGCACTTCTACACACTCAATCGCAGTACGGCCACGCGCGAGATCTACACCAATCTCGGACTTCCGGTCGGTAGCTGACCGCCACCGATCATCGGCCCCGACCCGGCAGACTGAACGCACTCATGCCGTCGACTGGATCTCGCACCCAACAGATCAGCCGAGTCCCGTATCTCCCGGGTCTCGACGGCTTGCGTGCCCTCGCCGTCATCGCTGTGATCGTCTACCACGCCAACCCCTCGTGGTTGCCGGGCGGCTTTCTCGGGGTCGAAGTCTTCTTCGTGATCAGCGGTTACTTGATCACGTTGTTGCTCGTGGCCGAACACGAGCGCGACGACTCTGTCGATCTGCGTGCGTTCTGGGCCCGACGAGCGCGCCGACTTCTTCCTGCGCTGTTCGTGATGATGGCTTTGCTCGTCGTCTGGTCGGCCTTCTTCGAGCGAGATGCCCTCGGTGCATTGCGCGGCGACGTGATTGCCGGTGCGCTGTACGGCTCGAACTGGTTCCAGGTCTGGATCGGTGCCGGATACACGGCGGTGAACGATTTCGCGCCACTCAGGCATCTCTGGTCGTTGGCTGTCGAAGAGCAGTTCTACGTGATCTGGCCCGTCGTGATGCTGATCGTCTTGCGAGCTGGGCGTCAGCGACTGCCGCGCGTTGCGATGTGGTTCGCCGGTATCGCGTTCGCGATTGCGGTGGCCGTGGCCCTATTGATGCCGAGCGGTCCGATCGGAACGTGTGTCGAGACGCCGAACTCTTTCTGGACGATCGGTGATCGATGCATCAGCAAGGTCGACCTGCTGTATCTCTCGACACCTACTCGGGCGACCGGTCTTCTTCTCGGTGCCGCACTCGCTCTCGTGTGGCGCCCCTTCGCGCTTCTGCGCGGACCAATGCGCAAGAAGGGCCCGCTGCTCGATCCACTCGCCCTCATCGGCTTGCTCGGATTGATGTTCCTCGCCTGGAACTCCAAGATCCTGAAGTTGAAGGGTGAAGAGGGATTGCATGCCGATCCACTCTTGTTCCGAGGTGGTCTTTTTCTCACCGGACTGCTCACCCTTCTCCTGATCTCGGCCGTGGCCCACCAGAAGGCGTTCAGCGGTCGGATCCTCGGCACGACCGCCCTGCGTGTCATCGGCGAACGCTCCTATGGTCTGTATCTGTTCCACTGGCCGGTGTTCCAAGCGCTGCGTCACGAAGCGGGTATCGCCCTACAGCTCCACGAATTCATCGGTGCGATGGCGGTCACCGTGGTGATCACCGAGATTTCCTATCGCTACGTCGAACTGCCCATTCGCGAGCGCCGTTTCCGCGAATCGATGCAGTCGCTCTTGCGCAGTGGTCCCGGAGCGTTGCGACGTCGTGGGGCCTTCGGTGTGCTCTCGGCCACCATCGTGGCTGTTCCCGCTTTCTCGGTGGTGAGTCTGGCATCTGCCGAACTGAAGCCGAATCTGGTGCAGGCCACACTCGACGAGGCCGAAGGTGTCGTGATCGATGTTCTCGACGAAGTCACAGCAGTCACTTCGAGCACTTCGGTGCCGTCCACCACGACCGCGCCAGCGTCCAACACGTCGGTGGCACCTGAGGCCACGACGACCACTTCCACGACGACCACGGTTCCACCGCCGCTCTACGAGGTTTTCGCTCTCGGCGATTCAGTCATGAAGGGCGCAGCACCGGTATTGGCCGAACGTGGAATCGTGGTCGACGCCGAGGAGAGTCGACAAGGCAAGTTGGCCGCCGAGATCTTCGTGCAATTGCGTGATTTGGGTGTTCGCATGAATGTGGCGGTAGTTCATGTGGGGACCAACGGTCCGATGAGCAACGAGACACTCGACCTGATGATGTCGGCTTTGCAGGAGGTTCCGCGTGTGATCGTTCTGACTGGTCGTGGGAATCGGGACTGGATCGATCCGAACAACTTCCGTATTCGTTCCCTTCCCGAGCGGTATCCGAACGTGGTCGTCCTCGACTGGCAACTGGTGTCCGAACTGTGCTCGGGTAAATGTTTCGCTGGGGACGGCATTCACCTCGACCGTGACGGGCGCACCTTCTACGCCGATCAGATCTCTTTGGCTCTGGCGTCCGACTGAACACCTCGAACAGCGAACCGGACTTCGTCGTCCGGGAGTCGTGGACCTACGCTGTCGGCATGACTTCCCCCGTGAAAGTGGCCGTGACCGGCGCCGCCGGCCAGATCGGCTACAGCCTCCTGTTTCGTATCGCTTCGGGTGCCATGCTCGGCCCCGATACTCCCGTGATCCTGCAGTTGCTCGAGATCACCCCGGCGCTGAAGGCGCTCGAGGGTGTGAAGATGGAGCTCGACGACTGTGCCTTCCCGTTGCTGGTCGATGTGGTGGGTACCGACGATGCCGACGTGGCGTTCGGCGACGCCGACGTAGCCCTGTTGGTGGGTGCCATGCCGCGTAAGGCCGGTATGGAGCGCGCCGATCTGTTGAACGCGAACGGCGGGATCTTCAAACCGCAAGGTGAGGCGCTGGCTCGTAGCGCGAAGCGTGATGTGAAGGTCTTGGTCGTTGGCAACCCGGCCAACACCAATGCTCTCATCGCGCAGCAGAACGCCAAGTCGCTCGATCCTGGCCGCTTCACAGCGATGACGCGTCTCGATCACAACCGTGCGGTCACGCAGATCGCACAGAAGTTGAGCCAGCCGGTGTCGGCCGTGAAGAAGATGACGATCTGGGGCAACCACTCTACGACGCAGTACCCCGACCTGTTCCACTGCGAAGTGGGCGGCAAGAACGCCTACCAAGCGGTGAACGATCACGCATGGGTCGACGGCACGTTCATTCCGACCGTCGCCAAGCGTGGCGCGGCAATCATCGACGCGCGTGGAGCATCGTCGGCGGCCTCAGCGGCCAATGCGGCGATCGATCACGTGCGCAACTGGGTGCTCGGGACTCCCGCTGGTGACTGGGTTTCGATGGCCATCCCGAGCGACGGTAGTTATGGCGTTCCCGAGGGTCTGATTTCGAGCTTCCCGTGCACGTGTGCCGATGGCAAGTATTCGATCGTGCAGGGCCTCGATATCGACGACTACAGCCGCGGCAAGATCGACGCGTCGGCGGGCGAACTGGCCGAAGAGCGTCAAGCCGTCCGCGACCTCGGCCTCATCTGACCAGCACTCACATCACCAATTAGGAGACGGCGACGCGGCAGGCGATCCGCATCATCTGATCAACCCCCTTCTTCAGGTCCTCGTCACTGATGCGCACTGGCTCGTTGTCCGGCGCGATCACGTCGCTCACCGTCATCATGGCGAGTGCCTCCACACCCTTGACGGCAGCGACGGTATAGAGCATCGATGCCTCCATCTCGACACCGAGGTGCTTGAGCCCTCGCCAACGATTGAAAGTGTCCGGGTCCGGGTCGTAGAAGAGGCCACTCGTCACGATCGGGCCGACGAACACGCGATCGCTCACTTCACGGCTGAGACGAGCGGCCGTTTCGACCAACGAAAACGTGGCAGTCGGGGCGAGACCGTCCATCGCCGCGTAACGCATCGGCGTGCGGTCGTCACTCGAGGCGCTGACGGCGATCACCGTGTCGGCCATCTGCAGGAAAGGCTGTAGTCCGCCGGTGGTGCCGACGCGAATCATGCGAGTGGCACCCAACATGACCAGTTCCTCGAACACGATCCCGGCACTTGGCGTACCCATGCCCGTGGACTGCACGCTGATCGGCTTGCCCTCGAACGTGCCGGTGAAGCCGAGCATGCCACGCTCCTCGTTCACGAGGCGTGCCCCGGGATCGAAGAAGTTCTCGGCGATGTACGCGGCTCGGCGGGGATCACCGGGGCAAAGAACAGCGGAGGCGTAGTCACCTGGTTCGGCTCGAAGATGAATGGGCATTCGAGAAGAGTACGTGCAGCAGACCCAGAAGTTCGGGTGTCATGGTTCCCCGTCGGCCTGAATTCATGGCCTCTGAGCAGGGATGATGCAAAGAAATCTAGGAAATATCGTTGTTTCCATGTTGGAGCGTTCGTCGCTAGCGCAGGCGACCGGTCGTCGCGCGGATCGCGCAAGCCCACAGGCTGGGCTTTTGCCAACTTTCCCCTTGCGCAAAGGGGGTTCCATGGGCCAGAATGACACCGATGTAGTTCCGGCTCTTCGGGGAAAGCCGGCCAAGTGAAGCGGCCTTCGGGTCGGGATGGGCAGTGAGCCGTGAGCGAGAACGAACAGAACTGGCAAGACGACGCGAACTGTCTCGGTGTCGACCCCGACCTCTTCTTCCCAGAGCGTGGAGCATCCACCCGTGAAGCCAAAGAAGTGTGCCGTGGTTGCACAGTTCGTCTCGAGTGCCTCGAGTACGCCTTGGTGAACGGTGAGAAGTTCGGAATCTGGGGCGGTCTCTCCGAGCGCGAGCGTCGTCGCCTGCGTCGTCAGCGTGCCCAGGCCGGCCGTCGAACCGCTACCGCCTGAGTCATCGCCGCGCGTCCATACGCGCTTCGATCGTTCGATCCTCACTGAGATCGAGTTGCTCCCATCGAACACGAGGGACGCGTTGCAGAACCTCCTGTGGAACCAAACCCACAAGTTCGCCTCGGGTCACGTGGGCACCGTGTGACTGCGCTATTGCTTCCACCCGGGTGAACGCCTCGAGTGGCCCCACATGTCGTGGGTCGACCAGATTCATACTCACTTGTACGGCATTGCCGACCGACAAACCGAGTGCCCGCACACCGTCCCCGCGCACGTCACGGGCAATGGTGCGCGCCACTTCGATCGACGAGTGTTCGAGCCACACGTTGTAAGCGACGAGTACGTGTCGCGCACCGACGCAGATCGCTCCCGCAGTCGGATGCGGATGTTGCGGTCCGAAGTCGGGCGCGAGTCGGGTCCAGGCATCGCGACGAATGTCAGGGAGTTGGCGTTGGTCGGTATCGGCCGGTCCGTACACGAAAACCGGCACATCGAGTTCGGCACTCACCCACTGGGCGAAATCGTCACGTGCGCGGCAGGCGTCATGGATCGACGAACCAGCGAGTGGAACGAACGGAACGACGTCCACTACCCCGAGTCGGGGATGCACGCCGTGGTGAACGTCGAGACTCAGTGTCTCGAGACATCGAGCGGTGAGATCGCGGACGGCTGTCTCGCCCACAAGAGTGAAGACACTGCGATGGTGATGGCAATCGGAATGACGATCGAGCCGATCTTTCCCGCAGACCTGGTCGAGGTCCATCAGCCGTTCGAGATCACATCCTTCGCTCACGTTGACGATGCATTCGAGCACGACCCCACTCTGCCAGTGCCGGTGCCGAGACCGGTGGTAGCCTGACCGCATGTTCGCAGGCTTCTTTGACGGTCCCGAAGTGATCGTCGTTCTCGTCGTGATCTTGGTCCTCTTCGGCGGATCTCAGATCCCGAAGCTGGCGCGCAACCTGGGTCAGGCCCAGAAGGAATTCAAAAAGGGTCTGAACGAGGGCGCCAAGGACGACGCCGACTCCAAGCCGTCTGACTGATCAGGCGTTACGCCGATTGCACGCTGAGGCGTCGTCGTTTGGCGATGCGTCGACGCTCCCGTTCGGAGCAGCCCCCCCAGACGCCGTGGTCGATGTGATGATCGAGGGCGTAATCGAGGCACTGGGACACCACTGGGCAGGTGGCGCAGATCTTGCGAGCCCGGTCGACTCCGACGCCGTCGGACGGGAAGAACATGGCCGGCGGGTGCGCACGGCAGTTCCCGAGGGCCATCCAGCCAGTGACCGAGTCTTCGTCGATCAGTGGGGTGATCTCTTCGTTCATGACATCTCCTTGTGCGAAGTTGGTTTCCGCCCGCTTCGCCCGCTGGAAGCCGGTTCTTCCAGGTCAGTGACTTTGACGTCACTCACCCTCTCGGAGTTCCCGGCCGCTCTCAGTCAAGCATCGGTCGAGGTCGGCATCCAGTCAGGTAGGGGTGACGAAGAACCACGTCGGGTTCCGACACGGGCATTCGGCCGATAGCGTGCCCGTGACCAGCGGTTTCCCGCCGGTACGGAAGTCCGGAATTTTCCCGATTCCGGCGAAGGAGTACCCATGACCGACGTCTACGCACCCAACGAACCGCCTCGTGCGCACGTGCGCATCGTGTTCCTCGGCCCGGTGTCACCACATTGGGACGTGGTCGGCGATTACGGCGACCGAACATTGGTCGAAGAATTCCGCAGCCGGGCACTGGCCCGCCTCGTGTTGCTTCCGTACAACGATCCCCAGTTCAAGCGCAACCGTGAGCGCATCATGCGTGACGCCGAACGCGAAAACATCTCTCTCGAGTGGGATCTGGGCTTCGACGAAGAAGCCGTCTGATTTCTCGATGAATTCGCGGTGAACCCGCAGGGGAGAGGCTCGTGAATCCTGTGAACTCTCCTCATATGGACGGGTCGTCAGCTCCTTCGCGTTTCCTCAACCGCGAATTGAGTTGGCTCGATTTCGACGAGCGGGTGCTTCGGCTCGCCACCGAACCCGGCGTCCCCCTGCTCGAACGCGTGAAGTTCAGCGCCATCTTTTCGTCGAATCTCGACGAGTTCTTCCAGGTACGCGTGGCGGCCATGAAGGATCAGGAAGCTGCGGGTGTCACCGCTCCTCTGTTCGACGGGCTGACCCCGTTGCAGCAGCAGGCCGAAGTGTTGAAACGCGTGGGAGAACTAACTGTTCGCCAGCAGCGGATCCTGCTCGACGTGTTGATCCCTCAGCTGGAACGCGAGGGTGTCGCATTGTTGCGTTGGGCCGATCTGGGTCCTGAAGAGCGAGTCCACTGCACCGATATCTACGACAAGCGCATCTTCCCGGTGCTCACTCCGCTCGCCGTCGATCCGGCTCACCCGTTCCCGTATCTGTCGAACCTTGCGCTGAGCCTGGCGGTCACAGTGATCGATCCGGTCACGGCCGAGGAGCGCTTCGCCCGCATCAAGGTGCCGACGGTGTTTCCACGTTTGGTGGCACTCCCCGACGGCGATCGATTCGTTCCCGTGGAAGAGGTGATCGAAGCACACCTGCACACGCTGTTCCCGGGCATGACGATCGGTGACGTGGCGATGTTCCGCATCACCCGCAACGTCGACCTGAGCGTTGAAGACGAAGAGGCCGATGATCTCTTGCAGGCCGTCGAACTCGAATTGCGTCGACGTCGATTCGGCCGTGCTGTCCGCCTGGAGGTCGAAGCCGGAGCACCGAAGGCGATCGTCGATCTGCTCGTGGAAGAACTCGATCTGCAGCCCCACGATGTGTTCCCGGTGGAAGGGCTTCTCGATCTCAGCTGTCTCATGCAGTTGCACGCAGTCGATCGTCCCGACCTGAAGGACGACCAGTGGCTGCCGGTTACGGCCGGTCGACTGGCCGCCGCCGAGGAGGCCGAGCGTTCGATCTTCTCGGTGATCCGCGAGCGAGCGCTCTTGGTGCATCATCCGTACGAGAGCTTTGCCAGTTCGGTGGAAGAGTTCTTGTCGCAGGCCGCCGACGATCCACGAGTGCAGAGCATCAAGATGACGCTCTATCGAACGAGCGGTGACAGCCCCATCGCACGTCATCTCATCAGGGCTGCCGAGCGCGGCGTTCAGGTCGCCGTTCTGGTGGAGTTGAAGGCGCGTTTCGACGAGGCGGTCAACGTCACCTGGGCCAAGGCGTTCGAGCGCGCTGGTGTGCACGTGGTGTACGGAGTCGTCGGTCTGAAGACTCACGCCAAATGCGTGTTGGTCGTACGCGAAGACGAAGACGGATTACGCCGTTATGTGCATCTCGGCACCGGCAACTACAACTCGCGCACATCGCGTCTGTACGAAGACCTCGGCTACTTCACGTGCGAACCTGACGTCACCTCCGATGCCGCGCAATTGTTCAACCACCTCACGGGTTACTCGCGCGACGTCGAGTATCGACGGCTGCTCGTCGCACCGCACCACCTTCGCTCTCGGCTCACCGAGCTCATTCGCAACGAAGGCGAGAAGGGCGAACGCGGTCACATCACGATCAAGGTCAATTCGATCGCTGATCCCGACATGATCGACGAGTTGTATGCCGCGAGCCAGAAGGGAGCGCGTGTCGATCTCGTGGTGCGTGGTATCTGTTGTCTGCGGGCCGGTGTGCCCGGGTTGTCCGAGAACATTCGTGTGCGTTCGGTGCTCGGCCGTTTCCTCGAACACTCTCGCGTGTATCGCTTCGCCAACGGCCAAGGTGATGGTCAACCGTTGCATCTGATCGGCTCGGCCGACCTCATGGCGCGCAATCTCGACAAACGGGTCGAGGTCCTCACGCCACTCGTGAACCCGCGGCATCAGGAGTGGCTCGACCACACGTTCGACGTTCTGTTGGCCGACGGAGCTCCGTCGTTCGAGATGCGCCCCGATGCCTCGTGGGAGCGCATCGGGCCCACGATGTTCGAGCCCCATCCCCAGCGCGAGATGTACGAATGGGCCTCGAAACGTCAGACCCGGAGGGTCAGTCGACCCACGTGACCGACCTGGCGATGGTTCGCCGAAGAGTCGAGTGACGTTCATGGTCCGTTCACCTGATGAACAGGTGGCAGACAGGCACCGCTCCTACCTTGTGGACATCACGGTCGTGAACCCGTGTCCCCCAAAAGGAGAATCCATGAAGTTCAAGAGCTTGGCCGCCGTAGCAGCCGCCTCGATGCTGATCGCGGCCTGTGGTGGAGACGACGGCGGATCGTCGTCGAACGAGACGTCGGCCCCGGCCGAGACCAATGCCCCGGCCGAGACCAGCGCCCCGGCCGAGACCAGCGCCCCGGCGGTCGAATTGAGCGGCACGCTCATCGGTGCGGGAGCCTCGTCGCAGAAGGCCGCCATGCAGTCGTGGCAGGCCGGTTTCCAGAACGCCAACTCCAAGGTGACGGTCGAGTACGACCCGATCGGCTCGGGTGGTGGACGTGAGCAGTTCTTGTCCGGTGGTACGTCATTTGCTGGATCCGACGCCTACTTGAAGGACGAGGAGTGGGAAGCGTCGAAGGATCGCTGCCCCGGTGACCTCGGTGCCATCAACCTCCCGCACTACATCTCGCCGATCGCCGTGGCCTACAACTTGCCCGGTGTCGACTCGCTGAAGTTGACGACCAAGGCTCTGGCCGGAATCTTCGCCGGAACCATCACCAACTGGACCGACCCGGAAATCGCCGGCGCCAATGCCGGTGTCGATCTGCCCGATCAGGCGATCAACCCGGTGCACCGTTCGGACGAGTCGGGAACCTCCAAGAACTTCACCGACTACCTCGGCAAGGTCGAGCCCGAGATCTGGACCTACGGCGCCATCGAGGTGTGGCCGGACGTCGGTGGTGAAGGCGCACAGGGCACCTCGGGTGTCGTCGCCGCCATCAACGCTGGCGAGGGTTCGATCGGTTACGCCGACGCTTCCCAGATCGGAGATCTCGGTGCCGCTGAGATCCAGGTGGGCGACAACTTCACGCCGTACTCACCGGAGGCTGCCGCCAAGTCGGTGGACGCATCGAACCGGATCGAAGGACGAAGCGACTACGACTTCGGCTTCAACATCGATCGCACCACGACCCAGGCCGGCGTCTACCCGATCACACTGGTGAGCTACCACATCGTGTGTCTCCAGTACGAGACCCAGGAAGAGGTCGATCTGGTGAAGGCTTTCATGAACTACATCGGTTCCGAAGAGGGCCAGGCGGCGGCCGCCGCCGGTGCCGGTTCGGCGCCGATCTCGGCTGAATTGCGGGCCCAGCTCGAAGAGGCAGTTGCCCAGATTTCGGTCGCTGGCTGATTCCTCCCCATGAAGAATCGGACGTGGGCCCGGGACGTCGTCCTGGGCCCACGCCGTTTCCCTCGGGATGTCCGACCGGCTTTCCTCTGGTCGTGACCGAGCGAACTACGGTGCTCCCTGAGCGTGCTCTCACTCTCTCCCTGAACGGTTGCTCATGACGTCTCTGGTCTCCTCGAAACCGAAAGGACAGTTCGGCGATCGAATCTTCCGTCGGGTCTCGACCGGCGTGAGTCTGCTCGTCTTGGTCGTTCTGGCGGCGGTGGCGATCTTCTTGATCTCCCGGGCGTTACCGGCCCTCACAGCCGATCAGGCCGAGATCGGCGTCGGCGGAGATGACGGTGAGGGCGAAGGTTTCCTGTCGTACGTATTGCCATTGCTCTTCGGAACGGTGTGGGCCTCGGTTCTCGCCCTGTTGATCGCCGTCCCGATCGCCGTCGGCATCGCTCTCTTCATCACTCAGTACGCCCATCGCAAGATCTCGAGCCTGCTCGGTTATGCGGTCGACCTGTTGGCCGCGATCCCGAGTGTGGTGTACGGCCTCTGGGGAATATTCGTCCTTGCACCGTTCCTCTCGAAGAATCTCTTCCCGTGGTTGTCGGACAATCTCGGCTTCCTCCCGTTCTTTTCGGGGACCACGTCCACGAGTGGTCGAACGATGATGACGGCAGCCGTGGTGCTGTCGGTCATGATCCTGCCGGTCGTGTCGGCCATCTCGCGTGAGGTCTTCGCCCAGACTCCCGGCCTCCACAAGGAAGCCGCCCTCGCTCTCGGTGCCACGCGCTGGGAGATGATCAAGATGGCCGTTCTGCCCTACGGGCGCTCGGGAGTGATCGCCGCCTCGATGTTGGGTCTCGGTCGCGCACTCGGCGAGACCATGGCGGTTGCGCTCATTCTTTCCCCGGCCGACGTCATTTCGTTCAAGTTGTTGACCAACCAGAACCCGAACACGATCGCTTCCAACATCGCTCTGCAGTTTCCCGAATCGAGCGGTCTCGAGGTCAACACGCTCATCGCAACGGGCCTCGTGCTCTTTGCGGCCACCTTCGTGGTCAATGCATTGGCACGTCGTATCGCAGGTGGGGAGGTGAACGACTGATGACCAGCGAACTTGCGACCACATCTCTCGATCTCGGTCTCTCGAGCCGTCCACTGAGTCGAACCACGATTCCGGCGATCGCCATCTTGTCGTTGGTGCTCGCGCAGATCGTGACCCGGGTGTTCTCGGGCGGCGGGAGCGTCGTGGCCACCCTCGTGATCGCCGGGCCCACCAATCTCGCGATCACCTACGTGGTTTCGCGTCGTCGTGAAGGTTCGCGACGCGCGATCGACCGCATGGTGACTGCCGTGGTGTATTCGCTCATGACACTTGCCTTGGCGCCACTTGTAAGTGTGGTGTGGACCACGGTCGATCGCGGACTCGCTCGTTTCGATGGCGAGTTGTTCACGTCCACGATGCGTAGCGTCGTCGGTGACGGTGGTGGGGTGAAGCACGCCATCATCGGTACGGTGATCATCACCGGATTGGCCGCTGCCATGGCCGTTCCCATCGGACTCTTCACCGGGATCTATCTGGTCGAGTACGGAAAGAAGAGTCGTCTCGCCCGGCTGGTGGTTTCGATGGTCGACGTGATGACCGGCATCCCGTCGATCGTGGCCGGTCTGTTCGCCTATGCCCTGTTCTCACAGTTCCAGGGCCCCGGCGCTCGCTCGGGGTTCGCCGGCTCAGTGGCCTTGGCCGTACTCATGACGCCGATCGTCGTTCGTTCCACACA
The DNA here is from genome assembly GCA_009923785.1 of Acidimicrobiia bacterium. Classification (GTDB taxonomy): domain Bacteria; phylum Actinomycetota; class Acidimicrobiia; order Acidimicrobiales; family Ilumatobacteraceae; genus Casp-actino8. Next base: position 8,124 of record RFSV01000028.1, on the reverse strand, counting down.
GGAGATGTTGCGTCTGGTGCCGAACGAACTACGCGAGGCGTCCTATGCACTCGGTGTGTCGAAGTGGCGCACGATCGTCAAAGTCGTGTTGCCGACAGCGGTGTCGGGACTCTTGACGGGTGTGTCGCTGGCGATCGCACGCGTGATCGGCGAGACGGCACCGTTGCTCATCGCCGCCGGTCTCGCCCAAGACACCAACACCAACCCGTTCTCGGGACGAATGACGTCGTTGCCAGTCATGTCGTATTACGGGTATGCCGCTCCGGGCTTCCCACCCGAAGCCGGATACGACCGAGGCTGGTCAGCCGCCCTTCTCCTGATCATCATCGTCCTGGTGATCTTCAGCGTGTCCCGAATTCTCGGACGAGTTTTGCGACCGAAGGGACTGAGATGAGCTTCGAGACTGCGAAAATGGTCGATCAGGAGGACAAGATGACCACGACCGACACCTCGCCGGCAGAGTCGGCCGGCACCGCGCCCGAAGGTATGAGGGTGCACAACCTCGACATCTTCTATGGCAACTTCCTGGCTGTTCGAAACGTCAGTATGGACATCGAACCCCGAGCGATTACGGCGTTGATCGGACCGTCGGGATGTGGAAAGTCGACATTCCTTCGATCGCTCAACCGCATGCACGAAGAGATCCAAGGAGCTCGAGTCGAGGGAACGGTGACCCTCGACGGCGTCGATCTCTACGGTCCGGGCGTCGACCCGGTGGTGGTACGTCGTCAGATCGGCATGGTGTTCCAGCGGCCGAATCCGTTCCCGACCATGAGCATTGCCGAGAACGTCCTGGCGGGCATGCGTCTCAACTCGAAGAAGCTGTCGAAGTCCAAGGCGAACGAGATCGTCGAGTCGTCTCTTCGTGGAGCAAACCTCTGGGAAGAAGTCAAGAATCGTCTCGATCAACCCGGATCAGGTCTGTCCGGCGGTCAGCAGCAGCGACTGTGTATCGCCCGAGCGATCGCCGTTCAGCCACGCGTTCTTCTCATGGACGAGCCCTGTTCGGCTCTCGACCCGATCTCCACGATGGCGATCGAGTCACTCATGTTGGAACTGAAGTCGTCGTACACGATCGTGATCGTCACGCACAACATGCAACAGGCGGCACGCGTGAGCGATCGCACGGCGTTCTTCAATATCGACGGAACGGGTCAGCCGGGCTATGTCGTCGAAATGGACGCAACCGAGAAGATCTTCTCCAATCCCACCCAGCAGGCGACATCCGACTACGTGACCGGGAGGTTCGGCTGATGAACGATCTACGACAGGGATTCCACCGCGACGTCGAGGAGATTCGAAGCCAGATCGGACGATTGGGTGCGCTGATCGTCGAGATGATTCCTCGCGTGACCGACATCCTTCTCGATCAGGACTTGGAAGGCGCCGAGTACGTTCTGCTCGGCGACGACGAGATCGATGCGCGGGCCGTCGACATCGAAGAGCGTGCTCTTCGCCTTCTGGCTCTTCAGGCGCCGGTGGCCGGCGACCTGCGACAGATCGCATCGGCTCTCAAGATCTCGTCCGAGATGGAGCGCTCGGCCGATCTCTGCTGCAACGTGTGCAAGGCTGCGCGTCGTATCTACGGACACGAACTCGATCCGAAATTGCGCGGCATCATTCAGAAACTCAGTACCCAGGCCACCCGGGAGTATCGCGAGGCACTCGACGCCTACGTCAATCTCGACGCCGTTCACGCAGCCGCCCTCGACGACATCGACAGCTATCTCGACGACCTGCACCGGCTGTTCATTCAGCAGATTCTCGAGAGCCACTCGAACGGTTCGATCGACCTGCAGGTGGCCGTTCAGTTGGCTCTGGTAGGTCGCTTTTACGAGCGACTCGGCGACCACGCTGTGAATCTGGGGCAGAAGGTGCGCTACATCGTGACCGGCTGGTTGCCCGAACAAGAGGCTCTGGCGCGATTCCGAGCCCGAGAAGAAGCAGAGTCGGCTCGGGGTGCAGCCGAACAAGAGTGAGACACGTTCGTTGTGATCATTCTCTGGACGATCCTCGGAATCCTGCTCGGTTGTGTCGTCGGGGTCTGGTGGCAACGCCATCGTGGCAATTCATTGACGGATGAGCCGACCCCAGTCACTGCTGCCGACGAGACGACCGACGAATTGTTCGAGCAGGCGATGAATGCAATGGGGATCGGTATCGCCATCGCATCGGCAGAAGGCGAAATCGTATTTCGCAATTCCATCGCAGGAGGCCCGACGGGAGTTCTTCATTCGGACGTGCTCGTCGACGAAGCCATCGAAGTCCATCTGCGTGGTGCACTCGACGGTCAGGTTCGTCGACAGACCATCGAACTGTTCGGGCCTCCACGTCGCGTGGTGTCGGTGTCAGCGGTTCCTCTGGCCGACGGAGGAGCAGTGGCAACCATCGAAGACGTCACCGAACGGTCGCGACTCGATGCGGTTCGGACCGATTTCGTGGCCAACATCAGCCACGAACTGAAGACGCCGGTCGGAGCTTTGTCGGTTCTGGCCGAGGCGTTGGCTGACGAAGATCAGCCGGAGGTCGTTCAACGACTGGCCGACAAGATGGTTCACGAGGCCATTCGAGCCGGACGGACGATCGATGATCTGCTCGAGTTGTCGCGGATCGAACTCGGTGGGGAAGCCGTGAAGGACGTCGTGGTGGCTTCGACGGTGGTCGACGACTCGGTCACTCGTGCGCAGTCGCTCGCCGAACGCAAAGACATCGAAGTGGTCGTTTTGGCGACGAACGATCGAGTGAGGATGTTGGGAGATCGTCGGCAACTGGTGTCGGCGCTCGGCAACCTCGTCGAGAACGCCGTCAAGTACTCCGACGCCGGTTCTCGGGTCGAGGTTTCCGCATCGTCGAACGGACAATGGGTCGACCTGACGGTCCGAGACTTCGGTCTCGGGATTCCTCAGAAGGATCTCGATCGAATCTTCGAGCGCTTCTATCGCGTCGATCGAGCTCGCTCTCGAGAGACCGGCGGTACGGGCCTAGGTCTGGCGATCGTGCGTCACGTGGCCACCAATCACGGTGGAGACGTGATGGTGGCGAGTGTGGAGGGGGAAGGTTCGACGTTCACCCTCCGTGTGCCCGCTGCCCCCGGATTGGTGTCGACAGTTGTTTCCGACGCGAGTTGACGCAGGACAAGGAGACCCTCACATGGCCACGCAGACAGTTCTGCTCGTCGAGGACGAGGAAAGTTTCGTCGACGCGCTCACCGTGGGGTTGAAGCGTGAGGGATTCCGGGTCGAGGTGGCCCGTGACGGCCTGGAGGCGCTCAACCGCTTCGATTTGGTCCAGCCCGATGTCGTGTTGCTCGACGTGATGCTGCCCAAGATGTCGGGTATCGACGTGTGCCGTCAATTGCGTAAGCGCACGCAGGTGCCGATCATCATGGTCACGGCCAAGGGAGCCGAGATCGACACCGTGGTCGGGCTCGAGGTGGGTGCCGACGACTACATCACCAAGCCGTATCGAATGCGCGAGCTGGTGGCCCGTATGCGGGCGGTGATGCGTCGAGTTTCGACCGAACGCGGTTCGAGTCCGGCCGAGATCGACGGTTCGATCCTCGAAGTGGGTGACGTGAGCCTCGATCCCGATGAGCACGTCGTGCGTGTTCGAGGTGAACTCGTGCAGATGCCGTTGAAAGAGTTCGAACTCCTTCATCTTCTCCTCGCCAATGTCGGTCGTGTGCTGGCCCGTGAGACCCTCATCGATCGCGTGTGGGGCATCGACTACGTGGGTGACACCAAGACTCTCGACGTGCACATCAAGAGATTGCGCGCCAAGATCGAAGACGAACCATCCGATCCCAAGCGGATCGTCACGATCCGCGGTCTCGGTTACAAGTTCGAACGTTCTCGTTGAGTGTGCCCGGTGTCGGTGCGACACGACACCTAACATGACTACGTGAGCGACGCCGAGAATTCAGAAGTTTCGGGACGGCGCATTCGTTCGTCTCGTCCAGAACCGAAGTTTCAGCACCAGTTCCGGGCATCACCCTTCACTCGACTGGTTCGAGTCCACGCTCTATTCGCAGCCGGCGAAGCGTCGATGGCAGTTGCCCTGGCCGACTCGCTCTTCTTGTCGATCAGCCCAGGTGAGGCGCGAAGTCGTGTCGTGCTCTTCCTTGCGGTCAGCTTCGCGCCGTTCATCGTTCTCGGGCGATTCATCGGACCAGTGATCGACCGCATGCCAGGAGGTCGTCGACTGCTCGTCGTTCTGATTGCCGGGCTACGGGTGGCTGTGATGATCGCCATGGTGTCTCAGCTCGAGTCGTTGCTGCTCTTCCCACTCGCGTTCCTCGCCATGGTTCTCAACAAGACCTACGGCGTGTCGAAGTCGGCCATGCTCCCGTCGCTCACGAAGAGCGACTCCGACCTGGTGGAGGCCAACGCCAAGCTGGGTGTGACCTCGGGAATCATCGGCTTCGCCGGAGCAGTACCGGCCGGAATTCTCAGTCTCATCTCACCGAAGATCACTCTCGTGTTCGGTGCCATCCTGTTCACATTGGGCGGGTTGGCGGCCACCCGACTCCCGCGGATGCAGGTGGCGCGAAGCGAGGCTGGGGAACTCGAGATACGCGAACTGCGCCAAGCCGGGGTTGTGATCGCCGCATCGGCGATGGGACTCGTGCGGGCGAGCGTCGGTTTCTTGTTCTTCCATCTGGCGTTCTGGTTCGCCGATCCGCAGCGTTCTCAGGTGGTCGGTGTGGCGAGCAATGGACGATGGAAGCAGGTCGAGTACCACTTCGGTCCACAATTCGGAACTTTCTGGTTCGGTGCCGCCGTGAGTCTGGCGGCGGTCGGGACTCTGCTCGGCAATCTCAGTGCGAAGAAATTGGGTCGCTTCAAGTACGTCGAGACACTGCTCGTGATCGGTCTGATCCTGATCGGTATTGCTGGCATCGTCACCGCAGTGGCCGTGACGACCGTCGTCGCATTGTTGATGGCGGCCACTGTCAATTTTGCAGCGGCCATTGCCAACATGGCCTTCGAGACCATCGTTCAGCGGGATGCTCCCGATGTCAACCGGGGACGGGCCATCGCCAACTTCCAGACTCGCTTCCAGTTGATGTGGGTGGCGGCCGGACTCGTTCCGGTCCTGTTCCATCTACCGGGTTCAGTGGGTTTCGGCATCGTCGCCGGTCTCGGTCTGTCGGGAGCTGCCGCGTATTGGTTCGGACTCAATCAGGTGCGACGTGGAGCGACCGATCCGCAGACGTTGCGGTCGTACATTGGAACCCGGATCAGTCGGCGTCGCTGATCTCGAGGCGGGCCAACCACAACCCGGGTGCCTCCAGCTCTGCCTTCGTCGGAAGCGAGTTCGTTCGATCGAACAGCGGATCGAGTCCGGTGGTGCCGGCTCGCTCGACCACCCCGGCCACGAATGACTTTCCCTGTTCGACTCGTGAGCGGTCGAGCCGTAGTCCGAGCAGTCGTTCGACGAAGGTGGTCTCTTCGCCGGATTCGATGCGTCGACGCCGCGCCGCCTCGGAGATGCGCGCCGGATTTCCGAGGATGCGTGCCCCGACCTGATCGGCGATGTGATCGGCCCAGCCCACCACGAGCGACAGAGCAGTGTCGATGTGCGGTTGCAGGCGGTCCTGTTCGGGTGAACGCATGGCGCCGAGGAGGACTTCGGGATCACCGAGGACGTTCTGCAGCGACTGCATGATCTGCATCGGATCGGACGATTCGATCGACGACAACTTGTCCATGATCGCGTGGGGATCGGGGCGGAATGCCGCTACGTGTGAGCGGACGAGGCGGTCGATCTCGGCGGCTACGTGGGGTACCGAAATGATCGAGTGCAAGGTGAGTTCGCTGATGAGCGTCCACATACGTGCGTCGTCGGTCGACAGGTTCCATTCGACGGCGAATTCGTCGATGTTGGTGAGTACGAACATCGGGGCGCGTCCGGCTCGCCGGGGTAGCGGCAGGTCGTACTGCCCGAGTGAGCGTTTGCCGAGCAACCCGACCATCGAGCCAACCGTCATCCCCATCATGGTGGGGGCGAGTAGACCCGAGAACTGACCGAGCATGGCGGCCATCGGGTCGTCGTCGGTATCGGGCTCGGGACGTTGGGCAAGTGCGGTGGCCAGATCGGTGAAGAAGGGTTTGTAGTCCTCGAGCGTGGCGTCGACCCACAGCGTTCGGGTGACGACGGCTGGTTCGACGGCCAGGACGGGGTGGAGTCGTCCGGTCACGGCTTCGAGTTGATCGACGACGATGCGACCGAGATCGACGAACGACATGCGGGCCGCTGGATCGGGATTCGACTCCGCCTGTCCGCCGGTCGCCGTCATATGAGCCACCTGGCGGGCGGTGTCCCACTGGACCGGACCCTGGTCGGCGAACATCTTCATCATCTCGCCGAAAAAGGGGAGGCCAGCGAACGGATTCTGGCCGTCGTCGTCGGAATCTCCGAACGGAAACGGCGAGTGATCGGCCATGAGTCGAGCCTACGTCGCCCGATTCGGGTGTGACTCGACGACTAGCGTCACGAAGGTGACGATCAGTGAAACCCGGCACGGCACACTGCCTGATCGTTCGTCGAACGACCTCGTCACGGTTCTGGTGACGGGAGCATCGTGGCCGCTCGGCCGACGGGTGGTCGAACACCTTCGAGCCGACGACCGGTACTCGGTGGTCGAGATCGAACGAGGTGTGCGTCCCGACGGTACGGCGATCGATGTCGATCGTGCCGACCTGCCCTGTATCGACCTGGTGATCCATCTGGTGCCCGGTGACCACGACACCCTTGCGGCCCGAGGTCGCAGTGCGGCTGTCGGCACCCCTGAACTTCTGGCCGAGGCGACGCGCCGTCACACGAAGCATCTCGTCGTTCTGTCGTCGGCCATGGTGTACGGCGCGTGGCCCGACAATCCGGTACCTCTCACCGAAGATGTCGCTTTGCGTCCCGACTTCGGCTTCGCATTCGCTCGTCAGCTCGCGACCGTCGAACAATTGGTCGACGATTGGCGCCTGGCCTCGCCCGAACGAACGGTCACGGTTCTACGTCCCGTTCCAGCCATGGCCGCCGACGGTACGTCGTCACTCGTTCGCGCGTTGGCTGCCGGAATGGGTGGTCGACTCGGTGAGGACGACGTTCCCGCTCAGTTTCTTCATCTCGACGATTTGGCGTCGGCGGTGGTTCTGGCCGCCGATCGCCGTTTGTCGGGTATCTACAACGTGGCTCCCGACGGGCACGTTCCTGGCTCGCGCGTGCGTTCCCTGTGGGGGATGGCTCCCCGTCTCCGTCTGCCCGATCGGGTGGGTGAGGTGGTTGCCGACCTGCGCTGGCGCTTTCAGCGGGGTCCGATTCCCCCTGGTCTGCGGCCCTATGTTCGGTCACCGTGGCTCGTGTCGAACGGAAAGCTCCGCGCTGAGGGTTGGTCGCCCACCGTCACCAATGAGCAGAGCTTCGTCGAGGGAACCGAGACGAAGTGGTGGACGATGCTCACCCCGAAGCGCAAACAAGAACTCGCGCTCGGTGTGATGATCGCTGCGGTCGTGATGACGGTTATCACCGGAATCGACTACCTGCGACGGGCCTACGCCATCTCCCGATCGGCATCCCATGATTCCTGACACCGCATCGTCGGAGCCAGTGTCGCTCGATGAGCTCGCAGAGCGCCTCGTGCAGCGTCTGCGGGAACGGTCCTGGTCGATTGCCACCGGAGAGTCGCTGACGGCAGGCCTGGTGTCCTCGACGATCGCTTCGGTGCCGGGGTGCTCGGCCGTCTTCCGCGGGGCCGTCGTCGCCTACGCACTGGAGGTCAAGACCGAAGTCCTGAATGTGCCCGGGGAGCTGCTGAGGCAAGGAATCGTGACCGAGGAGGTCGCACGTGCCCTGGCCGAGGGAGCACGCTCGCGATTGGGGGCCACCGTGGGGATCGGGACGACAGGGGCCGCCGGGCCAGATGGCCACGACGGGATGCCGGCAGGAACCGCCTGCATCGCGGTATGCAGCCCGTCGGGGGAACGGGTGCGAACACTGCGCGTCACCGGGGTTCGATCGCAGGTTCGACACGCGGTCACCCAGGCCGCTATTGAGGCGGCACTAGAAATTCTCGAAGCCGGGGAATAGATCAACCCCGACAGGCGTTCTCCTGTGTGAAGACCCGAGAAG
>RFSV01000027.1 GCA_009923785.1 Acidimicrobiia bacterium | reverse complement strand
TCGTCCTTGGCCCTCGGTTCTGCCGACTACACCTGGCGCGTCGATGCCGTCTGCAAGGACACCGACCCGGAACTCTTCTTCCCCGTCGGAACGACCGGACAGGCACTTCTTCAGATCGATCGGGCCAAGCAGGTGTGCGACGAGTGCCCGGTCAAGATCGAGTGCCTCGACTTCGCCATCGAGACCAATCAGGACTCGGGCATCTGGGGAGGAACCTCCGAGGAGGAGCGCCGCGACATTCGCCGTCGCATCGCCGCTCGCAACAAGGCGTTGAAGGCCGCTCAGGTCAACAACGCCGGCGCAGCCGCCAGCTGAGCGCTGGCCCGCTCAGCGCGGGAGCCGTAGCTCGACGACCGTGCCGTCGCCCTTGCGCACGCCGGCAATCCCCACTTCTTCGAAATCGGTCGGTCCTCCGGCGCGCATCTCGATCGTGCCGTCGAGTTCGGTAGTCACGAGGGTTCGCACGATCGATAGTCCCAATCCGGTCGCCGCATCGAGATCGAAGCCCGGGTCGAGCCCACGACCGTCGTTCACGACCTTGATGTGGATCGTGTCGTCGTCACCGCCGAGCAGAACGACCACCGTTCCACCTGCGCTGCCTTCAGGGAAGCCGTGATCGATCGCGTTCTGCAGCAACTCGGTCACCACCACCGACAGAGGTGTGGCGATGTTGGCCGGTAGACGACCTCCGTCGCCCTTCATGAGGAATCGAACGGGGCGATCGGGTGACTGCAGACTCTCTTCGGCCAGACGCATGAGCGGACGCACGATCTCGACGAAGGCGAAATCTTCACCCGGTTCACGCGACAACGTTTCGTGCACCAAAGCGATCGTTCGGATTCGCCGCACGCTGTCCTGAACAGCCGCCTTGGCCTCGGGGGCCTGCAGACGACGAGCCTGAAGACGCAACAGCGACGAGATGGTCTGCAAGTTGTTCTTCACGCGGTGGTGAATTTCGCGAATGGTCGCGTCCTTCGACAGCAACATGCGATCACGGCGGCGCACCTCGGTCACATCGCGCACGAACAACACACCACCGGTGACCACACCTTCGGACACGATCGGAATGCACCGCACCAAGAGAGTGACGTCCTCGGATTGATCGAACTCCTCGATCACCGGCCGCAACGTCTCGAAGGCCTGACGAGCCGGGCTGTCGGCGAATCCCAACTCCGACAGCGTCTGCCCGACCGCGTTGGTGGGAATACCGACTCGATGAAGAGTCGAGTTGGCATTCGGCGACGCGTACTGCACGCGGGTGTTCTCGTCGAACACGATCGCCCCGTCGCCCACCCGCGGTGCCGCGCTCAGGTCGGCGGCACGGCCCGGAAACGGAAAGGTTCCGTCCGACACCATCTGGGCGAACCGCTGGAAGATCCCCAAATAGGTGCGCTCGAGTTCGCCGGGCTGACGGCTGAACAGCGACGACCAGTTACGGGTCAGAACGGCGATCGAACCACGCACACTGCGCACCGGGATGGCGAGTACGTGCACCGGATCGTCGATGTCGTCCATCTGGATCTCGGCCTCACCGATCCCGCCGTCATGGAACGTGCGGTCGACCAGCGTCGTGGTGGCGTCGTTGGCCCAACCTCCCACGAGGTCGTCGGGATAGATCGTGCGACCAGTGGCCGGACGCACTTGAGCTCCCACGATCCAGTTGCCGTTGCGATCGCGTAAATAGAGAACGAGGTCGGCGAAGCTCAGGTCGGCGAGCATTCCCCACTCACCGATCAGCTGCTGCAGGTGGGCGGCGTCCTCACGGGGAAGATCGGTGTGCTGCCGGACGAAATCGGCAAGAGTCGCCATGTCTCAAGTCTGCCCGACAGCGCGGTGTCGGAACAGGAATTCGGTTACGACCCGAACCCCATCTTTCGATCCTTGTCGGTGGACCCGATCTCGACATAGGCGATCTTCGAGGCCGACACTCCCACCTGACGTCCGCGCTTGTCGACGAGCCACAACACGTCGACCGCGCCCGATAGCGCCGTTTCAACCTGCTTGCGCGTGGCATCGAGTTGATCGTCGGCCTGTTCGATCACGACTTCCCGACCGACGTTGCTGACCACGATGCGAACTTCCACGACGTCCTCCTTCAAACCGACTCGATCGACGCTACCGGCTAGACCACGGTGGCGCAGAAGGTGTCGCCCTGGGGCAACGAGGCGCTCGTCGACACGTCGGCATCGCCATACAGGGCTTTCAACATCCCCTTCACCATGCCCCGATCGACTGCGCACACCACCGGGTGCTCGAGCGCCACGTCGCCGAACGGACAATGGTTGTTGATGATGCGCAACTGGTCGTTGCGCTTCTCGGCGTGTGATGCGAAACCATGGGCCGTCAGCGCATCGGCCACCGCCTGCATCGCCGATCGCAGGCTTCGCTGACCAATGGCCAGGTCGTCTCCGGTGAGAGCGGTGGCCATGGCACGTCCGTACTCTTGCCCCACTTCTTCGGCGATGGCCTGAGCTCGATCGTGTGGCAGCAATGCCAACGTCTTGCCGAGGAGACTCAACACGAGGTCGTCGCTGCGGATGGGTAGTTCACCCTCGACCCGATCGGCGACCGCCACATATTTTTTTGACGGTCGTCCGGCACCAGCACCGGCCGAACGAGCCACCGACACCTCGACGTAACCACCGGCAGCCAATTTGTCGAGATGGTGACGGGCCACATTCGGATGCACACCGACTTCTCGGGCCACTTCAGCCGCCGTTGAACCATCGACGTGGTCTCGCAGGAACATGTAGATCGCTCGGCGAGTCGGATCACCGAATGCGTTGGTGATGGCGGCCACCGTGGCTGTGAAAGCGCCTGCCGGTGAACGAGAACCGCTCGCAGAGGTGGGGGTGCTCGTCGACACGCCGGTATTCTACCTATCGCCATAGTGCAAATTCGGCGTGAGCAATCACGCTGGCACCACGAACCGGGAGCCCCCACCCATGACACTCACCCGTGAGCAGGTCGTCGACGCCCTCCGGCCGGTCGAAGACCCCGAACTGCATCGCTCCATCGTCGACATCGGCATGCTGCGCGATGTCACCATCGAATCCGACGGAACGGTCGGCATTCTCGTCGCCCTCACCGTGGCCGGCTGCCCATTGCGCAACGAGATTTCGAACCGCGTGAACGGCGCCGTCACCCCCCTTCCCGGTGTGACCCGCGTGAATCTCGACTTCACCGTCATGACCGATGACGAGCGAGCGACGCTTCGCGAAAAGCTCCACGGCGATCCGTCGGCCACGGCGGGCCAAGGTCAGGCCCACGGCCACGCCGAAGGACGGGTCATTCCCTTCGCTCAGCCTGGCTCGAAGACCCGCCCCCTCCTCATTTCGTCGGGTAAGGGAGGTGTCGGAAAGTCGAGTGTCACCACCAACTTGGCCGTGGCTCTCGCCGCACAGGGCCACAAAGTGGGTGTGGTCGACGCCGATATCTACGGGTTCTCGATTCCGCGCATGCTCGGTGCCGATCGCGATCCGGTCGTGATCGATCGCATGTTGCTTCCTCCCGAATCGTACGGCGTGCGATGCATTTCGATCGGCTACTTCGTACCCGATGGTCAGGCCGTCGTGTGGCGCGGACCCATGTTGCACAAGGCCCTCGAACAGTTCCTCACCGACGTCTATTGGGACGAACCCGACTTTCTGCTCATCGACATGCCACCGGGAACCGGCGACATCGCTCTGTCGCTCAGTCAGTATCTACCCCGTGGCGAGGTGTACGTGGTCACCACGCCGCAGCAGGCGGCGCAAAAAGTTGCTCGTCTGTCGGCGGCAATGGCCGCCAAGGTCAATCTGCCCGTGAAGGGTGTGATCGAGAACATGTCGTGGTTCGTCGGCGACGACGGCAAGCGCTACGAATTGTTCGGTAGCGGTGGCGGAAAAGAACTCGCCGATGAACTCGGCGTTCCCCTCCTCGGACAATTACCTCTCGTTCCGCAGTTGCGCGAAGGTGGCGACAATGGACGACCGATCACGGCCGTGGATCCGGGGAGTGAAGCAGCTCGTATGTTCCATTCGATCGCCGAGAAAATCGCGAAGGACATGAAGCCGAAGAAGATCTTCAGCAAGTTTCTGAAAGTCAACTGAGGTACGTTGCTCGCAGGCGTCCGAAGACCGGCGCCCGACGACGTGAATCACCCACATGGAACGACTACCGGCGGCGACGGGTCTCGGGTATCGACCCGGCCTCGACGGGCTGCGGGCACTTGCCGTCGTCTCGGTCATCGGGTTCCACAGCGGAGTCTTCGACTGGGGATGGGTCGGAGTCGACGTGTTCTTCGCCCTGTCAGGTTGGCTGATCACCGGACTCGTGATCGACGAGATCGAGCGCACCGACCGGCTGTCACTTCGCGCCTTCTGGGCTCGGCGAGCAAGGCGCCTCCTTCCTGCTCTCGGAGTGTCGATCGTCCTCGTCGCCGTACTCGGCCTGCTCGATCTCGTCGACATCCGTCGTCGCGGACTCCTCGGTGCGGCCACCTACGCCACGAACTGGCTCAACATCACGGGAGGTCGTAGCTACTGGGACGAGTTCGCCAACCCTGATCCGCTCGAACACCTGTGGTCGCTTGCGATCGAAGAGCAGATCTATCTCGTCTGGCCGATGTTGATCGCCGGACTCGTCATCATCGGGCGATCGCGAGTTGGAATCCGCGTCGCGGCTGCCGCGATCGTCGTGCTTTCGTTCGGATTCGCTTCGTACGGTGCGTCGAACGGCTGGAGTATCGATCGCCTGTATCAGGGCACCGACACCCGGGCGTCCACTTTCGCGCTCGGTGCAGTCGTCGCCGGCCTCTCGCTCCGTCGCCTTCCGTCGTGGGCCAATCACCTTCTCCTCGTCACATCGCTGGCTTTGGGCGCCTGGATGGCTCGCCATGGCGTGGGCGACACTGACATGTTCCGTGGCCGCATGTTGGCGATTTCACTCTGCGGACTCGTGGCCGTGATCTCGGCGGCCGCGATCACGAGTGGACCGCTGTGCAATCCGGTCCTCCGACGTCTCGGTCTGTGGTCGTACGGTCTCTACCTGTTCCACCGCCCGGTCGCCATCGCACTCGAGAGCATCTCGATCTGGATTCGATTCGCACTCGTGGTGGCGATCACGATCGCTCTGGCAAGTGTGTCGTATCACTTGGTCGAGCAGCCCATTCGACGACGGAGCTCGACCCGCGGCCTGCCGGTGGCCGTTGTGGCTTCGACATGTATCGCGCTGTCAGTCGGTGTTGCGGTCGCCAAGCCGGTAGCCCCACCGGACGAGGTGGTCACTTCCATCCCTCTACCGGTTCGCGACTCACCGACTTCGGAAACACCAGAATTGTTCACGCCGCCACCTCGCGTCCTCATGATCGGAGATTCGGTTCCGGCTCTCGCCAGCCGTCAGATCGCCAGCGTGGGTTCGGAGATGGGTTTCGAAGTCGGTGTGTCGGCCGAGGCCGCTTGCGTGCCTTCACCCCACGCGGTCGATCAGTACCTCCCCGATCTGTGCACGCCCTTCATCGAATCCCTCGACGACACCATCCGTAACGGTGACCCCGACTTCGTGGTGTTCTGGTGGGGTGGAACCGGCGGCGAATTGAGTTGGAACGGATCACCGATCGAGTTCTGCACGAGCGAGGGCCGGGACGCGATTCGCAATCGGGTGAACTGGTTGCAGACTCTGGCCAGCGACCATCAAGCCGTCATCGTCCTACCAGTTCCGCGTCTCGACATTTCCACAGAACAGGCGCGTGGAACCATCTGTGAATCCGAAACGATTCGCAACTCGATCGACTCGAACCGCACGTTTCTACTTCCGTTGGCCGACATCGTGTGTCCGTCGTTTCCCGACGACTGCGACGCGATCGAGCGCGTGGACGGACTCCACTATTCGACACGCGGTGCAGAGGAAGTAGCCAGATGGATGTTCGGCGAAATACGCAAACTGGTGACTGACGAAGGCTGATCAGTCGTTCCAGAAGCGCTGTTCTCTGAACGGGTCGGCGTACATGTGATAACCGTTGCGCTCCCAGAAGCCGGGGGCGTCGGACGGACGTAACTCGAGACCTCGAACCCATTTCGCGCTCTTCCAGAAGTAGAGATGCGGGATCACGATCCGCACAGGGCCACCGTGATCGGCCTCGATTTCCTCCCCGTCGTAGGCGTAGGCAACCAACGCTTCGTCGGTGGTGATGTCGGGCAGCGGCACATTGGTCGTGTAACCGAACTCGGCATGTTCCATCACGTGAGTCGCCTCGGGTTGAACACCAGCCATTTCGAACAGATCGCGCACACGGACGCCGGTCCAGGTGGTGTCGAACTTGCTCCACTTCGTCACGCAATGGATGTCGAATGTGAGGGTGGTGGCCGGCAGAGCCTTCAACTCGTCGAGGGTCAGGGTGAACGGGCGGTCAACGAGTCCGAAGATCGAGAGATTCCACTCGCCGGGTGAGTACGTCGGTACGTCACCCACGTGCAGGACAGGAAAGCGATCGGTGAGGTACTGACCGGGAGGAAGGCGTGCTGCGTCGTAACCCTTCTCTACCGTCTCTTGACGATTGCGCTCGAAGAATCCCATACACGAAAGTCTGACCCAACGGCGTTTGAATCGCGTCGTCGGACCCCTGATATCTTCACTCCGTGCCCGACACGCTCTTCCTGGTCCGACACGCCAAAGCCGGTGATCGTTCGAAGTGGGACGGCGACGATCGCTACCGTCCGCTCACCAAGAAGGGGTGGCGACAAGCTGAGCGAGTGTGCGAGCGAATCGCCGAGCTCGTGACACCCCATGGCGGCCTCCAGCTCGTTTCGAGTCCATTCGTTCGGTGCCGTCAGACGATCGAGCCGCTGTCGACTCACCTCGATCTCGTGATCGAAGACGACGATCGACTGGCCGAAGGATTTCGACTCGAAGGTGCCCTCGAACTCGTGACGTCTCTCCCCCACGGTTCGGTGCTGTGCAGCCACGGTGACGTGATCCCCGAGGTCATCACCGCACTGCAGCGACGAGGTGCCGAGATGCTCTCCGATCCCGATTGGCGCAAGGCGTCGGTGTGGGTGCTCGATCGACATGGCAGTGATGTGATCGCTGCGACATGTTGGCCGCCTCCTCAGGACGACGACTGAGCAAACGTTCGCTCAGGGCTCGCTACCGGCGATGTCAGCGGCAAGACCTTCCACGAGTGCGGCCACCTCGGCCGGAGGATTCGAGTCGAGGCACTTCTGAACTTCAGGAGCGGCCGCCTCGGCATCGTCCATGAAGCGGAAGAACGTGATGCCGAGGAAGCAGTGAGCATCGGGATAGGTGTCGTCGACGACAGTCGCCTGTCGGAGCAGCACGAGGCCTGACTGGAACCGTTCGCGAACGATGTCGATGTCGGAGGTCTGGTCCTGCGTGGCCGACAGAACGGTGAGCCAGCCGATGTACGTGAGAGCCTCGACGTTGTCGGACTCGACGGCCAACACTTGTGAGTAGAGATCGACCGCTCGCGGAATGTCGGCCATCCCGGTGGCCCGGGCCTCTACGAGAAGTGAGGTGACACTGCCGTCACCGATCGTGCCGGTCATGGTCTGACCTGGAAGTCGCTCACCGGCGCTGTTGGCCACCACGATTCCGGCGACGATTGCCACGGCGACGACCATGGCGCCGATGACAATGGCCTTCCAACGACGCGGACGAGTCATGGCGTCGGGTGTCGACGGTTCGGTCGACGTATGGGACGACACACGATCATCGAGTTCGCGAAGTACCGCTGCCGCACGAGCGGTGTACGACTCCTTCAGCGCGTGGTAGTCGTCGTCGGTGACGTCGCCGGCCAGTCGCTCTCGTTCGAGATCGTCGAGCGACGACAACAGGAAGTCGCGTTCTTCCTCGCGAATCGCCCGTTCTTCCGGTGTCACGACTCGCTCCGCTGACGACGAGCCGAGGCGACCAGCACCTCGTCGTCATCGGTGGCAACGACACTCCGGTTCTCGCGTCTCCACCGCCGAAAAACGAAGCCCATGCCGACCACGGCCACCACAGCAACCGCCACCGGAAGTACCCAGACGAGACCTTCGAGACCAGACGAACGCGGAACGAGTAGGACGTCGCTACCGAAACTTGCTTCGATCGAACGCACGATCTCACCATCGGTGAGTTGTCCGTCGGACACCAATCGAGCGACTTCACGCTTGATGGCGATCGAAGCGCTGCCTCGGGATTCGAAAACGCTCTCACCGTCGCAGGTGGGACAGGCGAGTCGTTGCGAGACGGCGTCGATCCTTTCCTGTGGGGTGGACGGACCGCCATCGCGCTGGATACCGATTGCAAGCAACGTCACCGAAGCGAAGAGAAGTATCAACCAACCGAGCGGACCTTTCACCACCTTCGACATCCGGCTCATGTCGCACCTCTGTCGAACATTTCGAGCACCGTGCTCAGAAGTTCGGCGGTGACCTCGCCGGCGAAACGTTCGACCACGAGGCCAGTTGGGCTGACGATCCATGTCTCGGGAACCTTGGCCACACCGAAGGCCACCGAAATCTCACTGTTCTCGTCACGAACGATCGGCCAACCACCACCGTTGTCAGCGAAGAATTTGCGGACCGCGCTCTCGTCGTCGTCGTTCACGATGGTGAAGAGTTCGGCGTCGACTCCACCGCCACTGCTCTGGGCCTCATGGAACTTCACCAATTCGGGATGCTCGCGCTTGCAGGGCACGCAGGTGGAGTTGAAGAAGTTGAGCACGACCCACGAACCACGGCGTCTCGACAGATCGAACGTCGCGTCGTCGTACGTGGTACTCGTGATCGAAGGTGCCGGACGACCGAGCAGCGGCGAGTCGGCCGTCTCGGTCGAACGACCGGCCGCTACCGCGAAGATCGTCACCATGAACACGATCACCACGGCACTCGCACCGGCGACCAGTGGTCCGATTCGACGACGCTCAGACACGCAAGCCCTCCTCGTCACGTGACGAGATGCCTTCCGACACCGGAGCTTCGGGGCGGCGCCGTCGACCCGGGAAGGCCGACAACACCGTGCCGAGCCCGAGCAAACCGCCGCCGATCCAGAGCCAGAGAATCATCGGCTTCACGAACACCTTGATACGAGCTTCGGTGTCGTCGGGGCGTACGTCGCCTTCGAGGGTCAGGTACAGGTCGTGTCGGAATCCCGATCGAACGCTCGGCGTTCCGATGTCCATGCCCTGCTGCAGATACTTGCTACGGGCCGGCTCGTAGACCGGGCCGCCGTCGATGCGCACAGCCGCCTTCAACGACGACTTCACCGAATCGGTCTCGAGAGACAGACCTTCGAATGTGAAGGTGTGGCCCGAGAACTCGACGGATTCGCCCACTTCCATCACGAACTCCTGACTTCGGGTGTAGGCGCCCGAAGCAGCGAGGGCAACCGACATGACGATCACACCGAGGTGCACGATCATGCCGCCATTGGCCCGCCCGACGAATCCGCGCCACCCATTGCGGCGTGTGGCCAGACCCAGTTGACGCAAGGCCGAACCAGCGGCGAATCCACCCAGACCGAAGGCGAGCAACGGTGCCCAGCCGGCGTTACCGATCACGACGGCGAAAGCGAGTGCCGCCACTCCGCACACCGCTGGCCAGAACAACCGGTCGCGCAAGACCTCACCCGTGGTCTTGCGCCAAGGCAGCACCGGGGCCACGGCCATGAGGAAGAGCATGGTGAGACCGATGGGCTTCGTCATGCGATCGAAGAACGGAGCGCCCACCACCAGACGGCGATCCTGCAGTGCCTCGACGACCAAAGGGAACACGGTGCCGAGGAGCACCACGAAGGCGAAAACGCTGAAGAGAACGTTGTTGGCGAGAAATGCGCCTTCACGGCTGAGTGGCGAATCGATCGTGCCAGGTGCTCGCAACCGATCACCTCGCCATCCGATGAGTACCACCGATACGGCGACGACGATCGTGAAGAAGACGAGTAGCCACGGACCCACACTTCCCTCGGCGAAGGCGTGCACACTGTTGATGACACCCGATCGAGTGAGGAACGTGCCGAGGATCGTGAGGCTGAAGGTGGCGATCACGAGACTCAGGTTCCAGACGCGAAGCATGCCTCGACGCTCTTGAACGATCACCGAGTGCAAGAACGCCGTTCCGGTGAGCCAGGGCAAAAAACTGGCGTTCTCGACCGGATCCCACGCCCACACACCGCTCCAACCCAGTACTTCGTAACTCCACCAACCGCCGAGCACGATGCCAAGGGTGAGGAAGCCCCACGAGTACAGAGTCCAGCGTCGAGTCTCGAGGAGCCAACCTTCACCGACCCGTCCGGTGATCAGAGCCGCGATCGCGAACGCGAAGGGCACCGTGAAACCGACGTAACCGAGATAGAGGATCGGCGGGTGGAACACCACGAGAATGTGGTTCTGCAGCAACGGATTGGGTCCGGGTCCGTCGGTGACGCCGGATGGACCGAGTGCGAAAGGATCGGCCGGACCGAAGGCCAAAAGAAAGAAGAAAAGAGCGACCACGAGCATGACGACCATGGCCCACGCAAGCAGAACGTCGTCACGTCGTTTGCGGAACTTGACCGCCACCGCCACCGTGAACCCGGTGAGGATCAGGATCCACATGAGGATCGATCCTTCGAGAGCGCTCCAGAGCGCCGTCACGTTGTACAGCCCCGGAGTGCTGCGCGATCCGACCTGCTGCACGTAGGCGAGGCTGAAGTCACGGGTGATGAGCGCGCGCTCCATCACCACGAACGCAATCAGAGCGGCGGCAAAAGCCACATACGAGTAACGAGCAGTCGAGCGCAACACACGGGTGTTGCCCTGACGGATACCAGCGACGGTGACGACGATGCCGAAGGCGCAGACCAGAACACCGAGAAGGATGGCCCCGCGTCCGGCGGCGGCGTTCAGACCGACGGCGAGCACGCCGAGTCCTCCGGCGCTGCGTAGACGTCTTCGTCGACACGATCAGGATTGTCGGCGACGTATTCGTTCGAATGCTTCACCTCGATGCGATCACCGAGGAATACGCCGTTCTGCACGACACCGTGCACCACGACCGGTATGCACTCCTTGAAGATTCCACCCGGCTCGCCGTCGTAACGCACTGGAAGTCGCGCACCATTGAACGACACCGAGAACGACGTGACTACTCCGTCGTTCTCGACCGAACCTGCGTCGACCACGCCCTGAATACGGAGACGGCGGCCGGGATCGCAACCGTCCTTCACACCCACGTCGTCGACGTTGCAGTAGTAGTCGATCGCCGACGTGAGGAATTGTGTGACGATCACGGCTCCGGCACCGATCACCAGTACGAGGACGAGAGTCGGAACGAGCTTTCGGCGGCGCCGCGACACGTTAGCTTCGGGGGCAGGACGAGGAGTCAGGTCCACGGACGATCCTCCGGGGGAATCTGGCGACTCACTCGACGTGCGCGACTCACGATCAACGACACGAATACGCCAATCGACCCGAAGGTGATCACGTAACTCGCCACGATGAAACCGACGTCTTTCACGATGACCCCGCTTCGGCTCGGCGAGCGGCGAGAGCCACGTCGAGACCGATGTCGTCGACCATGTCTTGCAACGTGAGTGAACGTTGGCGATGCATCAGCATCCAGACGTACATGAGCGTGAAGACGATCACACCGAGGAAGAGCGTGAACAACATGAGTCCGTCCATTGTCACGTCGGTGTTGCCCACCACGCTGGCTTCCTGGTGCAGCGAGTTCCAGAGTTCGACCGAGAAGTGGACGAGCGGAATCTCGAGAACGGCGAGCAAAGCCAGGACGGCGCTTCGCCGCGCCCGTTGATGATGAGTGCCACCCAGGTTGCGAACGGCGAGATATCCGACGTAGGTGATGAAGAGGAATGCAGTGGTGGTGAGCCGCGCGTCCCACGTCCAGAAGGTTCCCCAGGTGAGCCGACCCCACAAACTTCCGGTGACGAGAGAAATCCCCATGAAGAGGACGCCGATCTCGGCCGAGGCGCCGGCGATCCGATCCCACACGAGCGAGCGAGTGCGGCGAAAGAGGTACATGGCCGACGAGATCGCCGTGACGACGAAAGCCAAATACGCCAGCCAGGCGCCGGGAACGTGGGCGTACATGATGCGTACCGACTCGCCCTGGTTGACGTCGGCCGGCGTGACGACCAGTCCGAACAACACGAGCCAGGCGATACCGACGAGGGTGACAGCGCCGAGTCCGCGAGTGAACGAGGTGCCAGTGACGCGCTCCCGCCGGTTCGTGTCGACGGATGCTGCAGTCATCGAATCTCCTCGTCTCGGCTCACTCGTCGATCAGCGACCCGAAGGCGACTGCTCCAACGACACTGAAGATCGCGGCGAACACAGCGAGCAGACCCAACCAGGGCCAGCCTTCGCTCACTGCGATGCCGTTGGTCCGAAAAGCGGACTCGGTGGCCCGAGTTGCGCCGATCAGGACCGGTGCCACCACCGGCAACAACAGGAGTGGGAGAAGAGTTTCCCGTCCCTTGACACCGGCGGCGAGACCTCCATACAGGGTACCGACGCTCGCCAATCCGACGGTCGCGACCAGGGCCGTCGTGACCAAGAGCACGGTGCCTGACGGGGTCGGATCGGCCCGATAAAGAATCACTGCCGCTGACACCAAGAGGGCCTCCAGAACGAGGAGCTGGGCAGCCAGAGCGGCCGTCTTGCCAAGGAAGATCCCCATCGGATCGACCCCCGCCGACCGGAGTGCGTCGAGGGCCCCGTCGGCGGTCTCGACGGCGTAGGTGCGAGCAACGAGAAACAAAACGCTGAAGATCGTGGCCAACCACACGAGCCCAGGAGCCACACGTTCGAGGACGGCATCGCTGTCCAATGCGAAGGCGAAGAGGACCATGACGAGAACCGCAAATGGCAGAACTTGATTCGTCACGACTCGACTGCGCCACTCGACGCGAAGATCCTTGGCCGCGATCAGTCGAGCCACCCGGAACGTCGACGATACGTTCACGACCCACCGCCCACTTCGCGTGTTTGTCCGGCTACCACTTCGATTTGTCGGGTTGCCAGCGATCCGGCGCGTTCGAGTTCGTGACTGGCTACGACGATCGTGGCGCCGGCAGCGGCAGCGGCTCGTAGCACTGCATCGAGTTCGTCTCGACCTTCGGCGTCGAGACCGGCATGGGGTTCGTCGAGTAGCCACAACTGGGCACGCCGCGCAATCAGTGATGCCAACGCCGTTCGACGTCGCTGCCCGGCCGACAGTCGCGATACCGGCACGTCGGCCAGTCGTCCATCGATCTTCATGCGTTCCATCGCCGACGCCACTTCGTCGTCGGTGGCACCAATCGTTCGACCCCAGAACCGAACGTTCTCGGTGACGGTGAGATCGGGATACGAACCGTTCGTGTGGCCGATGAGCCCGACTCGTCGTCGAACCGAGTCACGATCGATGGTCAGGTCGAGCTCGAGAACACGGGCCGTTCCACGTTCGACCGGAAGTAATCCGGCGCATAGTCGAAGAAGGGTGGTCTTTCCGGCGCCGTTCGGCCCGCGCAGTAGCACGATCTCACCGCGCTCGATACGCATCGTGACGCCGGCGAGAGCGGGAAACGAGCCGATCAGAGCCACCACGTCGACGAATTCGATCGCTGCCGAAGGGGTGGACGACCCGTCGCTGGACATACGTCACCGACGCTATCTGCGAGGTTTCGACCACTAGCGTTCGGTCTTCGTGGAGCCCGACGTGATCCATTCCCATCCCGCGCGTCGACGCGACTGGTACTGGTTCCTCGGCCGTCTCGGTCAATCGCTCATCCTGCTCGGCATCTTGATGTTGCTCTTCGTCGGATATCAACTGTGGGGCACCGGAATCGAGGAGTCACAAGCCCAGAATCGCCTCGAAAGCACATTCTTCGACTACGGCACCTCAAGCGACGAGGCCGGAGATCTCGATGGTGACGGCGTCGCCGTCGGCACACTCGCTCCTGACACGACGGTCACCGACGTCGGCAACACGCCGCCGGTCGAGAGCTCCCGCCCCGTCGCCGTCGACGAAGGAGATCCGGTGGCGATCATCGAGATTCCCGATCTCGGAGTCACCAAATTCGTGGTGGCTGGTGTGGCCGCAGCCGATCTGAAGAAGGGTCCGGGTCATTACCCCATGACACCTCAACCTGGACATCTGGGCAACGTCGCCATCGCCGGGCATCGAACCACATACGGAGAACCGTTCCGACAGCTCGACGAACTCGATGAAGGTGACGACATCATCGTGACCGACGTACGCGGCCGCGAGTTCGTCTACCAAGTGACTGAGTCGTTCGTCGTCGAACCGGACGACTCGTGGGTCGTCGCCACCACCGACCCCACACGAGCGTTGCTCACGCTCACCACCTGCCATCCAGAGTTCTCGGCCAAACAGCGGTTGATCGTCACTGCCGAACTCGACACGTCACGCTCAGCGGTCGTGGACGATCGACCGTTCCGCTATGCGACCGAGCCGATCGCAGTCGAGACCAGCCCATCGACGATCGTGAGCGAGGACCTGACGCCAGACGAATCGACGATCGTCAGCGACACGACCTCTCCTCCGGTGAGCGACACGATCCCGACGGCGTCGACGGTCGACTTCGAGGTCGAGACATTCAGTGAAGGCTGGTTCTCCGATCCGGCGGCTTGGCCACACGTTCTCGGATGGCTGGCCGTACTCCTCGGTGTCGTGGCCGGTGGGTGGTTGATCCATCGACGTTGGATGAGCCGATTGCTGGCCTTCACACTCACGACGGCACCGTTCTTCGTCGTTCTGTACTTCGTGTTCCAGAACGTCAACCGCCTCCTGCCACCCAACCTCTGAAGACCTCACCGACTCCAGGCGTCAGTGTCCGCGGAATTGAGGCGGACGCTTCTCCTTGAAGGCGCGACGTCCTTCGTCGGCATCCTGACTCGCCCACGCCGCCAGACGTGCGGCTTCGATCTCCTCGTCTGTCACGATCGCTTCGAGCGCCAACTTGTGAGCGCGAATCGTGAGTGGCGCGAGATCGCACAGCGACTGCGCCCAGGCCAATGCCTCGTCGACCGTTCCGAGACGATGCACGAATCCACCGAGCAATTCGGCACCGGTTGCCGTCTCACCGGTCAACAGCATGCGACGCGCCACGCTCGCACCGGCTTCTTGCACCAGTCGATCGACCGTCCAACGGTCGACGGCCAGCCCCAACTTGGCGGCCGGCACCCCGAAGCGGCTCTCGGGGGTCGACATACGCAGATCGCACGCCGCTGCCAACTGCGAACCGGCACCGAGCGCCGGACCGTCGACGGCCGCCAACGTGATCACCGGGGCCGCGCCGAACGACACGAGTACCCGCTGAAGAGTGTCGGTGAACTCCCCCAACTCGACTCCGGTCAGGTCGGCGCCACTGCAAAACGCCGGCGGCGCACCCGACAACACCACCACCCGTGCATCGTCGAGGTCGTTCATGATCGTCTCGATGGAACGCAAGGTGTCGAGATCGACCGCGTTGCGCGTCTCTGGGCGATCGATCGTGACCGACAGCACGTGTCCACGTCTTTCATGTCGCACGGCCACGCACGAACCGTAGTCGCTAGGGTTCGCGTGTGCCCGATACAGAACGCGACCCCATCCGAGCCCAAAGAGCCAAGATCGCCCGGTGGACTCTCGTCGCCAACCGGGTCGGATATCTACTGTTCGCCGTGGCGATCGCTCTTTTCGTCATGGCCTTTGCTTTCGGGTTCAAAGGACCCATCGTCACCGCGATCACGGTGTGCCTGGTGGTCGGATCGATCCTTCTGGCGCCGGCCATCGTGCTCGGGTACGCCGTGAAAGCGGCCGAAAGAGACGACCGCGAACGCGGACTCTGATCGGAGTCGCATTACCATCGGCGTCGTATGGCCATGCGCATGCCCGCCGCCGAACGACGTGAGCAGCTACTCGCGGTCGCACTCGATGCGTTCGCAACACGCGGCTTCCATGAAACCTCGATGAACGACGTTGCCGAGGCAGCCGGCATCACGAAGCCGGTGCTGTATCAGCACTTCGACTCGAAGCGCGAGCTCTACGTCGCGGTCATCGAAGAAGCTGGCCGACGCATGATCGAAGCGATCGCCTACCGAGCACTCGCCGACGTCGACGAGCGTGAACGCACGCGACTCGGCTTTTCGGCATTCTTTCGATGGGTCGCCGACGACCACGATGCTTTTCGGGTTCTGTTCGCCGGTGGTTCACGGAGAGATCCTGAGTTCAACGAGATCGTCCGTTCGTTCACGGCCCAGATCGCCGACTTGATCGAACCGCTCATCACTGCTGATATCGATGCCGATCACCGTCGCACCCTCGCCTACGCCATCGTCGGGATGACCGAGGGGGTATCGCGTCGCCTCATCGAGAGTGGCGACGACTTCGATCCCGAAGCGATCGCTCGTCAGGTGAGCGATCTGGCCTGGGCCGGATTACGAGCCGCTCAGCGGTCGACGCCGGCCAGCCTCAACTGACTCGACGCAACACGCGCAGACTGCCGGTCACCGACACTTCGACGAAAAGTCCGCTCGCCAGGGCCGGCACGTAGATCTGTTCGTACGGCGGCCGACCTCCGTCAGCCGGATCGGGGAACACGTCGTGAATCGCCAAGATTCCCCCCGGCACCACATGCGGAGTCCAGAGTTCGTAGTCGAGACGTGCTGGTTCGACACCGTGTCCGCCATCGATGAACAAAAAGGCCAGCGGCGTCTTCCACCAGCGAGCCACCACCGGAGATTCGCCCACAACGGCGACCACCGAATCGTCGAGGCCCGCGCGTGCGATCGTGCGACGAAAATGCGGCAGGGTGTCGAGGCGTCCGGTGTTGGGATCGATGAGCGACGTGTCGTGCCACTCCCAGCCTGGTTGATTCTCCTCGGACCCGCGATGGTGATCGACCGCGAACATGACGGTGCCGGACCGCCTAGCCGCCGCGCCGAGCCATACCGTCGAACGACCGCAGTACGAACCCACTTCGAGGAACGGCGAACCAGGCACTGCCGCGCCTGCCGCACAGGCCGCGTCGTACAGCGCATCGCCCTCTTCAGGTGGCATGAAACCCGTCGCCGACACGGCGACGGCGCGCAGATCAGCGTCGATGACCGATCACCACGTGTCCCAGTGGATGATCGAGTCGGCCGGCGGACGCTTGGCCGGCTTGAAGTCGGTGCCCTTCGTGAAAGCCACCGGTGAGAGACACACCTGCTGAACGCTGTCGAACGGAATGCCGAGCACTTCGGCCATCTGCTGTTCCATCATGAGGTGAACCGTGGTCCACGCAGTGCCGAGCCCACGAGCGCGAGCCGCCAACATGAAACTCCACATGGCCGGCAGAACATTGCCCATCACCGACGACACCATCATGCCGGGCATTCCGTCAGCCCGTGCTCCTTCGGTGCAAGCGATCACGAGTACCGGCGCATCACCCATGTGCTCACCCAAGAAGTCCGCCGAGTCGGCCGACCGCTGTTGCTGAGCATTGGCCGAATCATCTCCTTTGTCGATCGAGCGGATGTAGACCCCGTCCATCGACTGGTAGATGCCGTAACACTGTCGGTAGATCTCTCCGATCGCCTTGCGCTTGGCCTCGTCACGCACCACCACGAACTGCATGGTCATGCTGTTCGAACCCGACGGCGACTGCATGGCCAGTTCGACGCACTCGCGCACCAGATCATCGGGTACCGGGCGCTCGAAGTCGAGACGCTTGCGAACGGCCCGTGTGGTGGACAGCAACTGATCGGGATCCAGAGGAAGCAATGCCATGGGGCGACCCTAGTCCGCTCCTGCCACGGAATTTCCGCCTCGCACGAGGTTCCGACCCGTGCGAGAATGCGGTCGTGTCCGACACCCTTCAAGGTCTGATCGATCTGCTCGATCTCGAGCCCATCGAAGTCAACATCTTCCGAGGCCGCTCCCCCCAAGAGAACCGCCAGCGCGTCTTCGGCGGTCAGGTGGCCGGCCAAGCTCTGGTCGCCGCCTCGCGCACGGTCGACGATCGAGACCGCCGTGTTCACTCGATCCACGCCTATTTCTTGCGGCCGGGTGATCCGACCGCCCCGATCCTCTACGACGTCGACCGCATCCGCGATGGCCGGAGTTTCAGCACCCGACGTGTGGTCGCCATCCAACACGGTCAGGCGATCTTCAACCTGCAGGCGAGTTTCCACGCTCCCGAGGAAGGCATGTCGTACCAGACGCAGATGCCGGAAGTCGTTGCACCCGACACCCTCCCCGATTTCAAGACACGCATGGCTCCGCACAAAGAGATGCTCGGCGAGTGGTACGACCGGCCGCGCCCGATCGACGTTCGCTACGTGGGTGGTGATCCCATGTCACGTTCGCGCGAACCATCGGATCGGCAGCAGGTCTGGCTACGCGCCGACGGCACTCTGCCGAACGATCCCACGTTGCACGCGTGCATCGTCACCTACGCGAGCGACATGACACTGCTCGACACGACTCTTCTGCCCCACGGCCTCAATTGGACCGACGACGTACAAATGGCGAGCCTCGATCACGCGATGTGGTTCCATCGCCCCTTCCGTGCCGACGAGTGGCTGTTGTACGACCAGAGCACTCCCACCACATCGCATGCTCGCGGTCTGGCGACCGGATCCATCTACACACGTGACGGACAATTGGCGATCAGCGTCGTCCAGGAGGGCCTGATCCGACGCGAGAGGTCGTGAGTTCCGACTTCATGTCACGACGCCGCACCAAGGTGGCCGTGTCACTCGCTCTGTCGGCAATCGTCGTTTCCTGCAGTTCATCGGCCGAGGTGGTGGTCTCTCCCTCGGTTCTCGAGCCGATCTCCACTGACACCGCACCAATCCTTCCCGACGACACGTCGACCCCGACACCAGTTTCACCGTCGCTTGACGCAACTCTCGGCGAGCCGGTGAACGGCTGGAGCCAGCCGGTCGACCTGTCGTCATGGGCCGGACGCGAAACCCACGTCGTCGAACGGACCGGACTCGTACGCCGAATGAATGACGACGGTTCACCCGGTGACGTACTTCTCGACATGAGCGCCCTGACCCGCGCCGAAGGCGAGCGTGGACTCCTCGGACTGGCCTATTCCCCCGATGGAACCCGCGCCTTCGTCGACTACACCGACGTGAACGGCGACACCGTCATCGACCGTTACAACGTTGGAAACGAGGGCGAGTTCGATCAGAACTCGCGGGTCGAACTGCTCACGATCACCCAGCCCTATTCCAACCACAACGGTGGCGATCTCGCCGTCACCGCCGACGGCCGACATCTTTTCGTGTTCACCGGAGACGGCGGATCGGCCGGTGACCCCGATCGTGACGCTCTCGATCCCGAGTCACTTCTCGGCAAGGTTCTGCGACTCGACCCGTCGACCGATGATCCGACACCCGAGATCTGGGCGGTGGGTCTGCGAAATCCGTGGCGGGTTTCCGTCGACCCGTTCACGAACGACATCTGGATCGCCGACGTCGGACAAGGCGAACGCGAAGAGGTGAACGTCATCGACGTGGGCGACCTTCAGGGATCGTCGTTCGGTTGGAGTGCCCGGGAAGGGACCCGACCCTTCAACGCCGATCAGAACGATCGACACCTCGCATACCGCGATGTTGCTCCGGTGTTCGAATACGAACACGTCGACGGCGACTGCTCGATCTCCGGTGGAGCAGTCATGCGTGACACCACCATCGATACTGTCGGTGACTGGTATCTCTTCTCCGATTTCTGCAGTGGTGTGGTTCGAGCACTTTGTGTTGAACCGGGGGGTATCGACACATGCGGTCTCCTCGCCCTCGGAAAAGTTCCGTCCTCGGTGGGCGTACTCTCCGATCATCTCGATCGGATGTGGGTGCTGTCACTCGACGGCTACCTGGTCCCGATCACTGCCCCGTGAACCTAGGGGGTCGTTTCTCGAGGAACGCCCGCACACCCTCTCGGTGATCGTCGGTGGCGAACAGTTCGCCGAGTGTCGACGACACCCAGGCCCCGAGTTCTCGCCAGTCGGGATCGAGGGTGTTGCGCAAACCGGCTTTCAACCGCTGAATCGCGAGCGGCGGATTGGCAGCGATTCGACCGGCCAACTCGAGTGCTGTCGGCAGGAGTCGATCATGTGCCACCACCCGCGACACCAGACCGATCTCGCGAGCGGTCTCGGCATCGATTACCTCACCAGTGAAGAGCAGCTCAGCCGCCCGTTCGCGACCCACCAATTGCGCCAGTCGTCCGAGACCCGCCACATCCGACACCAGACCTCGAAGAACGAACAACTCCCCGAACTTGGCCTTCTCGCTCACCACTCTGATGTCGGCCATGAGGGCGAGTTCCATTCCCCACCCCACGGCGGCACCATTCACAGCGGCGATGACTGGCAGATCGGTGTGCAACAGCGCATCAGCAGCCGGCGTGAGACGAGGTGTGCGATCGCGGGTCACCGGCACCCGGTCGGCCTCACCACCGCCCATCACCTGGCGAACGTCGTCACCGCTGCAGAACGCCGGATCGGTTCCGGTAATGACCAGACAGCGAACGTCGCGAGACGGCGCGTCGCGAACCAATCGTTCGAGTTCGGCGTACATGCCGAAAGTGAGAGCGTTTCGTGCATCGGGGCGGTCGAGGGTGATCACCCCGATGTGCTGGTGGACGACGTCGAAGCGAATATCGGACGTCGCCTCGGCCATCAGCGTCGCTGCCCCATGAACATGCGCTTCAACGCGTCATAGTTCTCGATGCAGTGTCCGGCTCCGAGGACCACGGCTTCGAGGGGCATGTTCGACATCCGGACCGGAACCTGCGTCTCGCGTTCGATGCGATCGGCGAGTCCACGGAGCAGACCGCCACCACCGACGAGATACATCCCGCGCACGAGGAAGTCCTGGGCGAGTTCGGGCGGCGCCT
Source organism: Acidimicrobiia bacterium (assembly GCA_009923785.1). Classification (GTDB taxonomy): domain Bacteria; phylum Actinomycetota; class Acidimicrobiia; order Acidimicrobiales; family Ilumatobacteraceae; genus Casp-actino8. The sequence continues at coordinate 2,493 of RFSV01000027.1, read as the reverse complement.
TGGCGAGACAACGCACGACGGACTGCACGATCTGTGTGACCACGTCGTCGATCGCGTACCGGATCTCTTCGGGTGTGAGGATCACGGTCTTCGGAAGTCCCATCATCAGATCGCGTCCGCTCACTTCGGCCTCGACTTCGTCGGGCGTCGCGGCGGCCGAGCCGACTGCCAACTTGATTTCTTCGGCCGTGCGCTCGCCGATCGCGATGCCGTGTTCGCGACGAACGTAGTTCTGGATCGCGTTGTCGATGTCGAAACTGCCGACACGAACGGCTTCGAGTGCGACGACACCACCGAGACTGATGACGGCGGTTTCACTCGTACCGCCACCGATGTCGATCACCATGTTGCCGACTGGTTCGTCGATGGGCAGATTGGCACCGATCGCTGCCGCCATCGGCTGTTCGATCAATTGCGCATCGGCGGCCCCAGCCCGTCGGGCGGCGTCGGTCACCGCTCGCCGCTCGACCTCGGTGATGGCCGATGGCACGCAGATGACCACCTTGGGTCGGGTGAAACGGCTCACCCCGACTCGCTGCAAGAGCAGGCGAATCATGCGCTCGGTCACGTCGAAGTCGGTGATGGCTCCCCCACGTAGAGGACGAACCGCAACGATGTAGCCAGGTGTCCGACCGATCATGTTCCAGGCATCGTGGCCGGTGGCCAGCACTTCACCGGTCTGCCGGTTGAGTGCAATCACTGAAGGCTCGTTCAGCACGATGCCGCGACCCTTCATGTACACGAGAGTGTTGGCGGTTCCGAGGTCGATCGCGAGGTCACGTGCCATGGCTGATTCCTGGATCGTCAGGGTCGCTCTGACCGCTCGGCTTCGGCGTCTCGTTCATTCGGTCGATCACCTGTCGACGAGCTTCGGGTGACAGCGCGTCGAGATGCTTGCGAAACGACGCGACTCCGTCGTCACTCGACGGTGTTCGCCGAGCAATCGCAAGAGCGAAAAAGATGGCGACACACACCGCCACCACACCGATGAGAACGACAGTCATCGCGACGACGCCTCGTCGGCGGACTCGACACGGGACGCATCGGTGATCGACGTCGCACCAGTTCCCCAGTCGCGACCATCGGACCACTCTTCGAGTTTCCAGATCGGCGCCGACGACTTCACGGCGTCGATGGCGAATCGTGCCGCAGTGAACGCATCTGGGCGATGAGGTGACGACACCGCGACGACGACCGACGACTCTTCGAGTTCGAGGCGCCCGACTCGATGCCACAGGACCACACGACCGAGATCGGACCAACGAGCCCGCATCTCATCGACGATTGAGGCGAATCGAACGAGGACCTGTTCGTCGTACGCCTCGTACACCAAGTGGGTCACCCCGTCGCGTCGAACTCCGGCTTCTTCGGCATGGTCGCGCACAGTTCCGGAAAAGACCACCACTGCTCCGCACTGCGGTTGCACGGCCCATTCATAGGCCTCAGCGATCGACAAGGGGTCAGGAGTGAGAGCGAACCAGTGATCGTTCGTCCGTTCCCAGGTCACAAGCCGATGGTAGCGGGCCTCCCCGGGCTCCGATGGTTGTCAGCCCGCGAACACACGCAAGCGAACGATCACTAGTCTCACGTGTTCGTGGGAGAGAACACTTCATCTTCGGGTCCCGATCCCGACGACTTCCCACCTGCTCCCCTCCCGCCGCACGAACGCGCCTGGCGGCACCCGTCCGAAATCGGAGCGGCGGCCGGGTCGGGAATCGAAAGTTCCACTGCGCTCCGATCGGTGGGCCGGGGCGTCACCGCATTCTCCATCGCCTCAGGTGTCCTCGTCGTGATCGGCCTGGCTCTTCTCTCCCGTCCCGTCTCGGGACGATCCGACACCGCCGACGCCATTCGTCTGTCGGGTGCCAACATCGAACTCGTGAGTCTCGACGACTCACGCTCCGACGCGCCGATCGCCGTCATGGTCGAACAAGGACCGCTTCTCGTGACCACTCGTGCTGCGGTCGGCGATCGGTCACAACTACGTGTTCGTCTCACTGACGGCAGTACGCACGACGTCGAGGTCGTACACATCGACGATGCGACCTCCATTGCAATTCTCGCGCTCCCGCTCGACGAACCCGCTCCCACGGTGAGCCTTCCGAACGTACCGATCACACGTGACCAAGACGTCGTGGTGATTTCCGAGCGGGCTCATCGCATGAGTGTCATGTCACTCGCCGACGATCGACGTGCTGTGATCGGAACTCGAAGCACGACGTTCGATCCGTTCTCGGTCGCCGAAGGGGCACCGGTCATCGATCGTGCCGGTCGTTTGATCGGCCTGTGCACCCACGAAGGCAACGACGTGGTGCTCATCGACACCAACTCGATCCAGTCGGTGCTCTCGAAATTGCTGGAAGGTCTGGGCACCGCCGACTAACGGCGACGAAGTGCGCGAACCACCACGTACACCAGCCCCACGATCGACACCGTCATCGCACCGAGCGCCAGTTCTTGTTTGCGCTTCGGGGTGAGCATCGTCCACCACTT
>RFSV01000026.1 GCA_009923785.1 Acidimicrobiia bacterium | reverse complement strand
AGGGCTGCGGCCGGCGCGCCTTGGTCGATGAACGTCTCGGTGGCCAGATCGGGGAATTCACTCTTCACACGCAGTGTGAGTTCGCTCATCATCGCCTTGTGACGCAGATCGATCTCGTTCACTTCTTGCGAACTGAGGGCCGGAAGCGCGTAGCCAGCACTCATGCCGATGCCGACCATGGCCGGCAACGAGTAACTGGTGAGCAGTCGAAGCGGACGGCCTGTTGCTTCGGCAACATCGGCGGCCCAGAAGACTGCTGTCTCGGCATTCGTCGATCCGTCGTACCCGGCAAGGATCGGTCGCGTGTCGCTGTCACCGGCACGGAGGTCGCGAATGGCTGTGCTCATGCGACCATCGTGGCCACCGTTCAGCCCGCTTCCAAGCGACGCCCGTCATCGCGTCGTCAGGACCAAAGTCCCGCATCCGAAGTGCTCTTCACCAGAACACCGCAGGGGAACCGGTCAGGAGCCGAAAGGGAAGCCGAGATCGGGTGCAGTGAGCATCGGCGCGTACGGAATGCCGCGGTCGGCCGCCATGGCCGCGCAGGTTCCCCCTCGATCGACGATGACTGTGATCAGCTCAACCGACGCGCCGAACGCCTCGACGACGTCGACGGCCTCCATGAGACTGGTACCTCGCGTGACTGTGTCCTCGGTGACGACGACGCGATCTCCCGGTTGCAATGCACCGGCGAGACGACCGGTCACTCCGTGATCCTTGGCTTCCTTGCGCACGCTGAAACTTCGCAGCGATCGTCCCCGGGTCGCGCCAACCGCAGCGACTCCGAAAGCAACCGGGTCGGCACCCATAGTGAGTCCCCCGATCGCCGTCGCTTCGGCAGGAATCAGCGACAACGCCACGTCGGCAACGAGCACGATGCCATCGGGCCGACAGGCGGTCTGCTTGGTGTCGAGAAACCACGAACTTTTCGCACCCGACTTCAAAGTGAAGTCACCGACCTTCAAAGAATGTTCGAGGACGTGGCGACGAAGTGCGTCTCGTGCCGCGTCGAGAGGTGGAAGATCGCTCGCAGTCATTCCGAATCAATCCTCCAGTTGTTCGAAGATCCGATCGACGTGAGTGAGCGATCGACGAAGGTCGAACGCCTCGTCGAGCACCGTCGCCGGAACTGCCGCCGTGCGCACATCGGATTCGAGTGTGGTCCGGAAATCGACACCGTGGGCCCAAGCCGTCGCCGCAGAATCCTGGACGATTCGATACGCCTCGTCACGCGAGAGGCCTGACTGAACGAGAGCGAGAAGAACCGGCTGGCTGAACACCAGACCGTGAGACGAATGGAGATTGGCGCGCATCCGCTCGGGAAACACCTGCAATCCCTCGAGTAGGCGTCGCAGGCGGTGGAGCACATAGTGCGCGAGCAGCGAGGAATCCGGCAAGATCACGCGCTCGACAGAACTGTGCGAGATGTCGCGCTCGTGCCACAAGGCGACGTCCTGGAGCGCGGCCTGCAAGTTGCCGCGAAGCACACGTGACAATCCGCTGATGGTTTCGGCCGAGATCGGATTGCGTTTGTGGGGCATGGCCGACGAGCCTTTCTGGCCAGCCTTGAATCCTTCCTCGACTTCGCGAACCTCGGTTCGCTGCAGATGTCGGAGTTCGGTGGCGATCATCTCGCACGTCGCGCCAACCGATGCACACGCCCACACGTATTCGGCGTGACGATCCCGCGCGATCACCTGGGTCGCCGGAACCGGCACCAGACCGAGGGCTTCACCCACCGAACGTTCGACCTCGGGATCGATGTTCGAGTACGTACCGACCGCCCCCGAGAGCTTGCACACCGCCACGGCACGGCGAGCCGATTCGAGGCGTTCGATGTCGCGACCCACTTGCAACGCCCACAGCGCGACCTTCACTCCGAACGTCGTGGGTTCGGCATGAACACCATGGGTGCGCCCGATCATCACGGTCTCACGGTGATGTCGGGCCATCGCGACCAGAACGTGGTGAAGCTGACGTGCAGCATCGATCAACAGATCGGCGGCATCACGCAGGGCCCAGCACCACGCGGTATCGACGACGTCACTGGAAGTGAGGCCGTAGTGAATCCACGAACCAGCTGGCGCGCCGATCGATTCTTGAACCACGTCGACGAACGCAGCGACGTCGTGATCGGTCACACGCTCGCGTTCGAGAACTCGTTCGATGAACGACGCATCGACGACGGGCTTGGCCGAACGGCAGACCGCTGCGTCGTCAGCCGGCACCACACCGAGCGTCGCCTGAGCTTCGGTGGCCAGAAGTTCGATCTCGAGCCAACGGCCGAACCGGGTCTCGTCGGCGAACACGATTTCCATCTCGGGAAGCGAATAGCGCGGGATCACGGTGCCACCAGTCCCGAGTCCCACTCGACCACTGCGTCGCGTTCGGCACCCACACCGATGATGCGAACCGGTACTCCGACCTCACGTTCCACCGTCTCGACGAATCGCCGAGCGGCGAGGGGCAACTCGTCGGGACGACGGCACTCGGCAAGGCTGGTCGTCCAACCCTCGATCGTCTCGTAGACGGGCTCGACCCGATCGAGCAGATCGATGCGATCGGGATAACCCTGGTACTCGTCGCCGTCGATGCGATAGCCAGTGCAGATCTTCACCTCGTCGAAGGTGTCGAGGACATCGAGTTTGGTCAGGGCGAGTTCGGTGAGTGAGTTCACCCGAACAGCATGACGAAGCATGACGCAATCGATCCACCCCGGACGTCGACGTCGACCGGTCACGGTTCCGAATTCCTGGCCGATGTCGACGAGTCGATCACCGAGTTCGCCGTACAACTCGGTCGGGAACGGACCAGCACCCACGCGAGTCGTGTACGCCTTCGTGATGCCGACGATGCGGTCGAGAAGGCGCGGTCCGAGACCGGAACCCGCGCTCGCGCCGCCGGCGGTCGGATTCGACGACGTGACGTACGGATACGTTCCGTGATCGAGATCGAGGAATGTCGCTTGCGCACCTTCGAGTAGCACGTGCTCACCCGCTGCGACCGCGTCGTGCAAGAAATCGATGGTGTTCGCGACGTACGGGGCCAGGCGGCGTCCGAGAACGGTGTATCGATCGACGACGGCGTCGACATCGACGGTGGGAACCCCCGCCGCCGCCAAGGTGTGGTTGTGTGCCAGTGCCTGACGTCGGATCGATTCGGCGAAAGCGACTGGATCGAGGACTTCCCCGGCGCGGATGCCGTTACGGTTGGCTTTGTCGGCATAAGCGGGACCGATCCCCTTCAAGGTGGTTCCGATGCGACCCTCTCCACGCTGATCTTCGGCGAGCGCGTCGAGCGCTTGATGCCACGGAAAGATCAGATGCGACTGGCTCGACACCTTGAGACGAGAACACGACACTCCTCGTGCCTCGAGCCGGTCGATTTCGTCGAACAGCGTGACGAGGTCGACGACGACTCCGTTGCCGATGACCGGCGTGACATCGGGGTACAGCACCCCAGACGGAATCAGCTGCAGGGCGTACTTCTCCTGCCCGACGACGACCGTGTGTCCGGCGTTGTGTCCCCCTTGGTAGCGGGCGACCACCGAATGATCTCGTGCGAGGAGGTCGATGACCTTGGCTTTGCCCTCGTCACCCCATTGGGCTCCGACGACGACGGTGACCGGCATGTGACGCTCCTATCCGAGGGGAACGTGAGGTGATGCTACCTGCCTCACCTCGGACTCAGGAGAGTAGAACGATGTCCCCGTCTTGGACGTCGACCTTGATGGTTCCATCCTCGCTCACCTTGCCTTCCAGGATCAGCAGCGATGCATTGTCGCCGATGACGCGCTGGATCACACGCTTCAAGGGCCGAGCACCGAAGGCCGGATCGTAACCCTCGGCCGAGAGCTGACGAAGGGCCTCGGGGGTCACCTCCAGGGTGATCCGTCGAGTAGCGAGTCGCTCTTTCAACTTTGCGACCTGGATCTCGACGATCCGAGCGAGATCGTCTTCGGTGAGCGGCACGAAACGGATGATCTCGTCGATGCGATTGACGAATTCGGGCTTGAAGAACTCGATCGGTTCGCCCCGAAGGTTCGACGTCATCACGATCACGACGTTGGTGAAGTCGACCGTTCGACCTTGTCCGTCGGTCAGTCGACCGTCGTCCAAGACCTGCAGCAAGATGTTGAACACGTCGGGATGTGCCTTCTCGATCTCGTCGAGCAGCACGACGCTGTAGGGACGACGCCGGACGGCCTCGGTGAGTTGACCGCCCTCGTCGTATCCCACGTAGCCCGGAGGCGCCCCGACGAGGCGCGACACAGAGTGCTTCTCCATGTACTCGCCCATGTCGATACGAACCATGGCCCGTTCGTCGTCGAAGAGAAATTCGGCCACCGCCCGCGCCAACTCGGTCTTTCCCACTCCGGTCGGACCGAGAAAGAGGAACGATCCGATCGGACGATTCGGATCGGACAATCCGGCTCGGCTCCGTCGAATGGCGTTCGACACCGCTACGACTGCATCGTGCTGACCGACGACTCGCTGGTGCAGAAGATCTTCGAGGTGAACGAGTTTCGACATCTCTCCTTCCATGAGACGAGTGACCGGAACACCGGTCCACTTGCTCACCACCTCGGCGATGTCCTCGGCATCCACCTCTTCTTTCAGCATGCGATTGCCCGTCTGGAGTTCGTCGAGATGCGCGGTGACCTCGGTGATCCGACGTTCGAGATCGGGGATTCGGCCGTATTGGATCTCGGCCACTTTGTTGAGGTCGGTTTCACGTTCGACGGCCGACCTCATCTGCTCGAGCTCCTCTTTCAGGTTCCGGATGGCGGCGATGGCCTCCTTCTCCTTCTCCCAGTGCTCGCGCATGTCGGAGGACTCACTCCGTAAGAGGATGAGTTCGCCTTCCAAGGCGATCAATCGCTCCTTCGACGCAGTGTCGGTCTCTTTCTCGAGAGCGACCTTCTCGATCTCGAGTTGCAGGATGCGACGTTCGACCACGTCGATTTCGGTGGGTAGAGAATCGATCTCGATGCGCAACTTCGACGCCGCTTCGTCGACGAGGTCGATGGCCTTGTCGGGCAAGAATCGACTGGTGAGATAACGATTCGACAACACCGCAGCGCTCACGAGTGCGGAGTCCTGGATTCGAACGCCGTGGTGAACCTCGTAACGCTCTTTCAGACCACGCAAGATGGCGATGGTGTCCTCGACGCTCGGCTCACCCACGTACACCTGCTGGAATCGCCGCTCGAGAGCCGGATCCTTCTCGACGTATTTGCGGTACTCGTCGAGCGTGGTCGCGCCGATCATACGGAGTTCGCCGCGAGCGAGCATCGGCTTGATCATGTTGCCAGCGTCCATGGCGCCCTCGGCGCCACCTGCACCCACGATGGTGTGCAATTCGTCGACGAAGGTGATGACCTCACCGGCCGAATCGGTGATCTCTTTCAACACGGCCTTCAGGCGCTCTTCGAATTCACCGCGGTACTTCGCGCCAGCGAGAAGACTGGCGATGTCGAGGGAGATGAGTCGCTTGTTCTTCAGACCCTCGGGAACGTCTCCGTCGGCGATTCGTCGGGCAAGGCCCTCGACGATCGCGGTCTTGCCCACACCAGGTTCGCCGATGAGGACCGGGTTGTTCTTGGTTCGACGACTCAGCACCTGGATGACCCGTCGGATCTCGTCGTCACGGCCGATCACCGGATCGATCTTTCCGTCGCGCGCCCGTTTGGTCAGATCTTGCCCGTACTTCTCGAGTGCCTGGAACTGATCTTCCGGGTTCTGACTGGTGACCCGGTGACTTCCGCGTACTTCACGCAGCGCTTGTAATAGCTCCTCACTCGGAACGTCGAGACGCGAGTTCATGGCGAGGAGGAGATGCTCGACCGACAAGAACTCGTCTTTGAAATCCTTGCGGTACTTCTCGGCGTTCTCGAAGACGTTGTTCAATTCGCGGTTCATCCGCGGCTCGTCTCCGCCGTATGCCTTCGGCAGTTTCGTCACCGCTTCGTCGGCCTTGTTGCGAATCATGAGCGGCGCGATGCCGAGTTTCGCCAACACGGCCGGAACGATCGTGCCGTCGAGCCGCAGAACGGCAGCCATGACGTGATCGGGGGTGAGTTCGGGGTTCGATAGGGACTTCGCCTGATCGACAGCGGCCGCTACCGCCTCTTGCGTCTTGTGGGTCCACTTGTTGGGATTCATGCTCATGACGGAATCTCCTTCCGGCGTGTCGTCTCGGACACACCACTCGATCCCCCGAGAACGTGTGACGACGTGATGGACGTCAGCCAATGACGAGCCGAATCCGACAGCTCGACAATTCGCTTGTAGTCGGCGACGTCGTCGGGCATGGCGACCAAGGCATCGGCCAGACGTGCTGCATCGTCGGGCCGTGCGACCAGATGAGACAGCGGTCTGATGTAAGTGCGAATCGTGAACAGCACGGCACCGGTGATCGGGAATCGCCTCAGAGTTTCGCGTTCGACTCGAAGAAACAAGCGATCACCGGTATCTGGATCGCCCACCGCCGGGATCTCCGGTGATTCGGCTGCGGTTCCGTCGACCGGCTGATACGGATCGTCGGTGTCGAGAACACCCCAACCAAGACGCCAGAACGGTTTGTCGGGAGTGAGCCGGCGGAAGAAGTCGTCGATCGGTCCCTCGAGCTGCTCGTTGAGACGGGCCACCGGTGCGTGTACCTCGGCCATGCTCGCACCGAGCTTCGACGAGAGGTCCCACCGATTCGGAAAGCACACCGAACCACCACCGAAGATCGATCGATCGTCACGCTCCACGAGAAGCGCAAGATCTTCCTGAACGAGACGACCAGCGACCGACAACGGATGCTCGCTCCAACGACCGTCTTCGTCGGGAGTGATCGCGAACGTCTCACCGCGATGGAGATTGGTCACGGTGCATTCGTCGCGTCGAAACCAACTCGGGAACTGCGTCACGAGATGGTCGACCAGAGTCGTCAGGACTTCGGCGCTCTCGGGCTCGACACCCGGTATCGCGGCAAACACCGTCGAATGGTGATCTCGAAGAACGCGATTCTTGGCGTCCATCTCGTGGTCGTAGTCGTCGCCGATCTGGATCCAGTCGGTGAGATCGAGAGGACGTAGCGCGAGCCTCCAGCGGAACGCGCCGGCCACGTACGGCTGGTAGTCGGGAGAAACTCGACGGACATCGGTGCTCACGAGTCACCCCGTCGCTTCAGGACCGGAGGCACCTGGCCGAACACCGTCACCGACTGACGAAGCGGAACGAGACCTCCCGACGTATTCCGGGGTTCGGCTGCCGAGATGGCCTGTGCCGCCAGCAGACGTAACCGATCCACTTCGTCGCGCAAACGTCGGACTTCGGCTTCGAGCGCCATCACTCGGCGGATGCCTTCGACGTTCATTCCCTCGGCAGTCAGTTCGGCGATTCGACGAAGGCGAGCGATGTCGGCATCGCTGTACCGGCGATCACCACCACGCGTACGCGCGGGCTGCAGAAGTCCGCGACGCTCGTAGATGCGCAACGTCTGCGGATGCATTCCGGCCAGGTCGGCGGCCACGGAAATCACGTAGACGGCTCGGTCGTGATCGGACACGTCCGGTCACCTCCCATCCCGGTACAGGTGCTGACGAACGTCGGTCGAAGCAACCGACGAGAGTTTTTCGACGATCTCTTTCTCTTCGGGGGACGGATCAGTGGGCACCACCACGTCGACGGTCACGATGAGGTCCCCGATTCGACGTGCCGTCTCGATCCCGCGACCTTTCACCCGATAGCGAGCACCGCTCTGCGTCCCCGACTTCACTCGCACTGTGACGGTGCCACCAGTCAGAAGTGGAACGTCGACGTCCGCTCCGAGAACTGCTTCGGAAAACGTGATCGGCACGCTCACCGTGAGATTGTCACCGTCACGCCCGAAGATCGGATGCGAACCCACGTGGCACACGATGAACAGATCTCCCGACGGTCCACCGTTTCGGCCCGGTGCGCCCTTGCCGGGCAGTCGAATGCGCTGTCCGTTTGCCACACCGGCCGGAACACGAACCTTGACTTCGCGAGCGCGCTTTTCGACACCCGAACCGCGACACACGCCGCACGGATCCTTGATCACGTTCCCGCGACCGCCACACGACGAGCACGGTGTCGAGAACGAGAAGAACCCTTGATTGTCGTCGACCTGGCCCCGACCACCGCACTGGCCGCACGTCTCGATCTTGGATCCCGGTCGGGCGCCCGATCCTCCGCACGTCTGACAACGATCGTCACTCGTGAGATGAACCGTGGTGGTGACACCAAGAGCAGCATCGGAGAAGTCGAGCATCAACTGCGACTCGAGATCGGCGCCGCGACGCGGACCGACACCGGAACTCGCACCGCCTCGACCCCGGCCACCGGAGAACATGCGGAAGAGATCTTCGAAGGATCCACCGTCACCCCCGACCGTGAACCGCATGTTCCCCGTGCCGCCCATGGGGCCCATACGACGTACCTCGTCGTATTCGCGACGTTTACCTTCGTCGGACAGGACGTCGTACGCCGCCGAGACTTCCTTGAAGCGTTCTTCGGCGGCCGCGTCACCCGGCTTCGCGTCGGGGTGATTCTCACGTGCCAGTTTTCGGTAGGCCTTGGTGATGTCCTTGGCCGAGGCGTCGGAGGGCACGCCGAGGACGGCGTAGTAGTCCTTTTCGTACCACTCACGTTGTGCCGTCATGATTCACCCTCCTTTCCGCGGCAGCGACGTCGATATCCGACGTCGAGTCGTTCAGCCCCGAACCTTGACGAGGGCTGGACGCAACACCTTTCCTTTCCACACGTAACCCGAACGCATCACGTCGACCACGACCGCGTTGCCATCGCCGTCACCATCGCCGTCTTCGCGCATGACTGCTTCGGCAAGATTCGGATCGAATGCCGATCCGGCGATGTCCATACCCTCGAGGCCAACTTTCTTCAATTCGCCGAGAAGCAGGTTGAAGAGCGGCTCGATTTCGACCGGATGAGCGACGAAGGCCGCCTCGCACGCGTCGAGGAGCGGGAGCAAGGCTTCGGCCAATCGGCCAGTCGCCCGCTCCACTTCATCGGCGGTCTGAGCGGTGACCCGTTTTCGATAGTTCTCGAAATCGGCCTGCAATCGCTGCGCTATGTCGCGGAACGAATCCCGTTCGGCAAGAAGCGAATCGATGTCATGTTCCACGACTTCGGCGGCCTCGGCCACTTCGGTCGCCGAGTCGACGCCCTCGGACTCGGGGGCGCTCTCGTCGGTCTCGACCATGTCGGCGTCCATCGATCAGCTCACTTGTCGGCGTCGACGATCTCGGCGTCGACGATCTCGTCATCGTTCGACGAACCAGCACCCGATGCCGACGTACCGGCTGCGTTCTCGTCACGGGCCGCCGACTCATAGAGCTTCTGACTGAAGGCCTGACTGGCCGACATGAGAGCCTCGGTCGCCGCCTTGATGCTCGCGTTGTCGTTGCCTTCGAGCGCCTTCTTGAGATCGGCGAGAGGAGTTTCGACAGCGGATTTCTCGTCGGCCGAGACCTTGTCACCTTGCTCACGCAAGATCTTCTCGGTCTGGTAGACGAGCGAGTCGGCGTTGTTGCGCACCTCGGCCTCTTCGCGGCGCTGGCGGTCGTCCTCGGCATGAGCCTCGGCATCTTTCACCATGCGATCGATGTCGTCCTTCGACAACGTCGACTGACCGCTGATGGTCATCGACTGCTCCTTCGAAGTGGCTCGATCCTTGGCGCTCACATGCACGATGCCGTTGGCATCGATGTCGAAGGTGACTTCGATCTGCGGAACACCGCGCGGTGCCGGCGGAAGATCGACCAGCTGGAACTTGCCGAGTGTCTTGTTGTACATCGCCATCTCGCGCTCACCCTGCAAGACATGGATCTCGACCGACGGCTGCATGTCTTCGGCAGTCGTGAACACTTCGGTGCGCTTGGTGGGAATGGTGGTGTTGCGTTCGATGAGCTTCGTCATCACGCCACCCTTGGTCTCGATACCGAGTGACAGCGGGGTGACGTCGAGAAGGAGAACGTCCTTCACGTCACCCTTCAACACACCGGCCTGGATGGCCGCACCGACCGCCACCACTTCGTCGGGGTTGACCGTCTTGTTCGGCTCCTTACCGGTGAGCGACAGGACGAGATCCTGGACGGCCGGCATTCGAGTGGAACCACCCACCATGATCACGTGGTTGATCTGACCCTTGGTGAGGCCAGCGTCCTTGATCGCCTGTTCGAACGGAATGCGACAACGTTCGATCAGATCAGCGGTCATCTCTTGGAACTTCGATCGCGACAGCGACTCGTCGAGGTGAAGCGGACCATCGGGAGTGGCAGTGATGAACGGCAAGTTGATCTGTGTCTGCTGCACCTGACTGAGTTCGATCTTGGCCTTCTCGGCCGCTTCCTTCAGACGCTGCATCGCCATGCGATCAGCCGAGAGGTCGACACCGTGCGCCGACTTGAACTGCGACACGAGCCAATCGATCACGCGCTGGTCCCAGTCGTCACCGCCGAGGCTGGTGTCACCGTGGGTGCTCTTCACTTCGAACACGCCGTCACCGATCTCGAGAACCGACACGTCGAAGGTTCCACCGCCGAGGTCGAACACGAGAACCGTTTCGTCCTCGCTGCCCTTGTCGAGTCCGTAGGCAAGTGCGGCAGCCGTGGGTTCGTTGATGATGCGGAGCACTTCGAGTCCGGCGATCTGGCCGGCTTCTTTGGTGGCGGTTCGTTGCGCGTCGTCGAAGTAGGCGGGAACCGTGATGACGGCCTGGGTGACGGTGTCACCGAGGTAGGCCTCGGCATCGCGCTTCAACTTCATGAGGGTGCGAGCGCTGATCTCCTGCGGTGTGTACTTCTTGCCGTCGATGTCGTCGCTCGTCCAATTCGTGCCGATGTGGCGCTTCACCGAGCGGAAGGTGCGATCGGGGTTGGTGATGGCCTGTCGTTTGGCCACCTCACCGACGAGAACTTCACCGGCCTTCGAAAAGGCGACCACTGACGGGGTGGTGCGGGCGCCTTCGGAGTTGGGAACGACCACTGGATCGCCGGCCTCCAGGACCGAGACGACCGAGTTGGTGGTTCCGAGATCGATACCGACTGCCTTGGCCATGGTGGCTACCTCTTTCGTGTGAACCGGGGGAGACCCGCCGGGGAGACTGGTCCGACGCAGGTTTCTCGGGGGGAAGTCGAAACCTGCGTCGGCCTGTGTCAAGTTAGCCCCCTCCTCAGATCAAACCAACCTCTCCTCCCCAACACTTCAGTCATCATGACTCAAGTCATGGGATTCTGGTACGGGTTCTTCACCTCCCAGGTCAAAATCACCCTCCAGAAATGCGTCAGACCAGAAATCGGTCAGAATGGCGACATGAGCGAGCACGACCTGGTCATACGCAACGCAGTGGTGGTCGACGGGACGGGCGCCCCGGGGTACCGGGCCGACGTGGCCGTCAGCGGTGACCGCATCACCGACGTGGCCTCGCACGTCGATGGCGCCGGGACCCGAGAAATCGATGCCGACGGTCTGATGGTGACACCAGGTTTCGTCGACATCCACACCCACTTCGACGGTCAGGCCACCTGGGACCCGATCCTGGCCCCGTCGTCGATCCACGGTGTCACCTCGATCGTGATGGGTAACTGCGGGGTCGGATTCGCTCCGGCGATTCCCACCCAGGAACAACACGACTATCTCATCAACATGTTGGAAGGTGTCGAAGACATTCCCGGAACGGCACTCGCCGAAGGACTTTCCTGGGACTGGGAGACGTTCCCGCAGTACCTCGATGCGCTCGATCGTCGTCAGTACGCAATCGACGTGGCCACACAGGTGGCGCACGCACCGCTGCGCGCCTACGTGATGGGCGAACGGGGCGCCGATCCGAACGAGGCTCCCACGGCGTCCGAACTCGTCACCATGGCCGACGCCGTTCGCGACGGAATTCTGGCCGGAGCCCTCGGCTTCACCACCAGCCGCACTTATGTGCATCGCACGAAAGACGGTGCCCCTCTCGGTACTCGCTTCTCGTCGGCCGACGAGTTGTTGGCACTCGTGCAGGCCATGGGTGATACCGGTCGTGGTGTCGTGCAGTTGATCTCCGATGCATATCTCTCCCCCGATTCAGACTTCGCTGTCGACGAGATGGCGCTCATGGCAGCACTGGCCTCGACCACTGGTCGTCCGCTGAGCATGACGGTCCAGCAACCCGAGGAACTGCCCGATCGCTGGCGCGAGATGGGCGCGTGGGTCGACACCGAGGTGGGTCGCGGCGCACCGCTCAAGACACAAGTCGCGGTTCGTCCCATCGGCATCCTGCAAGGACTCACCGCCACCGCTCATCCGCTCATGATCTGCCCCAGCTTCCAAGAGATCATGTTCCGGCCGCTCCCCGAGATCGTTCGGGCATTGCAGGAGCCAGAACGACGAACTCGACTCGTCGCCGAACACGCCGAGGCGGTCACCAAACTCGATGGTCTCGCCCTCGACATCTTCGGCAGTTTTCACAAGATCTTCCCGATGGAGAATCCGGTGAACTACGAGCCGAAGTCGTCGGACTCGATCGCTGCGCGTGCTGCAGCCGTAGGACGACCAGTGGTCGAGTTCCTCATCGATCTGCTGTGCGAGGACGACGGCAACAAGCTGCTCTACAAGCCGCTCTTCAACTTCTCGCATGGAAACCTCGACGACGTTCGCGAAATGTTGCTCCGCAAGAACGCCGTGCTCGGACTCTCCGATGCCGGTGCGCATTGCGGCGCCATATGCGACGGCAGCATGTCGACGACAGCACTCGCCCTGTGGACTCGGGACCGACACGACGACGGTCGCCTGCCCGTCGAGTTGATGGTGCATCACCTCACGCAACGAACGGCGAGTCATGTCGGCTGGCTCGATCGAGGAGTGGTGGCTCCCGGATATCTCGCCGACCTCAACGTGATCGACATGGCCGCCCTGTCGGCCCTCCCGCCACGAATCGTGCACGACCTTCCGGCCGGAGGTCGTCGCCTGATGCAGACCGCAACCGGTTACGAACACACCATCAAGCGTGGTGTGATCACCTTCTCGGGTGGGCAGCACACCGGCGATCTACCGGGTCGTCTCGTCCGTGGAGCCCAACCAGCACCTCGCTGATCCTCGTGCATCTGGTCGATCAGGTCGGGTCGGCGGCCCACAGCGACGAGGACCCGGCGCGTACTTGACGGGCGTACACGCCGTCGGCGGCCAACAACTCGTCGTGTGATCCGGTCTCGACCACACGACCCTCGTCGATCACCACGATGCGATCGGCGTCACGAATCGTCGACAATCGGTGGGCGATGACGACGGCGGTGCGTCCGCGCATCGCCTCGTCGAGCGCCGCCTGAACCAGAGCTTCGTTCTCGTTGTCGAGGTGGCTCGTCGCCTCGTCGAGGATCATCACGGCCGGATCCTTCAACAGCAATCGAGCGATCGCGAGACGCTGCTTCTCACCACCCGACAGGCGATAACCCCGCTCGCCGACCACGGTACGAAGACCATCGGGCAGGGCATCGATCGTGTCGAAAATACGGGCCCGTTCGCAGGCCAGCTGCAACTCCTCGACTGTTGCGTCAGGACGTGCATACAGCAGATTCGACTCGATGCTCTCGTGGAAGAGGTGCGGGTCCTGCGACACGACGCCGATCGAACGTCTCAACGAATCGCCGCGCAGATCCCTGACGTCATGCCCGTCGATTCGCACCGTTCCCGAAGTGGCGTCGTAGAGACGCGGGATCAACGAGACGAGAGTCGATTTACCCGCACCCGACGCACCGATCACGGCCACCGTCTCGCCCGGTTCGATCACGAGATTCACATCGTGCAGCACATCGACGTCAGGATCTCCCGTTGCCGCGCCCGGCGCCTCGAGCGAAGCCACCGATACCTCGGCTGCCATGGGGTAGCGGAACGTCACATGATCGAATTCGATCCGGCCACGCGCATCGACGAGATCGATCGCACCGGGTCGGTCCGCGATTGCCACCGGTACGTCGAGAACTTCGAAGACTCTGTCGAAACTGACGAACGAGGTCAACAGATCGACTCGGGCATTGGTGAGGCCGGTGAGGGGTTGATACACCCGGGCGACAAGAGTGGCAAGGGCGACCAGAGTTCCCGAAGTGATGTCACCCGACACCACGAGTTGAGCACCGATCCCGTACACCGCCACGGCTCCGAGGGCGCCGACAAGACCCAGCGCCACGAAGAACACACGTCCGTACATCGCCGACCGGATTCCGGTGTCACGCACGCCAGCGGCCTTTTCGGAAAACCCACCCACCTCGTCGGCGTGACGTCCGAAGAGCTTCACCAGGAGCGCGCCGGCCACATTGAAGCGTTCGGTCATCTGAGTGTTCATCTGCGCATTCAGACCCATCTGTTCACGCGCGATCTCTTGGAGCTTGCGACCCACCCGCTTGGCCGGGACGATGAAGATCGGAAGAACCACGAGCGACAGCACGGTGAGTCGCCATTCGAGAGCGAACATCGCCGCCAATGTCGTCACGAGGACCACGACATTGCTGACGGCACTGCCGAGGGTCGATGTGACCGCCGATTGAGCTCCGATCACATCGTTGTTGAGGCGGCTGATCAACGAACCGGTCTGGGTACGCGTGAAAAAGGCGACCGGCATGCGCTGCACCTTGTCGAACAGTGCGACGCGCATGTCGTAGATGAGACCCTCACCGATACGAGCCGAGAACCACCGTTGAACGATGGCCAAGAACGCGTCGAACAAAGCAGCGATCACGGCCACTACGGCGAGCCACCAGATCAGCGATCGATCGCCGTCGGGAATCGCATCGTCGATGATGGCCCGGAAGACGAACGGCGGAACGAGCGCGATCAGCGCAGACAGGAGAATGGTGGTCAGGAATCCGGAGATGCTCAGTCGGTAGGGACGAGCGAACGTCCAGACTCGACGAAACGAACGTCCGCCGAATCGCTGACCTTCGACCGCCGAGCGATCACGGGGAATGAGTGCATGGGGGTTGGTGTGCACTCAGTCGAGGCTACTTTCACCTACTGTGCGAAGCGATGAGGGCACGACTCACGATCTTCGTCGTGATCTCGATACTCATCGGTGCCTGCTCGACTGACGGACCAACAGACACGCAACCCTCGCTCACATCGCCTCTCCCGACAGCGTCGTCCCCACCCACCGTGAAGTGGGGACCGTGCTCTTGGGGTCCGGCCGACTGCGCAGTGATCGAGGTACCGGTCGACTACGACGACTCCGGTCTCGGGACCTTCGACCTGCTGGTCGCGCGTCATCGCGCCCGCAAGCCGAGTGAACGCATCGGAGTCCTCTTCACGAACGCAGGTGGACCGGGCGCCGAATCCATTTGGCTGGCTATCGACCCTCGGTGGAACTTTTCCGACGTCGTCCTCGACCGCTTCGACATCGTCGGATGGGATCCTCGAGGCACGTCGGGGTCGCGGCCGAAGTTCGACTGCACCGACGACATCGACGCGTACTTCTCTCTCGATCCGACTCCCGAGACTCCCTCCGATCGCATGGCGATCGTCGCCGCGGCACGGAGCTTCGTCGACTCGTGCATCCAGAACGTCGGTGACCTACTGGCCCACGTCGGAACCGCTGACGCCGCTCGCGACATCGATTTCGTCCGCCGCCTTCTCGGCGAGGAAAGGGCGAGCTACCTCGGCTACTCGTACGGCAGTGAACTCGGAGCCACCTGGGTCACGATGTTCCCGGACACCGTGCATGCAGCGGTCTTCGATGCCGCCGCCGATCCGACTCTCGACCTCGTCGACTGGCTCACTTTCCAATCGATCGGCTTCGAACGAAGTCTCGAGGCCTTTTTGGACGAGTGTGACGAGAACGGCTGCGAATTCGTGACCGGTCTCGACGATGCCCGGTCGGTGTTCGATCGACTGATGTCCGACCTGGCCCGCTTTCCCCTCGTCGTCGACGGTGACCGGCCACCAGTCGGTGAGGGTGTCGCTCAAATCGCAGTGTTCAACGCTCTCTACAGAAAAGAGTCATGGGTGCTGCTCGACCAGGCGCTCGCCGAGGCAGCCCGCGGCTACGGCGATCGTTTGCTCTCTCTTTACGACAGCTACTTCGGCGGATGGCGCGACGGTCATCCCGATGACTCGATCGATTCGTACGTTGCCATCACATGCCTCGATCGACAGGCAGATCTCACCGTCGACGACGCCTTCCGAGCTATGGACAACCTCGCCCTCGTCTCACCGCGTCTTGGAGCCAGTGTTCTGTACGAACTGCTGCTCTGCGCTCACTGGCCGATCGAGCCGACTCCTCCACCGGACGTCGAGTGGTCGGGTGCCACACCCCTCCTGGTCGTCGGCAGCACGGGAGACCCGGCCACTCCACTCGAGGGCACGCGTCGCATGCGTGATGTGCTCGCCAATGCACGACTCGTCGTGGTCGAGTCCTTCGATCACACCAGTTACGGTGCCGACGACTGCGCGACCCGGACCGTCGACGACTATCTCATCGATCCCACTCGACCGGCCGGCGATGTCGACTGTTGATTCGGCGTCGTGCATTGCCGGGCCGGAAACATGTCTCTAGGGTGACGTGATGTCCCGTCGTCTAACCATTGGTTTCGCGTGGTTCGTTCTTCTCGCGGGATGCGGTGCCGATTCCTCGATCGACTTGATCAACTCGTCCGACACTCCGGTGTCGTCGTCCTCGACGACACCTGACAACTCCGATCCGACGTCGATCGCCTGGGACGACTGTCTCGATGGAGTGGAATGCGGATTTCTCGACGTCCCCCTCGACTACGACGACCCCGACAGTGAGACGATCTCGTTGTACGTCGCGCGGCACCTGGCTCGCGATCCCGAGCGACGAATCGGGTCGCTGCTCGTCAACCCCGGTGGACCTGGCTTCGGAGGGTCGATACTCGCTTTCGCCGCGACTCAGATCTACTCCGATGCGATTCTCGATCGCTTCGACGTGGTGGGTTGGGATCCGCGCGGAACCGGGGAGTCGATCCCGGCGATCGACTGCATCGACGACTACGACCTCTGGTTCACCGAAGGTGACATCACTCCTGACACCGAAGCCGAAAAACAAGCGGGGATCGACCTTCTTCGCCAATACGTCGACCTTTGTGAGAAGAGCAATCCGGGAATTCTCGATCACGCCGGTACCAACAACACCGCTCGCGACATGGACAGCCTGCGTCGCGCTCTCGGTGAGGAAACCATCAGTTACTTCGGGTTCTCCTACGGAAGCGAACTCGGTGCCGTATGGGTGACACTCTTTCCCGACACGGTTCGAGCAGCGATTCTCGACGGTGCCGCCGACCCCGACGCCGATCCGATCGAAGCGAGTGTCCAACAGCTTCGCGGCTTCGAAGAGGCGATCAGCCGCTTCCTCGAACAGTGCTCACGAAACAGATCGTGCAAGATCCACAATGACGGCGACGCCGAGAGTGCATTCGACGATCTCATGGAGTTCATCGACGAGAACCCACTACCGACTCGAAATGGCCGTCCCGACCTCACACGGGGAATGGCCCTGACCGCTGTCGCGCAGGCCATGTACGACCAGAAGTATTGGTCGACCCTCGAAAGCGCCCTCGCCGAAGCCATCGACGGTGACGGCAGTGGTCTTCTCCAACTGTGGGACGCCTATTACCAACGCCAACCCGACGGTTCGTACGGCAACGAACTCGAGGCCTTCATCGCGATCGGCTGCGCCGACGACGACGAGCGGTTCACCATCGAAGAAGCCGACTCGTTCGTCCCACGCTTCCAAGAAGCTGCGCCGCGCTTCTCGCCGTACACGACCGGGAACTATTCCTGCACCTTTTGGCCCGATGCCGTCGATCCACGAATCGACGTCACCGGCATCGGAGCCGGACCCGTCATCGTGATCGGTACGACCGGTGATGCCTCGACACCACTCGAGAGTTCACGAAACATGGCTCGCGCTCTGGAGGACGGTCGCCTTCTCGTGGTGGATGCCGAACAACACACCGGGTACAGCGCGAGTGAATGCGCTCAGGACGTCGTCGATCGCTATCTGATCGACCTGGTGCCCCCGGACGACGGCACGGAGTGCTGAACAGACGGCACCGTTAGGCCCACTCACATCGAACCAACTGGCGGAAGGGGTGGGATTTGAACCCACGGACGCTTGCACGTCGCACGCTTTCGAGGCGTGTCCCTTCGGCCGCTCGGGCACCCTTCCGTCGAGCGAGGCTACCGGCCGTTTCAGGCGTCTGCGACGAAGCGGTCGAGGTCCTTCGGATGGCCAGCGAGCAGGATCATCTCGTCAGGAAGGAGCACGGTCGTTTGATCGGCGTGCTGAAACGGGCCACCGGGCGGCTTGATGCAGACCACGGTCACGCCGTAGTCGACGCGAATCGCCGTGTCACCCAACTTCTTGTTGGCATAGCGCGGTGGAACGACCATTTCGACCAAGGCGAAATCCGCCTCCACCGTGAAGTAGTCGTTGACGCGACGAGCGATGCTGCGCGCCGTTCGCTGGCCCATGTCGTGCTCGGGTTGAATGACTCGCTGCACTCCCACCCGTTCGAGGATCTTGGAATGTTCGAGCGACAGCGCCTTGGCCCACACGGTCGGAATCTTCAATTCATCGATGAGAGCGAGGCTCGCCAGAACCGATGCCTCGATGTTGGTGGCAATGGCCACGACGGCGCGTCGGAAGTTGTCGGCCCCGATCTGGCGTAGTGCACGCGCCGAGGTGGCATCGGCCTGTACGACGTTCGGGATGTCACCGGACAGACGCTGGACGATTTCCTCGTCGAAGTCGACGGCCAGGACATCGATTCCCTGAGCGATCAGACCCAGCGCCAACGCCTCACCGAATCGACCCAAGCCGACGACGAGGACTCCGCTGCGGTCGTCGGGATGAATGGTGGCTGGATTGGTGGTCGTCATCGTCGTTCTCCCCGGATCGCTCCTCGATCGACAACGATACGAGGCTCACCCGTCAACCGATCAAAGGTTGGTCGGTCGGATACCGAAACAGGTTGGGGCGACTCCTCAAGGTGATGGCGGTCGCCAACGTGACCGGGCCCAGTCGACCGACGAACATCAATGCAGTGAGAAGAATTTGGCCGGCTCCGTCCTGTTCGGCGGTGAGCCCGTTCGACAGCCCCACGGTCGACAGGGCCGATACCGCCTCGAACGCGCTGGTGGCCAGACCACCGTCGCCGATCACCATGAGCGCGAGAGTCGCCACGGTGAGAATGCCGACGCCGGCGAGACTCACGGTGAGAGCGAGCCGCTGGACCGATTCCGGAATGCGCCGATGAAACACGTTGACGTCCCGATCACCGCGCACTTCGGCCCACATCACATAGGCCAGCAACGCGAACGTGGTGACCTTGATTCCCCCAGCTGTCGACGCGCTTCCTCCGCCGATGAACATCATCACGATCGACACCACGATGGACTCTTCGGAAAGTGCAGTGGTATCGACTGCGTTGAATCCGGCCGTTCGGGGTTGCACCGACATGAAGAAGGCACCTCCCACCCGGTCGCCTGATGGCAGAGCACCGAGGGTCTCGGAATTCGACCATTCGAACGCCAAGAAACCGAGGAATCCAACCACGAGAAGTACACCGGTGCTCGCCACCATCAATTTGGAATGAAGGGTCCAACGACTCCAGTGGTGTCGGTGCGTCGCGATGCCCCTCAACACCGGAAAACCGATCCCCCCGACGATCACGGCAACCGAGACGGCCCCGAGTACGAAGAAGTCGGAGGCAAAGCTGCTCAGGCTGTCGGAGTTCAACGAGAAGCCGGCGTTGTTCCACGCCGAGATGCTGTGGAAGGTGCCGTGCGCGAGCGACGACCAGGCGTCGTAACCGTGCGCGTAGTGGAATCGAAGGGCGAGCAGGATTGCAAAGACCGCCTCGAACACGAGAGTGGTGATCACGATGGCGCGAACGAGTCGGCTGATGCTGGAGTAAGTGTCGGTTCCCACTTCGGCGGCCAGAGCCCTCGTATGGGCCACGCCGATCCGATCCGAGACGAGGAGTATTGCCACGCTCACCAGGGTCACGATTCCGAGTCCACCGAGTTGAACGAGGGCGAGGATCACCGACTGGCCGAATCCCGACCATGCCGTTGCGGTGTCGACCACGGTCAATCCGGTCACGCACACGGCACTCGTCGCTGTGAACAACGATTCCAACAGACCAATTTCTCGTCCGTCCGCCTGTGAGAACGGGAGTCTCAACAACACGGTTCCCGTCGCGATCAGCGCGGCGAACGACGCCGGTAACAGACGAAGAGGGTTGGCCGCAAGCCACTGCCTCAACGGATTCGGCCGAACCACTTCGAACTCCGATCAGCGACGTGACGCGAAGAACGTCTCGAGCAACTCGGTCGATTCGGCCGCCGACACTCCGTGCCGCACGGGAGGATTGTGGTTCAGACGGGGGTCAGCGCACACGTTGTACAGGCTGGCCGTGGCTCCGCCCTTCAGATCGGCCGCTCCGTACACCAGTCGGCCGATGCGCGCGCTCAGCAAAGCTCCCGCACACATCACACAGGGTTCGAGCGTCACCACGAGAGTGCAATCGTCGAGTCTCCACCGACCGAGCGCAGTCGCAGCATCACGCAAGGCGAGAACTTCGGCGTGAGCCGTCGGGTCTGCCGACGTCTCGCGCTCGTTGTGGCGGGCGGCGATCACCCGACCATCGTGTAGAACCACGGCTCCCACCGGAACGTCGTCGTGTTCGAGAGCACGACGCGCTTCGTTGAGCGCGATGGACATCGCTTCGACGTCGTCCATGGCGGAAGGAGTGGGATTTGAACCCACGGACCCCTTGCGAGGTCACAGCATTTCCAGTGCTGCCGATTCGGCCGCTCTCGCATCCTTCCCGATGGCCTTTTCCTGTCCGGTGAGGCAACGGCCAGGCGATCTGCGGCACACGAACTGATCCGCTGAAGGCTGCTACCTTCCGGTCCTGACCTGATTCACGGGGGCCCGTTGCACAGGACCCGGCCGTCACCTCACTGGACAGGAAAAGACGACGTCAGGCTACCGCCCGCGAGACTCGGCCAACTTCGCCACGCGATCGGCGAGTCGTGGAACACCGAGATCGGCGCAGAAATCCGAGAAGTCGTCGGTCGGACCGGTCCACGACCAGTCATCGACTCGACCGACCGGCACCGAGGTCACGACGGTGGCGATCTTCAGGAACAGCGTCGCCAGGTCGCGATTGTCGGCCAACGCAGCGGCAAGTTTGACCGCACCACGCAGATTGGGAACCTGCCATTCATCAGCTCGATCGGGGATGCGATCGATGTGGCCGTACACGGCGAGAACGGAACTCGCCGACTTGGCCCCCCAACCCGGGAGACCCGGAAAACCGTCGGCGGTGTCGCCTACGAGCGCGAGCCAATCCGCGATGCTCGCCGGAGGTACGCCGAACTTCGCGATCACCGCGGCCTCGTCAACGAGTCCGCTGCCGTCTTTGGCCATCTTGCGCCGATCGACCTGCACGACGCGTTCGCCGACGACGCATTGACCGAGATCCTTGTCGGGGCTGAGGATCCGCACCTGCTCGACGCGTCGATCGCCGGCGGCGACAGCGGCCGCCGAGGCCAGGCCGTCGTCGGCCTCGTACTCCTCCATCGCCCACACCGTCACACCCATCGAGCGCAGGGCCTCCTCCACGATCGGGATCTGACCGAGGATCTCGGGTTCCATACCTTCCGATGTCTTGTAGCCGTCGTAGAGGTCGTTGCGAAAACTTTCGATCACGTGATCGGTGGCCACTCCGATGTGTGTGGCACCGTCGGTGAGCAACTGGAACGTCGAATTCAACACACCGATGGTTGCGGCATTCGGCGACGGGGTCGACGACCGGACCGCCTGGCCGTAGTGCTGCCGATACAACTCGTAGGTCCCGTCGACCAGATGAACGATCACACGAACATGATGCCCGATCGCACGATGTCCGAATGACGTCGGGGGACGGAAGAATGGTCCGGTGAGCATTTCGGTGTCCGACTTGGCCTATGCACCTCCAGGAGGAGACCAACTCTTCTTCGATGTGACGTTCGGTGTCGCACCCGGCGATCGGGCTGCACTCGTCGGAGCCAACGGGGTCGGCAAGAGCACGATCCTGCGGATACTTTCCGGCGAGATCGAATCCGACGACGGTGATCACAGCATCGTAGGAACGATGCTCTCGATGACGCAGGACGTCGGCATGTCTCGTCCGACGGATTCGCTGCGCGACATGCTCATCGAAGTCGCTCCCCCCACACTGCGAACGGCGGGACGTCGTCTGGCCGCCTCCGAGCGTCGTCTCGCGAACGATCCCTCCGATGGGGCGATGGAGTACGCCAATGCTCTGGCCGATTGGGGTGATCTCGGCGGATACGAGCTCGAGACGAGATGGTTCGCCGCGGCCGAACGAAGTGTCAAGACGAAAGTCGACGACTTCTCTCGTCGATTGGTGTCCGAGTTGTCGGGTGGCGAACGCAAACGACTCGTTCTCGACCTACTGCTCACGTCGGGAGCCGATGTCCTCCTTCTCGACGAACCAGACAACTATCTCGACATTCCGACTCGCCGGTGGCTCGAAGAACGCCTCCTCGAGACGAAGAGCACCGTTCTGATGGTGAGCCACGATCGTGCCCTACTCGAGCGAGTCGCCACCAAGATCGTGGTGATCGAGGGTTCGGGTGCGTGGGTCCACGGTGGCTCGTACACCACGTTTCCCGAGGCACGAGCCAGGCGCCAGGAACAGCTCGGAGACCACCTGAAGAGATGGAACGACGAAGAACGTCGACTCTTCCACCACATGAAGATCATGAAGCAACGCGCCGCTCAGAACTTCAAGAACGCGACCAAGGCCAATGCCGCCGAGACTCGCTGGGAGAAGTTCGTGGCCGCCGGGCCTCCTCCACCTCCGGTCCCCGATCAGCGCATTCACGTTCGGCTGCGTGGCGCGGACGCCGCTCGGCGCGTCGCCAAGATCGAAGGGGTCGCCATCGACGATCTCTTCCTTCCCTTCGATGACGAGATCCATCACGGTGAGCGACTCGGCTTGATCGGCCCGAACGGGACGGGAAAAACCCATCTGCTCGACGTACTCGCCGGTAAGAGCTCACCCGACCGAGGAATGATCACCTTTGGTCCTCGCACCTCTGTCGGCATGTTCACTCAGGTGAACGATCGGCCAGAGTTCAGGGGTCGAGCGGTGATCGACATCGTTCGGGATCGACTCGTCGACGACGAGAAGTCGATGCGCGCACTCGCGCGATACGGCCTCCACGGGAATGCTCGACAGGACTTCCCCACTCTTTCGGGCGGACAAAAGGCACGACTCGAGATCTTGTGCCTCGAACTCGACGGCCACAACGTTCTTCTCCTCGACGAGCCCACCGACAACCTCGACATCGAATCGTCGGAGGCCCTCGAACAAGCTCTCGACGGATTCGAAGGAACCGTCGTCGCAGTGAGCCACGATCGAACTTTTCTGTCGAGCCTCGATCGCTTTCTCATGGTCACCGACGACGGAGAGGTGTTCGCACTCCCCGATTTCGACACTGCGATGCAGGCACTCACCCGACCCGAGGCGACCGGATCGATCAGATTGGCGAAGTCACTCACGACGAGATGAAAACTTCGATGGGATTCCGATCGAAGTACCGGCTGTCACGTGATGAGAATCGCCACGATGGCCCCACCGATCAGGAAGGGGCCGAACGGGATCACCGACGAACGGGTCATCCGCCCGAGCACCAGACACGTCGCGACGAATAGC
Source organism: Acidimicrobiia bacterium (assembly GCA_009923785.1). Classification (GTDB taxonomy): domain Bacteria; phylum Actinomycetota; class Acidimicrobiia; order Acidimicrobiales; family Ilumatobacteraceae; genus Casp-actino8. The sequence goes on along the minus strand of RFSV01000026.1, from coordinate 794 downwards.
CCTGCCGAGACGAACGACACGAGCATCGTCACCCACAACGCAAATATTTTGATGTTGTGCAGCGAGGAGTTTTGTAACCCGGTATTGAGCATGGTTCGTATCCTGATACTCATCGATAAGGATGTAACGAAAGAGATCTTGATACTTTTGTAAAATAGGGGTGTGCTCCTCAAATAATCTAACCGGCTTAATCAGCAAATCATCAAAATCCAAGGCATTTGCCTGAAGCAAACGCTGTTCATAAATCTCATACACTTCCGACGTGATCTGATCGAGTTTACTCAGTACGAATTTTTCTTTGTATTGATCCGGATAGACGAGTTGATTCTTTGCATCACTAATCCGACGTTGAATGGTACGTGGACGGATTAATTTCGGATCGTAATTTAATTCAGTGAGAATCCGCTTGATGACTGTCTCGGAGTCCGATGTGTCATAAATCGAAAAATTTGGGGTATAGCCCAAAGCTGTACCCTCTGACCGCAAAATTTTGGCAAAAATAGAATGAAAGGTGCCCATCCAAAGGCGAGCCGAGAGGGAGGGTAGGAGCTTGAGAATACGCTCCTGCATTTCACGAGCCGCCTTATTGGTGAACGTCAGGGCCAGGATTTGTTGGGGCAGAGCTTTTTGCTGTTGCAGAATGTAGGCAATCCGATAGGTTAAGACTCGAGTCTTGCCGCTTCCTGCACCAGCAATAATGAGTAAAGGTCCGTCCGTAAGACTAACCGCTTTACGCTGTTGTTCGTTTAGTTCGGATAAAAAATCGGGTTGTCTAAGCGACATGCCTGTCACGA
>RFSV01000025.1 GCA_009923785.1 Acidimicrobiia bacterium | reverse complement strand
ACGCGGCGATCGCCGCGTCGAAGAACTGTCGCTGCGTGATGCTCTGTTGGTAGGTGGCGCCCAGGTGCTCGCCCTCAACCCGGGCACGTCGCGGTCGGGTGTGACGATGACGGCCGCTCTAGCCCTCGGTTACGGACGTGAAGCGGCCGTCCGCTTGTCGTTTCTCATGAGCCTTCCGGTGATTGCTGGCGCCGGCGCCGTGAAGGTGGCCGGACTCGTGTCCGATGGGGTCCCCGACGGGTTGCTCGTTCCGATGTTGGTGGGAATCGCAACTGCTGCGGTGTCGGGTTGGCTCGCTGTGTGGGGATTGCTTCGATTGGTCCGAACCCGCACGTTCGCACCGTTCGTGATCTATCGACTCGGATTGGCGCTCGTGATCTTCCTGGTGCTCTCGGCCGGTTGGCGCTGAAAGTTCAGTCGGAACCGGCAGTCGACACACTCGGGCTCGTCGACGTGCTGCTCGATCCACTCGACGCGTCACTCGATGCGCTCGACGGGCTGGACGCGGTATCGCTCGACCCGCTCGTCGTACTCGAGGACGAACTACTCGATCCGCTCGACGAACCACGGCTGTCGGTCTTGTAGAAGCCGCCACCCTTGAAGGTGACGCCGACCGGTTGGAACACCTTCTTGACCGGACGCATCGAACCATCGGACGGGTGAGGGGCCTCGGTCAGCGCATCGTCGGTGAAGGCCTGCTGAATCTCGATGGTCTCGCCGGTGTCGAGGAACTTGTACACGTAAGTAGGCATGGGGGTCTCCGAGCGATGAAGTCTAGGCTGACCCTGTGTCGAGTGCATCGTCGATCCGCACTGCGGTGATCCCGGCAGCCGGGCAGGGAACTCGCATGTTGCCCGCCACCAAATCGGTGCCGAAAGAACTCCTTCCGATCGGTGAACTCCCCGCTCTTCAGCTGGTGATCGACGAAGCCATCGGCGCCGGCGTCGATCATGTGGTCATCGTGACGAGTGATGACAAGCCGGCGGTAGCCGACTACTTCCAGCGAGCCTCTTGGGTCGAGGAAGCCCTCGAACGACAAGGACGACGCGAACTCGCTGATTCTTTGCGCCGATTCGGCGACACGATCCGCATCTCGTTTGCGATACAGGATCGTCCGCGAGGGCTTGGTCATGCAGTGGGTTGTGCGTCCGAGCACGTGGGTGACGAGCCATTTTTCGTCCTCCTACCCGATGAACTCATGGCTGCCCCGTCGTTGTTGGTCGACCTCGGCCGAGTGCTCGACGAGAGTGGTCGTTCGGCGATCGCGCTGAAGCGCATGCCGATCGAAGAAGTGTTCCGTTACGGAGTCGTCGAACCTTCTGAGAGCGAGCGATTGGTGGCCGGAGTCCCGGCGATTCCATTTCGCCACGTTGTCGAGAAGCCGGCAGTAGAGAACGCTCCGAGTGATCTCGTGATCATCGGGCGCTACGCGCTCACGCCCGATGTGTTCGGCGCGATCGAACGAGTCGTCCCCAGTTCAAGTGGTGAGATCCAACTGACCGACGCCCTCGAACTGCAGGCATCGAGCGGCCATCTCTACGGGGTGGTCTCCGCTGTCGGTCGGCGCGACATCGGGCATCCCCTCGGTTGGATGCAGGCCGTCGTCGAGGCCGGTCTGCGACACCCCGAGCACGGCGGCCCGTTGCGGAACTGGCTCGAATCGCTGTAGCTCTCGGGGGATGCCGGTCTCGCGCGAATCAGGCAGTGCGTCGGAAATGGCCGTCGATGTCGAGGGGCAATCCGAAATCGTCGACCTCGAACTCGTGGCTCGGTCCGCCGTCGTCCCGTCGAACTACCCACAGGTGGGATCCGAGGCGCGTGTACTCGAGTCGGGCGCGTTGCACCGAGAGTGTTTCGGTGTCGACCGTGATCGACTCGACGTCGGTCGACTGTCCCACCTCGAGGTGTAGGCGCCTGATCGCCATCGTTCTGGTGAACGGGCTGCACAGCACGTCGATGTCGTCGCATCCGCCGAGTTCGCGCCTGACCGCTCCGTTGACCTCACCCCAACGTCCTCGGCCGTCGTTGGCCAGCCACAGATCCGGTTCGTCCATGTCGCGAAAGAGGAGCATCTGCTGGAGTTGCCACGTGGCGGTCAGTCGGAACACGTAGTGGACGTCCGCCCCTGTGACCAGCCCCTCGGCCGTCCAGGCCTCGTTCTCGAAACGAAACGACAGAGTCTCGCTGCCTCGGCCGTCGTCGGTGGACCAGGCGGCGTGCATCCCGTCGAGTGGAAGGAGCCGATAGGTGGGGCCGGCGTCCGACGTCATGACTCGAGTGTGCCAGCAACGAGACTCGACCGGTACCGTCGAGGGAATGGTGCCCATCGACGAGGCTCGTCGTCTGGTTCGTGAACGCTGCGCAGTCTTACCGGCAATCTCGGTGCACGTTGACGAATCCGTCGGTTGTGTACTCGCAGCTGACGCCCGGGCTGACGAAGACGTCCCGCCTTTCGCCAACACGGCTGTCGACGGCTACGCGGTGCGCGCCGGCGACACGACCGGCGCCGATGACGTCCCGGTCTCGCTCGCTGTCGTGGGAGAAGTCGCGGCTGGAGCGCCGGGTGACGTTCGTGTCGGTCCCGGAGAGGCAGTACGCATCATGACGGGCGCTCCGATCCCATCTGGCGCCGATGCGATCGTGATGGTCGAGGACACCACCTTTACTGGAGACCGATCGACGTTCGATGGTTCACAGCACGTTCAGGTCCGTCGTTCGGTGCCGGAAGGCGCGGCCGTGCGTGCCGCCGGCGACGACGTTCGGCGCGGCGACCTTGTATTCGAGGCCGGTACGCCGATCACTCCCGCGGTGGCTGGAGTGTTGGCGAGTATCAACGTGCGCCAACCGCGGGTGATTCGTCGTCCGAGAGTCGCCGTTTTGTCGACGGGTGACGAACTCATCGACGATGGTTCGCCGTTGCTCCCCGGACAGATCCGTGAAAGCAACAAAGTGATGCTCCTCGGACTGGTGTCGGCAACGGGTTGCATCGCCGTCGACTTCGGTGTGGTGCGCGACGATGAGGCCGCGCTCGAGCAGACCTTGCGTTTGGCAGCAACCGAATGCGATGCCATCGTCACGAGCGGTGGTGTGAGCATGGGCGACTACGACGTCGTCAAGGCCGTCTTGTCGCGCATCGCGTCGATGGAGTGGATGCAGATCGCGATCAAACCGGCCAAGCCCTTCGCCTTCGGATCACTGGCTCGTCGTGACGGCTCGGAAGTCCCGGTGTTCGGATTGCCGGGCAATCCCGTCAGCTCTCTCGTCAGCTACGAACTTCTCGCACGTCCGGCCCTGCGCAAGATGGCGGGCTTTGGTCCCGAATTGCAGGATCGCCCCAGAGTGTCGGCGATCACCGATGTCGACTTGGTGCGACAGGCCGATGGCAAGGTTCATTTCCAGCGGGTGCTCACCACGCGTGCTGCGGACGGGCGAATCCACGTTCGTCCCGTGGGCGCGCAGGGGAGTCATCAATTGGCGGCGAGTGCTCTCGCCTCGGGGCTAGCCGTGGTGCCCGATGGCGGTGGGATCGTGGCCGGTGGCGAGGTCGACGTAGTTCTCTTCGGAGACTGACGCCTATCCTTTCGTCATGGCGGCCCAGGACCTTGTCGATCCGTTCGGTCGCACGATTCGCGACTTGCGCATCTCGGTGACCGATCGCTGCAACTTCCGCTGTACCTACTGCATGCCGGCCGAAGGAATGGTCTGGTTGCCGAAGAGCGAAGTTCTCACGTTCGAAGAGATCGAACGTCTGGCTCGCCTCTTCGTCGAGCGCTACGGAGTGGACGGAATTCGTCTGACCGGTGGTGAGCCCACGGTGCGAGCCCACTTGCCTGTTCTGATCGCAAAGTTGGCGGCGCTGAAGGTTCCCGTCGACTCGGCTTCACCTCTGGCCGGCGAGTCGATCGATCTGGCCCTCACCACCAACGCCTCCACGTTGGCGAACTGTGCCGACGAATTGCGCAGGGCTGGGCTTCGTCGAATCAACATCAGCCTCGATTCCCTCGACCGAGCCAAATTCGAGCAAATGACTCGACGTGACGAGCTCGATCGCGTCCTGGTCGGGATTCAGGCCGCGATCGACACCGGATTCGAGAGCGTCAAGATCAACGCGGTGATCGAGCGGGGCGTGAACGATGACGAAATCCTCGATCTGGCCGACTTCGGGCGGCGTCTCGGCATCGAAGTGAGGTTCATCGAGTTCATGCCACTCGACGCCGAAGGCCATTGGGACAACGAGAAGGTCGTGAGCCAGGACGAGATCGTGTCGAGAATCGGCGAGGCGTTCCCACTCGAATCGGTACCGGCGCGCGGGGCGGCACCAGCCGATCGTTGGCGGTATCTCGACGGAAAAGGGACTGTTGGCGTCATTCCGAGCGTCACCAAGCCGTTCTGTGCTGACTGCGACCGTGTACGTCTGACTGCCGACGGACAGTTCCGAACCTGTCTGTTCGCCACGACCGAGTTCGATCTCCGCGCGTTGTTGCGGAACGGAGCCGACGACGACACGGTGGCCGCTGAGATCGAGCGGGCCGTCGGCACCAAGTGGGCTGGGCATCAGATCAACCAGGTCAACTTCGTCCGCCCCGGACGCTCGATGAGCCAGATCGGTGGCTGACCACATGACAAACGAACCACATTCGTTCACCCATCTCGATGCCGGTGGGCGGGCGCGAATGGTCGACGTGTCGGACAAGCAGTCCACGCACCGTCGGGCGGTGGCTCGCTGCAAGGTGTTCATGGCGTCCGAGACGATCGCCGCCCTGTCGCGAGGTGACATGAAAAAGGGCGACGTGCTGGCGGTGGCCCGCGTGGCTGGAATCCAAGCCGCCAAGCGGACGAGCGACATGATCCCGCTGTGTCATCCGATTCCCGTGAGTGCCGTCACGGTCGACTTCGACGTCGACGACGATCATGTGCTCGTGGAGGTGGCTGTCGAGACGGTCGATCGCACCGGAGTCGAGATGGAGGCGTTGCACGCCTGTTCGGTGGCGGCCCTCACGATCTACGACATGTGCAAGGCGCTCGACCGGGACATGGTGATCGGCGAACTCGCCCTCTGGCACAAGTCGGGAGGTCGCTCGGGGCACTACGAACGCTCTGAGCAGGAGTGATGTGGTCGAACAGGGGTGACGGGGCCAGTGTGGGTGGCTGGGGTCACAGGTGAAATACCGGGGGCTTCGTTGCCGTCGCCGTCACGAATGTTGCTAAATTGTAACGAAACGGAGCGGACCGCTTGGTCGGCTCGAGATCTCAGGGGAGTCGATCAGTGAGCAAAATCGTGCTTCTGGTGGTGGGTGCGGCCTGGGCGGCCGTTCTGATTCCGCCGCTGGTACGTGGTCGCTCGGAGAACCGTCCGCATTCATCGGTCGTCGACTTCCGTCGTCAACTGTCGACCCTCCAGCGTTCCACTCCACAGCGTCAGGTTTCCCCGTTGCGCGTTGCGCGGCCCTTGGCTCCGTCGCCTGCTCGTCCGGTAGCGGCGCGTCGTCCGGCACCACGGGCCACCCGCCAAGCGGTGCATCATGCCTCGGCCACCCGATCGATGTCGCGAGCCCATCTCGTGCGTCAGCGTCGTCAGAACGTCGTGTTGACCCTGGCCCTCGTGACCCTCGGCTCGGCGTTCATCGCCTTCACCACCAAGAGTGACTTCTTCATCTATGTGTTCGTGCTGGCGGCGATGTCTCTCGTCGGCTACTGCTACAAGCTCTCGCAGATCCGGCGGTATCAGTCCGTCACCCAGTCGTATCGACGCGACTGGATCCGGGCTGCCTGAGTCGGCCGACGCACTCGTCCCCCCGGTAGAGTTCCTCGGCGCCGGTTCGCCGGTTCACCCTCGGGGGTGTAGCTCAGTTGGCAGAGCGCAACAATCGCACTGTTGAGGCCAGGGGTTCAATTCCCCTCACCTCCACCCGAATCGACCCGAGTGCTTCGGCACTCGGGTCTTTTGCTGCCACGGCTAGGTTTCGTCCATGTCCGGACCCCTGAGCGGTATCAAGGTGGTCGAACTCGGGCTCTGGATCGCCGGACCGGCAGCGTCAGGGGTTCTCGGCGACTGGGGTGCCGAGATCGTGAAGGTCGAACCGTTGCGTGGTGATCCGTCGCGTCTGTTTCGAACGATGCTGAGTCGGAACCGCAGTGATAATCCGATCTTCGAATTGGACAATCGCAACAAGCGAGGGATCGCCGTCGACATCGGGTCCGACCATGGTCGACGCATCGTCGTCGAGTTAGTGCAGTCGGCCGACGTGTTCGTGACGAACGTACGTCCCGATTCGTTGGAGCGAGCCGGCCTCGATTATCCGTCGTTACGCGATGTCAATCCTCGACTCGTGTACGCACAGGTGACCGGCTTCGGGCTGGAAGGTCCCGATGCCGATCGACCCGGTTTCGACATTTCGGCGTATTGGGCCCGTTCGGGAATGGCTCACCTGCACACACCAGAGAACGGCACACCTCCGATCATGCGCGGGGGGATGGGCGATCACCCGACAGGGCTCGCTCTGGCCGGTGGTGTCGCCGCTGCGCTTTGAACGAACGGGCGAGGGACAGATGGTGTCCACGTCGCTTTATCGACAAGGCGTGTACACGCTCGGTTACGACCTCAGTCTTGTGTCGAGTTGGGGGCGATGCGCTCCGGTCACCGATCATGCGACCGCTCCGTCTCCGACGGCCAACAGTTACGGCACCCGAGACGGACGGCGGTTCTGGGTGGTGGGAGTCGAAGCCGACCGTCATTGGCCGCCTCTCGCCCGAGTGGCCGGGCGGCCCGACTTGATCGACGACCCGCGCTTTGCCACCTCGGCCGACCGGGCCGTGAACGCCCGAGAGTTGATCGCCATTCTCGACGAGGTGTTCGCCACGCGTGATCTGGCCGAATGGGCCGAGATCTTCGCCGGCGAACCCGACATGTTCTGGACGCCGCAGGCCACCCCCGACGAAGTGTTGGCCGACCCTCAGTTGCGAGCGGCCGGAGGTAGCAACGGCTCGACGACCATGATCGCCTCACCGATCGACTTTCACGGCACGCCGTCCGAACAGCGGTCTCATGCTCCTCGGCTCGGGCAGCACACACGGGAAATTCTGAGTGAGATCGGTTACGACGAGCCGAGGATCGACGATCTGGTGGCGCGTGGTGTGGTCGCTGTCGACGTTGTCGACGACTGACGGCTTCTCGACGTCATCCGATCGGGCGCAGTCGATCGACGAGTCCGTCGATCAGGGCGACCACGTCGATGGCACACGCTACGAAGTCGTCGAGTTCGCCGCCTCCCGGATCGATCACTTCTTCCCATGGTTGGAGTTCGACGCGATGCAAGGCCAGTTGCGAGACGCGATCGGTGAGAGGTCCGTCCGATCGGAGGTCTCGCACGAGGCGTCGCAGGGTCGCTGTACGAGAGGCCATGTCGGGATGTTCGCGGCGGATCCACTGCACGTGTTCAGGGGCGAGTCCGATGATCAGATCGGAGGACTCGACGTGCTCACGGGTGATCTGCTTGCTGCGATGTTGGCGGGCCTCCAGGCCCACGCGTTGGAGGGCTTCTCTCGTGCGCCAACTGATGGGCTGACCGTCGACGCTGAAAGTTCCGGCCGTCACCACGTCGAGGCGTGGTTCGCGGTCGACGAGAGCGGCGCCGGCCATCACCGAACGCGCGGCATTACCTGTGCAGATGACGAGAAGTGACGACACGTCAGCGCGCGGCGCGTAGCGGAGCCATGGCCGCAGGGTCGATGTATTCGTCGAGGCTGGTGATGAGGCCATCGGCGTTCAGATGGACGATCATGCACGAGTGGGCGCGGAGTTCGCCGCCGGGCGCGGTTCCGGTGATGGCCGCCTGCCACACCCAACCGTCGTCGGTGTAGGCGATCGTGCGCGTTTCCCAACGCAGATCGGGAATCTGACGGTGCATCCATTCGAGTGTTGCGCCCGTACCGGCGTACTCGATGGTCTTGTCGTCGAAGTTGTGCCAGACGGTCGCGCCAGAGACGCACATGGCCATGGTGACGTCGGCCCGACCGGCGTTGGTGGCCTCGGCGAAACGTCGGTGGTGTTCGACCAGGAATTCTCGGGTGTGGGTCATCGGTGTCTCTCTTTCGCAGATGGGTGAGAACATCAGGTGGGAACGCCGCCGTCGACGGTGAACACGGCTCCGGTGGTGTACGAGGAGGCATCGCTGGCGAGAAAGAGCGCCGCGCCCACGATTTCGTGGGGTTCGCCCACCCGACGCATAGCGATACGTTTCATCGCCTGGTCGACCAGATCCCAGTTCCAGGCCTTGCTGATATCGGTGCGGAACGATCCGGGCATGATGCAGTTCACCCGCACGTGAGGCCCGAAAGTCTGAGCGAATCCGATGGTCATGGCGTTGAGGGCAGCCTTGGCGGCGGTGTAGGGAATGACGTCCGGAGTGGGATGTATTGCTGCGATGCTCGAGATGTTGACGATCGACCCCGTGACGCCGGTGGTCCGGGCACGTTCGGCCATGCGAGTGCCGAGCAGGGCTGAGAGTCGGAACGGCCCTTTCAGGTTGAGTCCGATGACCGAATCCCAGAGTTTCTCGTCGATCGCCGCTACCGACTCGTACAGCGGTGACTTGCCGGCGTTGTTGACGAGGACGTCGACCCCTCCGAGTTCGTTCCATGCGACCTCGGCCAACTCGTCGACTTCGTTCCAGCGACCTACGTGACATGCGTGCACTTTCACAGCGCGACCCGACTCGGCACTGATTGCGTCGGCGGTCGCTCGGCACGAGTCGAGCGACCGGCTGGCGATCATCACGTCGGCCCCGGCCAGAGAGAACACTCGGGCCATCTCTTTGCCGAGCCCCCGACTGCCACCGGTCACGAGAATGCGTCGGCCCGAGAGATCGAAGAGTTGACGTGGATCGGTCGACACGAGTCGACTTTACGCCACCCCCTTGCGCCACCAGTCCTACGTGACCGATGTGGTCGGGCGAATTACCCGAGTCGACCCGCCACTTGCGAGACTGTCGTCGTGGAGTTCACCGACGATCCCTCGATCACGAGTTTCCGCAACGAGGTACGGAGCTGGTTGTCCGACAATCTCGTGGGGGAGTACCGGTCCCTCGGTACGTCCGCGGAGATGGGCGCTCACGATTGGCCGGTTCGAGTGCGATGGGAGCAAGAACTCGGTCGTGCCGGTTGGCTCGGACTCACGTGGCCGAAGGAGTTCGGTGGGCGGGCGGCATCGGTAGCCGAAGAGTTGGCCTTCGCCGAGGAGTACGCACTCGCCGATGGACCGCAGAGAGCTGGCTTCTTCGGAGAGGGACTCCTTGGTCCCACTCTCATCACCTTCGGAAGTTCGGAGCAGCAGGAGCGTTTTCTCCCGCCGATTCTGCGGGGCGACGAGTACTGGTGCCAGGGTTTCAGTGAGCCCGGCGCCGGCTCCGATCTCGCCGGTGTGCGCACCACCGCAGTCCTCGACGGCAGTACGTGGCGGGTCGACGGTCAGAAGGTCTGGACGAGCCAGGCTCAGTTCGCTCAGTGGATCTTCGTCCTGTGTCGCACCGAACTCGACCAGGTCGCGCATAAATCGTTGTCGTACGTGCTGGTCCCGATCGACCAACCCGGCGTAGAGGTCCGACCGCTCATGGACCTATCGGGGAATGATCACTTCTGCGAAGTCTTCTTCGACGGAGCGGTGACCACGTCCGACATGATCGTCGGTGGTCGCGGCAATGGTTGGCGAACGGCCATGGGAACTCTGGGTTTCGAGCGCGGAACGGCGTTCATGGCCCAGCAACTGCGTTTTGCGAAGGAGTTCGCCAAGGTTCGTCAGTTGGCAGTCGACAAAGGTGTCGAACGCGATGCGGAGATTCGTCAGCGTCTTGCTCGGGCCTACGGAGAACTCGAGATCATGCGTTGGTCCGGCCTGCGGAACGTGACCCGATTCCTGCAGGGTGGTCAGCCTGGTCCGGAGGGTTCGATCGGCAAGCTGTTCTGGTCGAAATGGCACCAGCGACTCGGTGAGCTCGAGGCCGATCTGCTCGGCGCCGACGCCCTCGTCCTGCAGCCCGAGGGCTCGACCGCGCACGACTTCCAGCACACCTTCTTGTTCAGCCGCGCACACACGATCTATGCGGGGTCGTCGGAGATCCAGCGCAACATCATCGGAGAGCGCGTTCTCGGCCTCCCGCGTAGTTGAGGTCGGCCTCGCTACGACGATGTCGTCAGTCGCCGGCTGGTCCGCGGAAGTCGGGGCGTCGTTTCTCGCGGTGTGAGGCCACACCTTCGGCGGCGTCGGGCCCGCCGAAGCCGAAGAACTCGTAGGCGAGTGACGCGTCGAAAGCCGGCATCATCGTGCGGTACCAGTGATTGAGCGTGTGCTTGGTGAAGCGCAGAGCCGCTTGGGCTCCGTCGGCCAGCTCGGTCGCCACGTCGAGGGCCGATGCGTACACCTGATCGTCGTCGACACACATCGACACCAGACCGATTCGTTCGGCCTCCTCCCCGGTGAGGGTTCGACAAGTCAGCAAGTAGTACTTGGCTTTGGCCATACCGACCAACAAGGGCCAGCAGACGGCGGCGTGGTCGCCGGCGGCCACACCGAGTCGAGTGTGTCCGTCGATGATGCGCGCCGTGCGGCCCACCACTGACACATCGGCGAGGAGGGCGGCCACCAGTCCAGCACCGACAGCTGGTCCATTGACTGCCGACACGATCGGACGAGTGCACTCGATGACGTTGCGAACGAGGTCGCGCGCCTCTCTCATGACTCGGGATCGGATCTCGTAATCGCCGATGATTCCATCGATGAGATCGAAGCTTCCTCCAGCCGAGAACGCTCGCCCGGCGCCGGTGAGAAGAACGACCCGGGTGTCGGGATCGCGGTCGACCACTGGCCACACGTCGGCGAGTTCACGGTGAGCCTCGACGCCGACCGAGTTGAGATTGGGCCCGTCGAGGGTGATCTGCAGAACGCCTGTCGCCGGACGCGAAAACTTCAACTCGTGGAACTGCGCGAACCTGTCGAGATCGGGCACGATCACATGCGCTCGATGATCGACGCCGTTCCCATTCCGCCACCGGTACACATCGTGATGAGAGCCGTGGTCTTGTCTTGGCGCTCGAGTTCATCGAGGGCGGTCTGAATGAGGATCGGGCCGCTGCCTCCGATGGGGTGTCCAAGAGCGATGGCGCCACCGTTGACGTTGACGTTCTCGGGTGTGATGCCGAGTTCGCGCATGGCCTTCAATGGAATGGCGGCGAAGGCCTCGTTGATCTCCCAGAGATCGATGTCCTTGGTGGTCATTCCGGCTCGCTCGAGGCACCGCTTCGAAGCCGGAGCAGGTGCGGTGAGCATGATCACGGGTTCGGCACCGGCGACCGCCGACATGACGATGCGAGCCCGCGGCTTCAGACCGTGGGCCTTGGCGTATTCGGGGCTGGTCACCATGATCACGCCTGCGCCATCGACGACGCCTGATGAGTTTCCGGCGTGGTGCACGTGCTCGACTGCGGCGATGTCGGGGTACACCTGCTTGCACATGTCGTCGAACGATTTCTCGAAGCCATCGAGGACGCGGCTACCGAGACGCTCGAACGACGGCGCGAGTCCGGCCAGCGACTCCATGGTTGTGGTCGGCCGAAGGTGCTCGTCCTTGTCGAGAGCCACCGAACCATCGGGATTCAGGATCGGAACCACACTGCGATCGAAACGTCCTTCGGCCTGGGCGCGCGCGGCACGTTGCTGACTCTCGAACGCCAGAGCGTCGACGTCCTCGCGAGTGAAGCCCTCGAGAGTGGCGATGAGATCGGCCGACACACCCTGGGGAACGAGGGGATACATGGCGCGCAGGGCCGCGTTGCCGACCGTGAAGTCGGGCGGCCCGCTCGGTGCCGGCCAGCGCGACATCGACTCGACACCTCCGGCCACGACGCAGTCCTGATGTCCGGACTGGACGGCCATGGCGGCCCAGGACACAGCCTGCTGCCCCGAGCCGCAGAAGCGGTTGATGGTGACTCCAGGGGCCTCCACCGGCCATCCGGCGGCGAGAACGGCCATGCGGCCGATGCACGCTCCGTGATCGCCGGCGTCGTTGCCGTTGCCGATGATCACGTCATCGACGTCGGCCGGGTCGAATCCCACGCGCTTCTGAAGCGCGTTGAGCACTTGCGCGAGCAACTCTTGGGGGTGGATGTGGTGCAGTGAGCCGGTGTCCTTCCCTTTGCCTCGGGGGCTGCGGACTCCATCGATGATCCAGGCTTCGGTCATGGTTCCTCCGATAACGAACGACGAACGATGCGACGGTAGCCGAACCGGCTCGATCTCCGGGAGCCGATGAAACCGCCTCCGACACTCAGGCCAGGTGTGACGCGAGAGGGAGTTCTTCCCGACCGCGCAGGGCGACGTTGACCCGCTGGCGTTCGAGGATCTGGTCGAGAGTCTTCGCCGCTTGTGGGATGGGATGTTCGGAGAAGAACGCCTGGACGTCGGTCTCGGCGTCGGAGGTGTTCAAGAGCTTGACCGGATCGATCATCCTCACGATGGTGTTCGACGGGAATCTTTCGTTCGCCTCGTTCCAATGACGGCGAACGAACTCCCACGCGTCGCGGCCGTGACGACGATTGGCGATGCAGCGTCCCAACAGGAATGGGGCGTTCTGTGTCTTGACGTGAGGACCGAGAGCGAACTCGCAGGTGCGTCGCAGGAGTTCGGACGAATCGAACTCCGCGAGTGCATAGAGGTAGCGGAGCTGTTCTTGCGGAGTGTCGGCATCGAGGAAACGTTGGACCATGTCGTCATAGTCGCTCGTGTCGCCATGGGCGGCCACGACGGTGGTGGCGGCGGCGACCAATTCGGGGTGAACCGTGTTGGGTTCGTCATGTGATCGGCGGAGGAGTACCCGACATCTGTCGATCGCCGTGGCGTCGGCGCCATTCACCGCGGCGAGCGTCACGAGCAGACCGCGCAGCTTGCCTCGTAGATCGTCCTCCCCGGTGACGGGATCCCAACCGAGATCGGCCAACGCCGGAGCGACGAGTCGACGCACGTGCGAGCGAAGAGTTTCGTACGCCGCGTCCTCGAGAAGTCGACCCAGAGCTCGCAGTCCGTTCGCCATCACTTGCCAGACGGCGAGTTCGCGTTCGTCGACGAAGGCATCGAGGAACGCGAGATAGTCGGAGGCCGACAGTCGACCGGCCACTACTGCGTTCCACGCATCGTCGACCAGGTTGTACCGCTCGATCGTGGACGATGAGGCCAGTGTCGAGCGATCAATGAGCGAGAGGAGTTCGGGGGAGTAGGCCACGCGATAGAAGCCGTGGCCACCGGCGTTGATGACGACGGCCCCGGCACTTCGAAGCGGAATCTCGAGTGGCTCGTCATCGAGTAGGACGCGACTCTCGTCGGAGCCGACGCGAAGGTGGATCGGAACGAGCCACGACTGATGGGCGACGTCGGCCTCGGTGTCGAACAGGAACCGCTGCTGATCGAGTCGGAGGCGTGCACCGTCGGGGGATTGGACGACCGAGGCGCTCACCAGTGGATATCCGGGTTGCCAGATCCATGAGTCCATGATTCGGCGAACGGGTTCACCGCCGTCGCTCGACACGGCAGCCTCGATCGAGTCCCACAAGTCGGAGGTTTCGGTGTTCCCGTAGGAGTGGGTGGTCAGATACCGACGCACACCTTCTCGAAAGCGATCCGGGCCGAGATACTGCTCGAGCATTCGAAGTAGTGCTCCACCCTTCTGATAGGTGAGGACGTCGAACATGCCTTCGCAGTCCTCGGGCGTACGCACTTCGTATTCGACCGATCGGGTGGCCACGAGCGAATCAGTTTCGAAAGCCACCGATCGTTCGAGCGAAAAACTGGTCCAGCGTTCCCAATCCGGTCGATAGGCATCGACGGCCGCCACTTCCATGAAAGTGGCGAAAGCTTCGTTCAACCAGATGCCGTTCCACCATTTCATGGTCACGAGATCGCCGAACCACATGTGGGCGAGTTCGTGACTCACAACGTCGGCCACCAGTTCGCGCTCGACCTGGGTGCTGGTGGCTGGGTCGACGAGGAGGAGACTTTCTCGGTAAGTGATGCATCCGACGTTTTCCATGGCACCGGCAGCGAAGTCGGGTAGGGCGATCATGTCGATCTTGGCGTCGGCGTACGGGATGCCGTAATAGTCGGTGAACCACCGAAGACTCGCCGCACCCACGTCGAGGCCGAATTCGGTGAGGTGCGCCTTGCCCGGCACGTGGACGATTCGGAGAGGGACGCCACCGACGTCGATCGCCGGTGTGGCATCGAGCCGACCCACGACGAAGGCCACCAGATACGTACTCATCGGCATGGTGTCGGCGAAAGAGACGGCTACTTTGCCATTGCGCTCGTGACGACCGATCTCGGGGCCGTTGCTCACGGCGAGCAAACCATCGTCGACGATCAACGTAACCGAGAAGACGGCCTTGAAATCGGGTTCGTCGAAGCAGGGAAACGCTCGTCGGCAGTCGGTGGCCTGCATCTGCGTGCAGGCGATCACGTGCTCGACTCCGTCGTCGTTGCGATATGTGCTGCGATAGAACCCGCGCAATTTGTCGTTGAGAATGCCGGCGAACTCGATATCGATCGCCATCGGGCCTGGGATGACCTCGTCGATCGTGCCGATGATGAGACGTTCGGTTTCTTCATCGACGCGGAACGGGGTCGGTTGGCCGTCGACGAACACCTGCCGGATGTCGAGTTCGGCGGTATTGAGAACGATCTGCCGAGTGGCTTCGGTTGCTGTGGCGGAGACGACCACCCGACCGGTGAACGTGGCCTCACCGAGGTTCGGTTCGAGTTCGACGTCGTATCGCTGGGGCAGCACGTGCCGTGGGAGCCGGTGCGGATCGAGGTCGTTCTCACTTCTGGTCACGTGGGCGAGCGTAGTGGCACAGTACGGTTGACTTTCGTGCCGTTCTCTGACCCGAGCAGTCGATTCGTGCCCCGGGCCGACGGATCACGTTTCGACGTGGTCGGTATCGGCAATGCACTCGTCGACGTGATCTCACATGCCGACGACTCCTTCATCGAACGTCAGGCGCTGACCAAGGGCTCGATGACTCTGGTCGACACTGACCGAGCGCTCCATCTCTACCGAGCCCTCGGATCGGCCGTCGAGATGAGCGGTGGATCGGCCGCCAACACGGTGAGTGGGGTGGCGAGTTTCGGTGGGCTCGGCGCCTATGTCGGAAAAGTGAGTTCGGACGAGCTCGGTGAAGTGTTCGGGCACGACCTGCACGCGGTCGGTGTGCACTTTGCGCCCGGAGCGCATCTCGACGAAATCCCGACTGGGCGATGCATCATCGTCGTGACTCCCGACGCTCAACGTACGATGAACACCTATCTGGGCGTCTCGTCCTACTTGTGTCCTGACGACGTCGACGAAGCGGTCGTTGCCGAAGGACGTGTCCTCTATATGGAGGGTTACCTCTTCGATCGCGACGACGCCAAAGAGGCCTTCCGGCACGCGGCGCGGATCGCCCACCGTGCTGGACGACAGGTGTCGCTCACGCTGTCCGACAGTTTCTGCGTCGATCGACATCGAGACGACTTCCGTGCCCTGGTCGAGGACGAAGTGGACGTGCTCTTCGCCAACGAGGACGAACTCTGCTCACTGTACGAGACCGAGAATTTCGAGGCGGCGGTCGCTTCGGTGCGTCGAGACAGCGCATTGGCCGTGGTCACTCGCGGACCACTCGGGGCCGCCATCGTGACACGCGATGGGATCGTTCCGATCGCTGCTGAACCGGTCGACCACGTCCTCGACACGACGGGGGCCGGAGATCTGTTCGCCGCCGGATTTCTGTACGGCATCACGAATGGTCGATCTCTCTCCGAAGCCGGCCGTCTGGGTGCGATCGCCGCGTCGGAAGTGATTTCCCATGTCGGACCACGCCCACTCGTGGAACTGCGTTCCCTCGATCCACGGTCGTAGCGCGAAACTCTCGTCGTGACCGGAACCTTCGGCCAACCGCAGTCGGATGACGACATTCGTGTCGTGGCGACGGCATGGCGAGACGCCGAACCCGATGACGACATCCGAGCCGAGATCGATGCTCTCGTGGCGGGGTCGGCGGCAGTTCTACGAGAGCGATTCACCGGTGGTCTGACGTTCGGCACCGCCGGACTCAGAGCTCCTATCGGCGCTGGACCGCGCCGTATGAATCGCCTGGTCGTCCGTCGTGCGGCAGCCGGTTTGGTCGATCGACTGCTCGCTGGCAGTGACGGGGTGGCGGAGCGCGGTCTCGTCGTCGGCTGGGATGCCCGACCGAAGAGTCGTGAATTCGCGGTCGACACCGCCCGTGTGGCGGCGGCGAGAGGAATGAAGGTCTTCCTCATGCCGCACGAAGTTCCGACACCGGTATTGGCGTGGAACATCACTCGACTCGGTTGCGCGGCCGGCGTGATGGTGACGGCGAGTCACAACCCGCCGTCTGACAACGGCTACAAGGTCTATCTCGGTTCGGGTGCTCAGATCGTTCCTCCCATCGACGCCGAGATCGCCGCGGCCATCGACGCGCTCGACGCCACGCAGATCGTTCTCTCGGCGGTCGACGACCCGCGTATCGTGCGACTCGGCGAGTCGGTTGTCGACGACTACGTGTCCTTCGTTCCATCTGTGGCCCTCATTGCCCCGGAGCGATTAGCGGGTGTCGGCGTAACCGTTGCGTACACGGCTCTGCACGGAGTCGGAGGCGACATCGTTCGACGAGTGCTCGAGTCGCACGATGGGACGCGACTCGTCGTGGTCGATACGCAACAAGAGCCCGACGGCGCCTTCCCGACCGTTCCGTTCCCGAATCCGGAGGAACCTGGTGCGATGGACGAGGTGATCGCTCTGGCCCGTCGCTCGGGGGCGGATGTGGCGCTCGCCAATGATCCTGACGCCGACCGTCTCGGAGTGGCGATTCCCACCAGCGACGGAAGTTGGAGACGACTTTCCGGCGACGAGATCGGTTGGCTGCTTGCTGATCACGTTCTGGCGCACACGTCAGGTGACGATCGATTGGTGGTGAGCACTCTCGTGTCGTCGTCTCTGGTCGGACGCATGGCTCGAGATGCGGGTGTGCATTTCGAGGAGAGTTACACCGGATTCAAATGGATCGCCGATGTGGCCCGCCGCTTTCCTGGCGAGCGCCTCGTCTTCGCGTACGAACAGGCTCTCGGGTACCTCGTCGGAGGAGATCCTCTCGACAAGGACGGGGTCGGTGCGGCAGTGGCGATGGTCGAGATCGCCCGATTGGCGATTTCCGAAGGTTTCACGATCGAAGGAAGGTTGGAAGCGATCAGCCGGAAGTTCGGCGCCTATCGAACAGCCGAGCTCTCGGTGCCTATGTCGCCCGACGAGGGCGCTCGGGTCGTGGAAGCTTTCCGATCCTCGCCACCGGTCGAGATCGCTGGGCGAAGTGTCGCGTCGATCGAGAATCACCCGGAGGCATCTCTCGTCCGCGTGTACCTGTCGGGATCGAATTCGGTGCGGGTGCAGATCAGGCCGAGTGGAACTGAACCGAAGGTGAAGCTCTACGGGGAGGCCGTCGACATCGACCCGACTCCATTTTTGAGTGCGGTACGCGACGTGTTGATTGGCCTGTGACGAGTCGTCACTCAGCTCGACCGACTGGCTGGCCCTCGACGATCTGGTCGAGGTATTCCGACAGCCCATAGCCCTTTTTGCCAGCGTGCTCGGACGATGTCATCGTCCACTCGGTCATTCCTTCGCTGATACGTGTGGTGAGCCAGTCGCCATCGGGGGTCTGACGACGATTACGCAGGGGAATGAGGCTCATCACTTCTCCGGTGAAGGTCCATTCCTTGCCGCTTCGTGAGGAGCGAAGGACTGCTTCGATTCGTTCGTGATACGAGTCGTCGCCGCGGAACTCGGTCGAGATCTCGGCGTGGTCGCACAAGTGCAACTTGCCGTCCTCCCAGACGAAGCCGCCTCGGGTGCCGGGCCCGTCTTTTTTCGCAACACGGGACAGCATGAATCCAAGATCGCGATCGAAATTTGCCGTCAACCACCGGTAGTACCAAGGCGCCTGCCAGTACCGAGGCCCCCAGGAGTGATCGCGAAGACCGAAACCCTGAATGTCCCATTCCTGGTCGCCGACCCTGATCGTTCCTCGCGCCTCGACGAGCTGCTCGTAGTGGCCTTTGGCGAACTCTTCACCGGGTGCCTCGTGCGGTGTGTCGGGTTCGCCGCCGAACATGCTCGGTCGACCTTGGCCAGAGAAGGTGATGTGCACTTCGCACTCGGAATAGGGATTGTCGGTGAATGCCTTCTTCGGATCGACCATCTGCTCGGGTTCGGCCAACACCACGACCTTGCCGAGGAAGTCGATCTTCAATTCCTCGAAGGGTTGCACCATGGTCCAGGTGAGTCCGGCCGCGTCGAGACGGTCGTTGTTCTCGATGGGTGGACGCTTGAACATGAAGCCGACCGACCCGTCGGGCATATAGATGCAGACCGTCATCTCGGCGTAGCCCTCGTTGGCTCGGTTGCCCATCCGGAACCAGCCACCGACCTTGTGTCGAGGGTCGAAGCAATTGATGTACATGCTCTCGTTGAAATTCGATTCCGAGCCGAGCTCGTGCATGTATTCGTCGGAAGGATCGAGACGTACGCCCATGAGATGACCGTACTCGTTCAGAAGAGTGTGAGTTGCTCCCAGGTGACCGCCACGTCGGGGACCGATCGCCAGGTGAGCCTTCCTCGACGTCCGGGTCGCTTGACTTCCAGGCGTTCGGGACGTAGCGATCGTGCTGCGCCGTGTGCATCGTGCACCGTGATGCTTCCGTCGCGTTCGACCCACGAGATGTGGCCCTCTTGCCAGCGACCACGGTCGGCGCGCCGGAAGCGAACCTCCTCACCGGCCCGAAGTCCGATTCGACGCAGGATTTCGGACTGTTCGGGAGTGGCGCGTGGCGCCATCAGAGGTCCCCGAGGACTCGACGCTGAAGACGGCGCATCCCGGACAACCACCGATCTCGATCGGCGACCTTTTTCGCTTCGAATTCGGCGACCTGCGGATGAGGAAGGATCAAGAAGCGCTCGTCGGCGATGGCGGCGGCCACGACGTCGGCAACCTGCTCGGGCTCGAGGACGTCTCCAGCGGCGCGCACCACGTCACCCGCACCGTTGTCGCCGATCTCACCGCCATTCAACATCGCCGTGTTCACGCCCTGGGGACAGAGGCAACTCACGCGGATTCCACGATCGCCGTAGGTGATCGAAAGCCATTCGGCGAAAGCGACCGCGGCGTGCTTCGACACCGAGTAGGGGGCCGAGCCGATCTGGGCCAAAAGTCCGGCTGCCGATGCCGTCGAGCAGAAGTATCCCGAACCACGCTGAAGCCATTCCGGTAGGAGTGCGGCGGCGGCCCAACGGTGTGCGTGCAGGTTGACGTCGAACGATCGCATCCAGTCGTTCTCCGTGGTCGTTTCGATCACGGTTCCGAGACCCACGCCGGCATTGGCGACGAAGAGGTCGATTCCGCTGAGGAGTCGACGGGACTCGTCGACGAGGGAACGATTTCCGTTCTCGGTGGAGACGTCGGCGACCACGGCGAACGCCGAACCTGGACGGTCCGCCTCGAGAGCTGCGGCCACGGTACGGATTCCGTCGGCGTTGGTGTCCGAGACCACGACTGAGGCTCCGTCGGAGTGGAAACGTCGGGCCAAGGCGGCCCCGATTCCTCCGGCGGCTCCGGTGACCACCACACGTGACGAGGACAGATCCACGACGGGATCGTAGGCCACCTCCGCTCGGTCCGGAGATTCTCCCTGTTTGTGCCGGATGCCTCGTCAACAGGGGAATCGCCATTGGCCGGTCCTGGATCCACGCCATTACGCTCGAGGTGCGCGACGATGTCGCTCACCGGTCCTGACCGGACGTACAACGGAGCAAGCACGAGGAGTCGACGATGACGGGAACACAGGTCGCAGAGCCGGTGAACGACAAGACTTCCAACGAGGACGTGATCGCCCAGGCGGTGGCCATCGTCGATGCGGCCTTGTCGCAGATGGTTCGGCGTGAGCTCGTGTCGGCGGGTGAAGTGAGCGATCTTCTGCTCGACGTCCGCAACCTTCTCACTCGAAGCTGAGTCGTCCGACTCGCGAGTGCGAGTCAACTCGTCCGAGCGCGCTTCTTCGGCGTTGTTGCAGATTTTGTCGTCCGTGTCGGTTTCGACGACACGAGGGCGACGAAGGAGTCTTCCAGTAGTTCTCGCAGCCGTTCCGGATGGGCGATCGCGGCGCTGTCGACGTTGAGCCCCATGTCGAGGCTCCCGACGTGGGAGAGCAACGTGAGGTTGAATGCCACTCCTCCGAGGGGCCCGAAGGGAAAGTTGTGGAGGATCTCCGACCCGGCGACGAAGACCGGCATTGGTGTTCCCTTCACGTTCGAGGTGGCGAAGTCGACCGTCTGGGCCTGCAAGCGGGCGACCCGTGTGAGGATCGTCGTAGGGAGCGAGGACGCCAGTGCAGCGATGGTGCTCAAGCTTCCACTTGCCGACGCCGAGGCCTCCGACGTGATTCGAGCGACTTCGTGGAACCGCGCGACTGGATCCATGTCGTGAGTCGGAACGAGGAAACGGGCGAGAGAGAAAGAGTTGGCGACTCCGGAACCATCGCTGCGCGAGCGCGTGCTGACTGCCATCGAGGCGCGCAGGTCGTCGACCGGTGCGCCGAACTCGCGGTGATAGCGACCGGCGGCCTCACTCGCGGCCGACAGCAGTGCAGTGTTCAGAGTTCCATTCAGGCGCCGCGCCGCATCTCGGACGTCGACGAAGGGAACGCGCAGAACCTCGGCTCGACGGCGAGTGGAGCGCTCAGTCCACAGTGGAGAACGGGCTGATTCCACATCGGTCAGTTGTCCCATCGCCGTTCGTAAAGATTCGAAAGTCGTGGCACCGTGCGATGGGATGCTGGCCGGGTCGGCCACGAGGTCCCGTACCTGGCGCACCACGGCGAGGGGCAGGCGAAGAGTTCCCGACACCACGTCGCGCCAGATCTCGTTGTGCGCGTTCGATTCGTCGAGGAGGGCGCGGGCGGGATCGATCTCGACCGCGGCGGGTTCGGGAGCGTCCCGTTCGAAATCGAAGAACTGAAGCGACAACTGAACGGTTCCTTCGCCGTCGGCGATGGTGTGATGCAGTTTCTCGACGAGGGCCGCTCGTCCTCCCTCGAGCCCTTCGACGACGACGAACTGCCACAACGGTCGGGTTCGATCGAAAGGATCGGCGACGATCAGAGTCACGTAGTCGAGAAGCTGTCGCATCGTTCCCGGTGCCGGTATCGCCACGCGGCGGACATGAAAGTCGATGTCGAAGTCGGAGTCCTCGACCCACAGCGGGGGAGACATGTTGGCCGGCGTGGAATGCACACGCTGTCGCAGGCGCGGGATCACCGTTGCTGCTCGTTCCATTCGGCGACGCAACCGATCGACGTCCGGTGGTCGGTCGAGAATCGAGACGTTGGCGAACGTCGACGAGAGGTGCGGGTCCTTCTCGAGGCGCCACATCAGGCCCTCGGCATCGGACATGCGCCGTTCGAACGAGATCTCCTGAACCACGACGTCAGGTTAGGACCCGGATACCTTCGACGGCATGACGTGCATTCGGGTGCGACGCCAGGGGCCACGATGAGGCGGCGGGCGGCCGTCGTCGCGTGGGGGGCGTTCGTGCTGACGATCGCCCTGGTCGGATGCGCCACCCCCACTCGTTGGGAGCGTGGATTGAACCATGGCCTCGGGGAGAGCGAAGTGCTGACTCGCGACGTCGTCATCGGCGTGGATCGATGGGAGGTGGCGATCTGTCGAGTTCCTGACGACGCGGCTGATCCGCTGTACGTGACCAGTGCCGAGCGCCTGACCGCTGATGTCTCGGAGATCGTGAATCGACTGGCCGGGGTCGCGGACTACTTCGGGCGATGGTCGCACGGTCGCGTCAGTCTCGAGTGGACCGCTGCCAACGATGTTGCGATCGAGTCCGAAGAGACGGCGGTCGACTGTGTCGATCGAGCCCTCGATCAGTCTCGTCCGTCGACGAACGGCGTGCTCGTGGTGGCCGATGCCCAGCACGCAGTCGACGCCCCCGGGGGTTGGGGCCGTCGCGGTGAACGTTGCGATCGTCCGTGCTCGGCTTCGGAGTCCCGGCGGGCCGCTTACGTGGGGGCCTCCGACTTTTCGTCGTACTGGGGAGACGAACCACCTCTCGACCTGATCGAGCACGAGATCGGACACGCCTTCGGCTGGCCACACAGCGCATCATCGGCTGGCGTGGGTGACAATCATGTGTACGACAGTTACCTCGACGTGATGAGCAACAGCGCCTCACCGCGCGAGATCGAATCGACGCGTCGTCACGCTCCGGGTGTGTTGGCTTTCGACGCGTGGACGAGCGGATGGCTGGACGATCAGGAGATCGTGTTCTTTTCCCTCGATCGCCTGCGGTCGGGCGACTGGCAAGACGCTGTGCGACTGGTGGCGTCCGATACCGGGCCCCCGATTGAAGGCGAACTTCACGTCCGTCTCGTGGTGATCGACATCGGTGACGATCTGGTCACCATCGAGCTCCTGGCGGCTCGCGGCGACAACGATCATCTGCTCGGGTCGGGAGTGGCCA
Organism: Acidimicrobiia bacterium; assembly: GCA_009923785.1. Classification (GTDB taxonomy): domain Bacteria; phylum Actinomycetota; class Acidimicrobiia; order Acidimicrobiales; family Ilumatobacteraceae; genus Casp-actino8. The sequence goes on along the minus strand of RFSV01000025.1, from coordinate 2,052 downwards.
TTCATCGTCTGGTGTTCGACGATTCCGCCCCAGAAGGCCGTTGGCAGGTCGTGCAACCCGTCGGTTCTGACGGGAGGCTCGTGCTCGGGGCGAACCAGTCGTGGACTGACGACGATCTGCCCTTCGCCGTGCGCGTCGGATCGATCATCGACCAAGACGGTCTGTTGACGACCGATGTCAGGATTCGCCGTTACGAGATGTGACGCCGTGCTCGGCCGCCGACAGGATCAGCGGGGGACCGAGGTGTGTTTGAACTCGTTCAGGATCGGCCAGTCGATGTCGTCGAGGACTCTCTCGATGGTGTGGACCGCCAAGGCTTCGTCACCTTCGGCTCGGTCGAGCAGTCGCACGAACACGGCCTTCTCGTCGACCACGAACACCGGAACGCCCCAAACCTGATGACTACCGGCGTAACGCGTGTGCTCGTCGCGGATCGTGGCGAGCGGTCGACCCGAATCGACTTCGGCGAAAACCGACGCCTGGTCGATCCCACATCCGGTGAGGACGTTCGCTAATTCGTCTCGGCTGCGGATGTTCCCGCCACGAGCGTGTTTGAACTCGTAGAGCGCGTGGTGCAGATCGAGGAAGGCATGGGGCTGTTGGTCGCGTACGGCGACGGCAACCTGGAGGGCGAGGATTCCCGAATCGGTTTCGGGAGCGCCCCATACGTCGGGCATGCCGGGCTCGACGTGGGATTGCCCGAGGCAAAATGGCAGGAAGGTGACGTCCCAGTCGGCGCCGGCGCGCAGTCCGGTGACGACGTGGTCGTGAGCGATACGACCGTAGGGACAGCGGTAGTCCCAGGTGATGGCGAAGGTTCGGGTCATGGAGGCTCCGATCGAGAGTGATCTCAGCGCAGTCTTCTCACCAGAGGACGGACGAGCAAACCGAGGCCGAGGCCGACTGCTGCGCCGCCGATGACGTCGGATGCATGGTGAATACGGACGAAGGCTCGACTGGTTCCGACGACGGCGGCGATGCCGAACCAGAGAGGAGCCGACTTCTTGCCGTCGAGAGTGGTGAGAACCGTTGCTGCGAACACCGCAGAACTGGCATGTCCACTGGGAAAACTGCTCGTGGACGGTGCGCGCACCGTGAAGCGGTCGTCACCGCTGTCAGTAGGCCGCTCTCGACGAAAGAGTCGCTTCACACCCTGGTTGACGATCAACGACTCGGCACCGAGAAGTGCTGACAGTGCGACGGCCTGGGTTGCTCGACGATCGTTCGTGAGACCGCGGGCGGCACCGATCACGTGCCAGACAAGGCTCCAGTCACCGAGGTGACTGGCGGTGGAGAAGACGCGCCCGGCAGTCGGTGAGGAGCGAAGACGTTCGAGCCACTCGTCGGCCGCACGATCGAATCGGGCGACGGTGTCGCCGAGGCCGTCGTCACCACGATTCGCTCGAGGGTTCTCGTCAGAACTCTCGTCGATGTCATCGTGAGTCTGCATCGGAATCGTGTCGATCAGGGTTCGAGAGTGTCGGCGAAAGTGTCGATGATGCGAGCGATACGCGCCGGATCGACGAACGGGCCGAAGTGGTCGAGATCGCTGTACTCGATGTGGTTGCCCTTCGGCAGTTGATCGGCGACGGCCTCAGCCCATCCCGACGGTTGGAACGGCTCGGGATGACCCGAAAGCACCCACACCGGAATGTCGAGAGAAGCCAACTTCTTCCAGAGCTGAGGAACCGAGGGATTGCGAAAGTTTTCGGCTTCGGTAGATGGATCGCACTTCAGGTGCACGAGTCCGTCGTCGCCTTCCTGCAATCCACCTCGTACGTAGGCCTCGAGAGCCTCAGGAGTGAAGGCCGACATCGGCAGCTTCGACGAATAGTTGGTGATGGCTTCCTCGTAACTCTTGAACGTCGACTTGCGTCGAGCCGCGCCATCGGCGAGAACGTTGGGACGGTTGGCCGGCATGCGCAGATCTGCCGGGGGAACGATCGGTTCGTACACCAGGATTCCCCGGAAGAGCGAGGGGTCCTTGACGGCGGCCATCAGCAAAGTGGCCCCACCCATCGAGTGTCCGACGCCGATGATTCCACCAGGCTC